>VGBK01000130.1 GCA_016870535.1 Actinomycetota bacterium | reverse complement strand
ACCGGTGGTATCGGCCGGCGTCGTGGCAGCCTTGAACCGGGGAGGGCCGGGCCGCGGCGGCGGCTCCCGCCGGAGGGAACGCCCGGCTCAGGCCTCGCAGCCGGTGGTGCGGTCCGCCAGGCAGGTGTCGAAGCCGGGGCCGCCGTAGGCGGCGTCGGCGGCGCCGTCTCCTCCGTCGAGCAGGTCGTCGCCGGGCCCGCCGCCCATAGTGTCGTTCCCCGGGCCGCCGAACAGATCGTCGTCGCCCGCGCCGCCGCGCAGCAGGTCGTTGCCGCCGCGGCCCTGCAGGGTGTCGTCCCCCGGGCCGCCGAGAAGGAGGTCGCGGAAGGGCGAGCCGCGTATCACCTCCACGGCGACCAGGGTGGCGGTGACCCCGCCCGACACCGTGCCGGCGGCGAGGTCGGCGGTGATGCCGGAGGCGGCGGCGCCGAAAGCGGCGGTGTCACGCCCCGGCCCACCGTCGAGGATATCGCGCCCCGGTGAGGCGACGAGGAGATCCCGGTCCCGGCCGCCCCGCAGGCGGTCGTTCCCCAGCCCGCCCCGCAGGGTGTCGTCGCCCGTCCCTCCGTCGAGCAGGTCGGCGCCGGGCCCGCCGGTGAGGTCGTCGTTCCCCGGCCCGCCCTGCAGGGTGTCGTCGCCCGTCCCTCCGGAGAGGACATCGTCTCCGGTCCCACCCAGAAGGGAGTCGTTCCCCGGTCCGCCGAAGAGGCGGTCGTCGCCCCCCAGGCCGCAGATCAGGTCGTCGCCGCCGCGTCCCCGGATGACGTCGGGGCCGCCGCGGCCCACGATGACGTCGTCGAACTCGGTGCCGGTGATGCTGCCGTGGCCGTCGGTGTCCACGCGGGTGGCCTTCTCTCCGGCGCAGGTGACGCCCTGGGCGGCGGCGGCCTCCCGGAGCGAGGCGAAGGAGTCCACCGGGATGCGCCCGGGGGCGCGCAGTTCGAGGTGGAGGTGGGGGGCGGTGCCCTCGGCGTTGCCGCTGTCTCCGACCCAGCCGATCAGTTGGCCCCGTTCCACCCGGGCGCCGCGTTCGACCCCGGGGGCGATCCCCCAGCCCATCCCGTCATCGCTGCCGGGGGTGTCGTTGTTGAGGTGCACGTAGTGGGATTCCCAGCCGTCGTCGTGGCCGATGGTGACCGAACAGCACCGGGTCCCGATCCAGGTGACCGTGCCGGAGGCCACCGCGTACACCTCGGTCATCTTGTCGGCCATGATGTCCTGGGCCTGGTGGGTGCCCATGGGCCGGTGGTCCCAGAAGTGGCTGCGGTTACCCAGTACGTGAGGCTCGGCGACCGGGAAGACGAGCGGATAGTCGACCACCTGGCCGTAGGCGTAGCGGGGCGAGAGGTCGGCGGCCGCGGCCGGGGCGCCGGAGGCGAGCAGGGCGATGAGGAGGACCGCAACCGCCGGGGCGAGGACGAGGCGGGCGTCGTGGGGCACGGGGTCTATGTCGGCCGCGGCGGGCCGCCTCCTTGAGCGCCCACCCTAACGGGCCGGGTTGCCGGCGCCGCCCGGGCGGGTCACCGGGCCGGGGGGTGGTGGAAGCCCACCGCCCCAATGTCCCGCCGGGGACCCGCCCGAGAAACTCCGGGCAGGTTCTCAGGCGATGCCGTGGAGTTCCGCCTTCGCCTCACGGCCCATGAGTGCGGCCACCATGTCGGCCGGGCTGCAGCCTTCGTAGAGCACCCGGCCCACGGTGGCGGCGATGGGCATGTCGATGCCGTGGCGGGCGGCGAGGGCCAGCACGGCGGCCGTGGTCTTGACCCCCTCGGCCACCATGCGCATCTCCGCTACCACCTCGTCCAGGCGGCGGCCGTTGCCCAGGGCGACTCCCACCCGGCGGTTGCGGCTCTGGGGGCTGATGCAGGTGGCCACCAGGTCCCCCATGCCGGCCAGCCCGGCGAAGGTCAGCGGCCGCCCCCCCATGGCCACTCCGAGGCGGGTGAGTTCGGCCAGGGCGCGGGTGATGAGGGCTGCGGTGGAGTTGTCGCCGTAGCCCAGGCCGCCGGCCATCCCGGCGGCGATGGCCATGACGTTCTTCAGCGCCCCGGCGGCTTCGCAGCCGACCACGTCGGGGTTGGTGTAGACGCGCAGGGTGGGGCCCATGAAGAGGCGCTGCACCGCCAGGGCGGGCTCCGGGTCGGGCACGGCCACCACGGTGGCCGCCGGCTGCCCGGCGGCGATCTCCCGGGCCAGGTTGGGGCCGGTGAGGACCCCCACTCCCCGCGGGTCGCCCCCGGTCTCCTCGAGGACGATCTCCGTCATTCGCTTGAGGGTGTCCTGCTCGATGCCCTTGGTGACGCTGATCACCGGGGCGCCGGCGGGGAGGAAAGGAGTCGCGCAGCGCAGCACCTCGCGGAAGCCGTGGGAGGGAACGGCCATGACGACGAGGTCGGCGGCGACGAGGGCCTCGGCCAGATCCCCCGTGCAGGTGACCTCGGCCGGCAGCGGGTACCCGGGCAGATACAGGGTGTTCTCCCCGCCCCGACGGACCGCCTCGACCACCTCGGGCTCGCGCGCCCACAGGCGCACCTCGGCCCGGGAGGCGGCCAGGCGCGCCAGGGCGGTGCCCCAGGATCCGGCTCCCACGATCGCTACCCGCAACTCCGCTCCGGCTCGGCGAGCCCCACCGTACCCGCCGTGGGAACGCTGCGGCGGAAGGGGCGGCACGGTGATCCTTGCTTTTCGCGAGCGCGACGATGAGTCTTGGGGCGAGTGGCCGCCGCAGCCTCGCCCCGAACCTACGTGCTGGACACCTGTGTCCTCCTCGCCGACCCGACGGCTCCGCTGCGTTTCGAGGAGCACGAGGTGGTGCTGCCGCTGGTGGTGGTGGAAGAACTCGACCGCCAGAAGGGCCGCGTCGACGAGGTGGGAGCCAACGCGCGGCGTGCCCTCCGCTTCCTGGAGGAGCACGGCGCCTCCCGCCCCGGCGGCCTGCGCCGGCCCATCACCCTGCCGTCGGGGGGGACGCTGCGCATCGAGCCCAACGGGGCGGCGTCGGACCGGCTCCCCGAGATCCTCGATCCCCGCACTCCCGATCATCGGCTGCTCACCACCTGCCTGAGCCTGGCCGACCACGGGACCCCGACGGTGCTGGTGACCAAGGATGCCGCCCTGCGCATCAAGGCGGCCCAGTTGGGGGTCACGGTGCAGGACTACCGGGCCGACACCGTGGCGGTGGACGAGTCGTACTCGGGGGTGGCCGAGGTGAGCGCCGCCCGCGAGGTGGTGGACCGTCTCTACGCCGAGGGCAAGGCCGGCTTGCCCGAGAGCGGCCTGCTGGTCAACCAGTACGTGGTGTTGAAGGACGGGATCTCGCATTCGGCGCTGGGCCAGGTGGTCCAGGCCGAGCCCGAGACCGTGGTGGTGCGGGTGCCGGGGACGCGCCGAGCGTTCGGGGTGGAGTCCAAGAACCTCCGCCAGGCTTTCGCCCTCGACCTGCTGCTGAACCCGGAGATCCCGGCGGTGTCGGTGATGGGGCCGCCGGGGACGGGCAAGACATTCCTGGCGCTGGCCGCCGGCCTGGAGCAGGTGCTCGAGGCGGGGCGTTACCGCAAGGTCTCGGTGTATCGGCCCTTGATCGCGGTGGGGCGCCAGGAGGTCGGCTACCTGCCGGGCGACCTCGATGACAAGCTGGCGCCGTGGATGGCCGCCATCCACGACAACCTGTTCGCCCTCTTCGCCGACGGAGGGCCGGGCGCCGCCCGCCATGCGCTGGAGGAGTTGCTGGAGCGCGGCGCCCTGGAGATGGCCGCCATCACCTACCTGCGAGGCCGCTCCATCACCGGCGAGTTCGTCGTCATCGACGAGGCGCAGAACCTGGAACTGCCCACGCTGAAGGTCATCCTCACCCGCATCGGCTCGGGGGCCAAGGTGGTGCTCTGCGGCGACTTCACCCAGGTGGACAACCCCTACGTCTCCCCATTCGGCGGCACCGCCGCTCTCATCGAGAAGCTCAAGGGCCACCACCTCTTCGGGCACGTGACGCTGGAGCGCACCGTCCGCAGCCCCCTGGCCGAGATGGCGGCCCACCTGCTGTAGGCGGTCCCGACGCGGGATGCCGATCGGGCGGGGCGGCGGCTAGCGTCAGGCCCGTGACTCGCCGGCCCGACCCCCCTCCGCGCCGGCCGCTGGTGCCGCCGGGCGTGGTGCGCCGCACGGCGCGCGCCGCCCTGGTGCGGGTCGACGCCGCCTTCAGCCGCAACGGGCCGGCTTTCAAGCAGCTGTCCCTCTCCTGGTCGGCCAACGTGGCCGGCGACACCCTGGTGGCGATGGCCCTGGCGCAGACCCTGTTCTTCAGCGTTCCTTCGGCACAGGCGCGGGACAAGGTGGCGCTGTACCTGCTGCTCACCCTCGCCCCCTTCGCCGTGGTGGCCCCGGTGCTGGGGGCCGTGTTCGGGCGCTTCCCCGGCGCCTACCGGGCGGCGCTGACGCTGGCGGCGCTCGTGCGGGCCGGCCTGGTGGTGGTGATGGCGTTCGGCCTGAAGACCCTGTGGCTGTTCCCCCTGGCCTTCGGCATGCTGGTGCTCTCCCGCCTGTTCGGGATCAGCAAGGCATCCATGCTGCCGGTGGCCCTTCCCGAGCCGGTGGCCCTGGTGGCGGCCAACGCGGTGCTCGCCCGCTTCGGGATCTACGCCGGCCTGCTGGCCGCGGCATTGGGGGGCGGACTGGTCCGCCTGCATCCCGTGCTGGCCCTGGTGGCGGCCCTGGTGTGCTTCCTGCTCGCTGCCTTCACCAGCCTGGGGCTGCCGGATCCGCGAGCCGCCGCCCCTCCGGCCCCGGCCGAGGCCCCGTCGCGGGCCACCCTCGCCCAGTACCGCCGGAGCGTGCACCTCTCCCGCCTGGCGACGGCGGTGGTGCGCCTGCTCAACGGGTTCCTGCTGGCCCTGCTGGCCTTCGAGTTCAAGGACGGAGGCCGGGCCCTCGACTTCGGTGCGCTGATCGGCGCCGCCGGCATCGGCTTCGGGCTGGCGTCGCTGCTCTCCCCGTGGCTGGCGCGACGCGTGCGCGAGGAGCCCATGGTGGTCGCCGCCCTGGCTCTGGAGGCGGCGGCGGCGTTCGTGGCGGCCCAGTTCTTCAGCATCGGCGCCGCCGCCGGCCTGGCCGGCGCGGCCGGCCTGGCCTGGGGCACGGCCAAGTTCGCCTTCGACGGCCTGCTGCAACTGGTGGTTCA
>VGBK01000129.1 GCA_016870535.1 Actinomycetota bacterium | reverse complement strand
CCCGGAACCCCGGCGGGGAGGTGAGCCGCGTCGGACCGTCGGCCTGGAGGGCGGCCAGGGCCACGGCGCTGCGCACCTGGGCGGAAGGGAGGGGCACCTCGACCTCGGCGCCCCGCAACCGGCCCATCCCCACCGTCACGGGAGGCCGACCTCGGGCCCCCACTTCCACTGCCGCCCCCAGTGCGCCGAGGGGGCCGATCAGCCGGGCCATGGGGCGGGCCATGAGGGAGGCGTCCCCGACGAGCGTCGTGCGGAAGGGCCGGGCGGCGAGAGCGCCGGCGAGGAGACGAAGGGTGGTCGCCGAGTTGGCGCAATCGATGGGGCCCGAGGGGGCGACCCAGCCGCCCACACCGGGCGAACTCACCTCATCGGCGCCCACCTCGACTCCCAGAGAGCGCAGCGCTCGGGAGGTGGCGGCGACGTCTTCACCCGGAGCCAGGTTCAGAATGCGGCTCTCGCCCCGTGCCATCGCGGCCAGCACCAGGGCGCGGTGCGACAGGGACTTGTCCCCCGGAACCGGGGGTGCGGCGCAGAAGGGGCCGGTCGGAAGCTGGAACGACCGCATTATCCGATCATGCCATGTAGAGAGAGCGGACTTCCTCCAGGGTCAAGTGGCGCCAGGTCCCGGGGCGCAGCGAGGGGTCGTGCACCGGGCCGATGGCGGTCCGGACCAGCGCCCGAACCGGGTGCCCCACCGCCGCCAGCAGGCGGCGCACCTCCCGCTTCCGGCCTTCGGCCATCACCACCTCCACCAGGCCCTCGCCGCCGTGCTCGCCTACCAGGCGGACGGCGCGGGCCCGCCCCGGGCCGTCGTCGAGATCCACCCCGTCGGTCAGGGCGCGCTGCGCTTTCCGACCCGGGGAGCCGTCGACCCGGGCCAGGTAGGTCTTGGGCACCTGGTGACGCGGATGGGTCACCCGGGCTGCCAGGTCGCCGTCGTTGGTGAGGATGATCAACCCCTCAGTGTCGGCGTCCAGGCGGCCTACCGGGTAGACGCGCGGCTCCGCGGGCACCAGGCTCACCACGGTGGGGCGGCCCTGGGGGTCTGAGGCGGTGGAGACCACTCCCGCGGGCTTGTAGAGGAGGTAGTAGACGAGGCCGGGACGCAGGGGCAGCGGGATGCCGTCGACCTCGACGCGGGCGAGGGAGGAGTCGATCTTCTGGCCGAGGTGGGCCGGCCGCCCGTCCACGGTCACCCGGCCGGCCCGGATCATCTCCTCGGCGGCGCGGCGGGAGGCGAGGCCGGAATGGGCGATCAGGCGCTGGAGTCGCTCGATGGCTCCTCCGGGCGAAAGGGCTCCTCCAACCGCGCCACCACCCCGGCAGGCGGGATGTGGTCGGCGAGGGGGGGCAGTTCGTCGCGAGAGCGAAGCCCCAGCACCTCCAGGAAGAGCGGGGTAGTCGCGTAGAGGGCCGCGGCTCCCGGGCCCGCCGCCCGCCCGACGACGTCGATGAGGCCCCGGCGCTCCAGGGTGCGGAGAGCGTGATCGGAATCTACGCCGCGGATCTCGGACACCTGTGCCCTCGAGACCGGCTGCCGGTAGGCGACCACGGCAAGGGTCTCCAGCGCGGCGCGACTGAGGCGGCCGGCCGTGGGCGAGGCGGCGAACCGCTCCACGTAGGGGTGCAGGTCGGGACGGGTGTAGAGCCGCCACCCGCCTGCCACCTCCCGCACTACCAGCCCGGAGTTGCGCTCGGCCAGGCCGGAGGCGAGCGCCGCCAGAGCACGGTCGGCCGCCTCTCGCGGCACCTCGAGCACCTCGGCGATCTCGGCGGCGGGCACCGGCTCCTCGGCCACGAAGAGGATGGCCTCGACGGCCGGCAGCAGGTCGGTCACCTCTGCCATTCGCTCACCAGGCCGGCGGCGGCCTCCCGAAGGTGGTGCAGGACGATGGGCGACCCGGGGTCCTCCTGGGTCGCCTGCACCAGGCCCCAGCGCACCAGTTCCAGCACCGCGAGGAAGTACGCGACCACTTCGACGGGGCGGCCCAATCCGGCGGTGAGGCGTTCGAAGTCGGTGTGCACCTCGGCGGCCACCCGGGCTCGCACGTCTTCTATGGCGGCGGCCACCGAGGGCAGATCCAGGTCGAGGTGGTCCAGGTCGGGTTCCCGGGGCCGCGCCAAGAGGCGTCCGGCCAGCCGGGCCAAAGCGGCGGCGTCGGCGGGAAGGCGGAACGGCGGCGGCAGGGGGACGATGCCGGGGTCGATGCCGCCGCGCCGCGCCACCAGTCGGGCGGCTGTCTCCATGCGGTGCGCCAGGACGGCGGCCACGTCCTTGAAGGTGAGGCAGGCGAGCAGGCGGCTCAGCAGACGGTCGCGCTCCTCGGCGAGGGCCAGTTCCTCGTCGGCGTCGGGAGGCGGCGCGCCGGGCAGCAGCCGGCGGGCCTTCAACTGAATGAGCGTGGCGGCGATGAGGAGGAACTCGGAAGTCACCTCCAGATCGAGACTGCGCCAGCGCTCCAGGTGCGCCAGATACTCGTCCACCAGATCGAGCAGGCTCACCTCGGTGATCTCCACCTGCCGCTCGGTGATCAGCCGCAGCAGCAGGTCCAGGGGCCCTTCGAAGACGGGGGTGGTGACCCGGTATGCCATAGGTAGGTCGCCTATGGTATTGGAGGCCGAGGCGGTCGAGGGGGCTTTCGCTCGTGGTCGGCCCGCTGCAGCACCTCCCAGTCATCCCGGGGGATGCCCGCGGGGCGCGCCGCGTGATGGTGCCGGGCGAACTCCACCACGAGCGCCTCGGCCCCGGCCTCGGCCAGGTCGCCGGCTCCGATAGGGCCGTGGTCCCGGTAGGCGGCGAATCGGCCCCGGAGCGGGAGCCCCAGGGCGGCGGCAACGGTCACCAGGGTGCGCCGCAGGGTGCCGAGGGAGCTGTGCCGCTTTCCCACATCGTGCAGGAGAGCGGCGCGTACCAGGTCGGGCCGTTCGGGCCGGCGGGCGAGGACGGCGCGCGCGCCGTCGAGCCCGTGCCGTTGATCGGCGGGCGGCTGCGACCAGAAGAGCGGGCGCTCTGCCGGCCGGAGCCAGCGCGCTACCTCGGCCTGCTCTCCGGGCTGCAGTGGCCCGGCGGTGAGCACGGCGAAGAAGCGCCGCGCCAGGTGGCCCGCCCGGGGCGTCACACCATCACCCGCAGCAGCCAGCCCACCGCCCGACCCACGAAGCCCAGGGCACGAGGAAAGCCCAGGATGAGCACGAAGAGCACCAGGAAGCCGTAGGGAGCCAGGCGGTTGAAGTGGGCGCGCGCCGGCGGCGGCAAGACCAGGGGCACCAGACGGCTGCCGTCGAGCGGCGGGATGGGGAGCATGTTGAACACCGCCAGCGCGCAGTTCACCAGGACCACGGCGAACAGCACCCGGCCCCACAAAGCCCCGGTGCGCACCCCGATGTCCAGTCCCTCCCAGTAGACGCCGCGCCCCAGGGCCTCGACCCCGCCGGCCGCCCGCAGGTCCACCAGGGGGCTGAGGCGCGCCACGACCAGAGCCAGCAGGAGGTTCGAGGCGGGCCCGGCGAGGGCGACCACCGCCATGCCCTCCGTGGGCCGGCGGAAGTGCTGCGGCTCTACGGGGACGGGGCGGGCCCAGCCCCAGACGCTCTGTCCGGCGACGGCCAGCACCGCCGGGAAGAGGAGCGACCCGAAAGGGTCCAGGTGGCGGAGGGGGTTGAGGGTGATGCGGCCGGCCCGCCGTGCCGTGGGGTCGCCCAGTCGCTCCGCCACCCAACCGTGAGCCACTTCGTGGAACACGATGCTGGGGAGCAGCACGGCGAGGAAGAGGGCGACGTCGAGAACCCGGCTGTCGGAGATCATGGCGGCGCTTCCCCCCCGGCGCGGCGCCGCCTCACCGGGGCGTCAGCCCGACCTGGACTTGCACTCAACGCAGTAGACCGACTCGGGCCGGATGGAGAGGCGGCCGGCGCCGATCTCGCCGCCGCAGCGAAGACAGGTGCCGTAGCGGCCTTCCTCGAGTTGGCGCAGTGCCAGGTCGACGTCGTCCAGGTTCTTCTTGAGGGAGTCCACCAGGCCCAGCACCTCGGTGCGCTCGGCGGTGGCCGCGGCCGCATCGGCGAACCCGTCGCCGAACTCGACGTCGGGACGGAGTTCGCCGTTCTCCTCGGCGCCCAGTTGGGCCAGGCGCTCCACCAGGTGGGCGCGGGCTTCCTGCAGTAGGCGTTCGGCGTCGGGGTAGGTTGCGGTAGTCATGGCGCCTCAGGTGCTGCGGGGGTGAGAAAGGACATACACCTCGAGGAGGTGTCGCGGCGACACTCGGGTGTAGACCTGTGTGGTGCTGATGCTAGCGTGCCCGAGCAGTTCCTGTACGGTTCTCAGGTCGGCCCCGCCTTCCACCATGTGGGTGGCCGCCGAGTGGCGCAGCACATGGGGCGAGACGGTTGCCGGGTCGAGGCCGGCCCGTTCGGCCTGGTGCCGGACGATTCCCCAGGCTCCCTGGCGGGTGAGCCGCCCGCCGCGCCGGTTCAGGAAGACCGCTCCCGGGTCCCGCCCGGGACGGCGCCACGCCAGGCGATCGGAGAGGTAGGCGCCCAGGGCGCGGCGCGCCGGGCCCCCGACGGGGACCACGCGTTGCTTGTTGCCTTTCCCGGTGAGCCGAGCCGTGCCCTCGTCCAGGTCCAGGTCGAGTTGGTCGAGCGCCACCGCTTCGGCGACTCGGGCGCCCGTGGCATAGAGGAACTCGAGCAGGGCGCGGTCGCGCCGACCCGAGGCAGTGGCCGGGTCGGGAGCCTCGAGCAACCGCAGGACGTCTTCTACGCCGAGGGCTTTGGGCAGCGCGGCCCGGCGGCGGGGGCTGTCGAGCAGGAGCGTGGGGTCGGCATCGGCGAGGCCCTCAGCGAGCAGGAAGCGGTGCAGTCCCCGCACCGCCGCCACCTGTCGCGCCACCGAGGAGGGGGCGAGGCCGCGCCGGTGAAGGGCGGCGACGTACTCCGCCACCTCACCGGGGTCGGGCGGCCGAGCCCCCAGGTGGGCGGCGTATTGGCGCAGGTCGCGCCGGTAGGCGGCGACGGTGGCCGGGGCGAGGCCCCTCTCCGCTCGGAGAGCGGTCAGGTACTCGGCGATGAGTCCGTCCAGGGTCACCGGCCGAGACGCCGCGCCAGCGAACCCAGGCCCAGAATGGTCTTGGCGTCGCAGATCTCACCCCCGGCCACCGCGGCGAGAGCAGCCTCGAGCGGGAGAGCGACCGGGGTGGCGGCATGCTCCTCGAGGCCTTGCGGAGCCGGCGGCACGGCCTCGAGGTCCTCGGCGAGGAAGATCCAGATCATCTCGTCGGTGAAGCCCGG
>VGBK01000128.1 GCA_016870535.1 Actinomycetota bacterium | reverse complement strand
TCGATCTCCGCGGAGGGCTCCACCAGGTAGTCGATCCAGAGGGCGGCGTAGTCGGCCTGCGCTTCGGCGTACCTCCTTGCGGCCTCGAAGGCGTCCTGGGTGGCCAGGGCCGGGTCGGTGACCACCCATCCTCCGTCGGGTTCCGGGCAGGGAGTGGCGAAGGGGTTCTCCTCAACCCACTCCACCGGCTCGGGCTCGGCCGGCGCCCGGGACAGGGTGAGGGTCTCCCCGTCGAAGTAGCCCACCAGCCGGGCCTCGGCCCAGGTGGTATCGCCCGCAGATTCGGCCCAGGGGATGTCGGCCCAGTCGAGGCCGATCACCGGCATACCCTGGCACTGGGGCGGTAGGGACTCCTGCACCACCATGCACAACTGGGGGCCGACGCCCTGCTTGTCGAGGACCGGGCCCTGGAACACCCACTCGGTGAGGGCGGGGACGGCGGTGGTGGTCGTCACCGGCGGAGCCGTGGTCGCCGGCTCCGTTGTGGCCGTGGTGGCGGCCGGCCCGGCGGTGGTGTCGGCGGTGCCCCCACCGCGCAGGAGGAGCAGCGGCAGGCCGATGGCCAGCAGCACGGCGACCCCGGGAGCGGCGATCAGCCAGGGCTTCACCCGGGATCGGTGCGGCTCCAGGGAGGTCGACGGGTCGAGGCGCGAGGCGACGCGCTCGTAGGCGCGACGGCCCGCCTCGGAGGCGGCCCAGCCGGCCCCCCCGTCGGGCTCGGGGTTCAGGTCTTCCAGTCGGCGGCGGTCGTCGCTCATGTCAATCCTCTCCGGCCTCGGTGATCCCGGCTTCGGCCATCGACCGGCGCAGCCGCCGTCGGGCCCGGCCCAGCCGCATGCGGTAGGCGGCGGCGCTCGTTCCCAGGACGGCGGCGGCCTCGCTGCCCGACAGGCCCTCCCAGGCGGAGAGGAGCAGGACCTCGCGCTCGGTGTCGTCGAGGCCGGCCAGCACCTCCCGGGCGGCCACCGTCAGCGTGGCGTCGGCCGGATCCGCCGGCGACCCGTTCAGCGCCGCCCGGGCCCGGAGGCGCTCCCAGCGCTCGTCGGCCCGGTAGCGCTCGGCGATCACCCGGCGGGCCACCCCCAGCAGCCAGGGCAGGTCCCGGTGCGGGCGGCGGTCCCGGTGGCGCCAGGCGACCACGAAGGTGTCGGCCACCACGTCCTCGGCTCTCTCCCGCCCGACCCGGCGGGCGGCGTAGGCGTAGACGGGGCCGGCGTGCTGGGCCCAGAGGCGGCGGAGCCAATCGTGATCGTCGGTCATCGGCGGATCCTCACCCGGTATGTGGCCGGCAACCCGAGCGATGTAACGGTAGGCCGCCGCGGTCAGGCTTCTCGGGACGCGGCCACTCGGCGGCGGTCCGAGTCGGCGCCTCGGTTCACCCATCCCGGCAGGCCGGGATCAGCGGCCGCCGGCGTGCCGGCCCGATCCGCCATGGGCCGCAGGTTCAGGTCGAACGACACGCCCAAGGCCCACCCGATGGCGGCCAGGGTCCGCAGGGTCAGGTTCTGCCGGCCCGACAGGATCTGGCTCACCCTCCCCCTCGTGACCCCGAGGCGCTCGGCCAGTTCCGCCTGGGAGATTCCCAGCCCCTGGAGCAGGGCCAAGATGGAGTCGGTTACCTCACCGACGAGGTAGGCCTCCTCGTACTCGCGGCGCGCCGCGGGGTCCGACAGCAGGGATCGGCGGGTCATGGCATGTCCTCTGGTTGATGCTCGCCGGCGTCGTAGGGGCCGTGGGACCGGTGTCGTGTCAGCCAGGTGAGGGCCAGATTCTCGGCGGAACGCCAGTCGCCGGGCTTGATCCGGTTCGCCTGCTTCTTCATCCCGGCCGCCGCCCACAGGGTCATCCCCCGGCGCAGGACGAACAGGCGGAGGTGGGGTGGCCTCCCCCCGGCAGGTGTCACTCTCATCTCCAGCAGTCCGGCACGCGAACCGCGCAGAACGGCCAGAGCTTGATCGGGCCGACCGCTCTGGAGAGAGCTGCTGATGTTGTCGAGTCGAGCCAAAACGCGGGCTTGCAGACGCGGCTCCAGTTCCTCGAACCACTTCTTGGCTGGGTAGCCGCCCCTCCCGTCCTCCATCGCCCGCAATTGCAGAGGGCCACTGGTGAGGATGAGGTCGGCATCCGGCATCAGCCAGTTTAGTTATAAGTAGACGGCTCGTCGAGGGTTTGCGTGGGGAGCATCGCCTCAGCATGCCCGGCCAGGGCGGCGGCTTCCAGACCTATGTCGTGGTCCCCCCCGGGCCGGAGCGGGGGCCTTCCCGCACAGCGGTGGCCGCCGGCCACGCACGACCCAGGATGTTTGCTGGGGTGGTAGACGGGCGTTATCTGAAGTATTGTTAGGGCGTTAGGTGGGGTGTTTAGACGGCCCATGGCGAGGCCCTTTCCGGCGGGCCCACACCGCGCAGGAGGTGCGACACGTTGACGAACCTCGACACCACCGCCCTGGAGACCTTCGGGCAGTCGGCCCACCGCGTAACCGTGGAGACCGACGTTGGTGCGATCGCCGGATTCCTGCGCGAGGTCTTCGGGGTCAAGATGACCGCCTACCTGGCGAAGGTGGCCGACCCGAAGACGGTGGCCCGCTGGATCGCCGGCGACCAGCACCCCCGCCCGAATGCCGAGTCGCGCCTGCGAGTGGCCTTCCAGGTGTTCCAGTTCCTGCAGCAGTGCGACGGCCCCCACACCGTGCGGGCGTGGTTCGTGGGCATGAACCCGGAATTGGGCGACGTGGCCCCGGTGCGAGCCATTCGCGAAGGTCTCTCGCAGGAGGTCATGGTGGCGGCGAAGACGTTCGCGGCGGGAGGGTGATTGCTTTCGATCGCCGGCCTGCAACTCACCGAGGCGCCGCCGCAGGGGTTCTGGCGTGTTGCCCGGGCCCCGGATCCCCTCTCCGTCGGCCCCCTGCCGACGCCGGAAGACCTCGGCGATCCGCTCCTGGGTACCCGCTTCGCCAGCGCTCGTGGCGACTACGGCGTGCTGTACTTCGGGACCGACCTGGAGTGCTGCTTCGGGGAGACCCTGGCGCGCTTTCGCCCCGACCCGGAGGTCCTTGCCGCCGTCGGCAGCGATTGGGCGTCGGCGCAGAGCGGCTTCATGCAGATGGGGGCGGTGCCCGCCGACTGGCGCCAGCGCCGTTTGGCCGTGAGGGTCGCCGTGCCGCAGAACGCACGGTTCGTCGACGTCGAGGACCTCAAGACGAGACAGGCGCTGCGCTCACATCTGGCCAAGGTCCTGGTGGCGTACGGCTACCCAGATCTCGACGTGTCCACCATCCGCGGCCCCGACCGTCGCGTCACCAGGCTGGTCAGCCAGGAGATCCACGATTTCGCCGTTGCCGAGATGGCACCCATCGCCGGTGTCCGCTACGACTCCCGGATCCGCACCGGCTGGGAGGCGTGGGCCGTTTTCGACCACGTCCCGCTCACCGAACTCGAGCGCCTCCCCATCACCCGTGACATGGCACCTCTGGCCAAGGTCGCCAAGATCTTCGGCCTGGTGGTGCACTGACCTCAACTCCTCGAGGTGCCTTCGGTACGTATGGGGTCGCCCGTGCCAAACTGGGGGCGACCGATGCGCCTTCCGGGGGCTAGAGGACATGAAGGTGACTCGCTGGCTTGCCATTGCCGTGGCGGCAGTGCTGTCGGCGGCCGCCTGCGGTGACTCGGGCGCTGCTTCGACGACGTCGCCGGCGACCCCGTCGTCGACGGTGACCGCCGGCTCGATGCCTCCGTCAACCACCGGCTCGATGCCTCCGTCAACCACCGGTCCCACCTCCGCCTCCCCCGGGGCCCTCGCCTCCAGTGAGGGTGTGGTCCGGGCCGAGCCCTCGGCCGGCGCCCCGGTAGGGGAACTGGCGACCGGGTTCAACGAAGCCGGTTTCGACCTGTGGAAGGAGCAGCCGACGGAAACCAACCTGGTGTTCAGCCCGGCGAGCATCGGCCACGCTCTGCTGATGGCTCGCGCCGCCGCCGACGATGCCACGGGAGCGGCCATCGACGCCGCCCTGCAACTGCCGCCTGGGCTGGCGGCGCATGAGGCGTGGAACGCCATCGACCAGGTGATGGCCCGGGCCTCTGACGCCCAGGAGGAGGTCACGGTGACCGTCGCCGACCGGATCTGGCCCAGGATCGGCCTCGAGCCGGACCAGGAGTGGGTCGACCTGCTGGCCGCCCAGCACGGCGTCACGGTGCAGACCCTGGACCTGGCCGGCGACCCCGGCGGCAGCAGGGAGGTCGTCAACGACTGGGTGCGGGAGCAGACCCGGGGGCTAATCCCCGAACTGCTGCCGGAGGGGTTCATCCACCCGCTGACGCTCCTGGTACTCACCGATGCCGTCTACTTCGAGGCGCAGTGGCAGACGGTCTTCGGCAAGTACGAAGCGGTCACGGACACCTTCACCCGCCTCGACGGGTCCACGCTGCAGGTGGAGTTCATGCGCGAACTGGAGCTGGGGGACCGGCGCGGCCGGGGCGAGGGGTTCGTCGCCGCCGAGATCCCTTACATCGGGAGCGGCTTCTCCATGCTCTTGATCGTCCCCGATGAGGGGCGGTTCGCCGAGGTGCGGGATCGGCTCGACCAGTCCCTGCTCGACGAGATCGACGGGATCTTCAGGACCGGTCCTTTCGAGCTGCTGATGCCGCAGTGGGAGGACACCACCCAGATCGATCTCATGGCCTGGCTCACCGAGATCGGCGCCGCCCCCGGCCATTACCCGGGCATCGACCCCCAAGCCTTCCTCGACGCCGCAGTGCATGGGGCCGACATCGCCGTGGACGAACAGGGCACCGTCGCCGCCGCCGCCACCGGCTTGGGTTTCCCCATGAGCGGTCCACCGGAGCCCGAGCTCACCGTCAAGGCCGACAGGCCCTTCCTCTACCTGATCCGGCACCGTTCCAGCGGGCTGGTGCTCTTCGCCGGCCAGGTCACCGACCCCACGGCCTGACCGCACAGACGCTAAGCACGCCCGGAGGGACTCGAACCCCCAACCTTCTGGTCCGTAGCCCGTCTCGGGCGCTGACCTCCGCTGGCCTCTGATCCCGGAAATCCTTACGGGACAACGGGTTTCGCGTGAGCTACCCCATCCCATATCCCATCCGATTCGGCCCTATCCCAGCGCGATGGGTAGAAGTTGGGTAGAAGATCGGAGCCGAGGAGTGCCGGCGGAGATCTCCGGCTCTGTCAGTTGGGTGTCTCGACCACACGGCGTGTCCGTGGCCATGAGAAAGTCCCCACTGGTGGCCAGATCGAGGTCCCCACTGGTGGCCGGGTAGAGGTCCCCACCCCTCGTTGACGGATCCACGGGGAGTTGTCCCCGAGCAGCGAACCTGACGG
>VGBK01000127.1 GCA_016870535.1 Actinomycetota bacterium | reverse complement strand
CGGAAGCAACGGTGGGAGGCGTCCTTCTCGGGTGCTGGTCACCATCCCCTGGAACACCCTCCAGACGGGAGCCGGCATCGTCGACACCGAACCCGGGCCCATCGGCGCCGCAACTGCCCGCCGCCTGGCCTGTGACGCCACCATCTCCCGGGTGCTGCTGGACCCGCAGTCGGTGCCGGTGGAGATGGGCCAGGCCACCCGGGTCATCACCCCTGCCCTCCGCCGAGCCCTGGAGCTACGGGACGGGGGCTGCGCTCATCCCGGCTGCCGCATGCCCGCCCGCTTCTGCGACGCCCACCACATCACCCACTGGGCCCAGGGCGGGGAAACCGTCCTGGCCAACCTCCGGCTCTTGTGCCGACAACATCACCGAACCGCCCACCACCACCAGCCCTACCCCAAACGGGAGTAGCAGCCGCCCGGCCGGGACGGCCCGACCGGGTCGGCTCCGGGCGGAGTCGGTGCGATGCCGCCCGGCGGGGAGCGGCGCCCGCCACGGCCCGGGGTTCCGGAAGCGGCGGGCGGGGGCAGGGGCCCGGCCGCGCCCTGGGCGGCAGATCTGTTCCCACGCCTCCGCCGGAGAAGTGGGGAGTCGCTCCCGGGGGCCTCCTCGGCCGGGCCCGCCACCATGAGGGGGCAGCCGGCGGTCAGTCCTCCCCCACCGCCACTGCCATCACGAGCGCGGTGGTGTCGGTGTGGGTCACCGTGACCATCACCTCGGTGACCCCGAGCGCGGCGGCCCTGGCGGCGGCAGTGCCCCGCAGCACCGCCCGGGGGGCGCCGCCGCCGGTGATCTCCACATCGGTCCAGCGGATCCGCCGCCAGCCGGTACCGAGGCTCTTCATCACCGCCTCCTTGCCGGCAAAGCGGGCGGCCAGGCGGCGTTCCGGCCGGGCGTGCTCGAAGGCGTACTCCCGCTCGTGGGCGGTGAAGCACCTCCCGGCGAAGCGGGGGTAGCGCTCCAGCAGGCTCCGGACGCGCTCCACCTCGGCCAGGTCCACCCCGAGGCCCACGATGCGCATGCCTATTCGACCGTGACGCTCTTGGCCAGGTTGCGCGGCTGGTCGATATCGTGCCCCCGCGCCGCCGCCACGTAGTAGGCGAGCAACTGCAGCGGGACGATGGACGGCACCGGCGCCAGCAGGTCCGGCACCCGCGGGATGCGGATCACCCGGTCGGCGTGCTTGGCGATCTCGGTGTCGTCGTCGTAGGCCAGGGCGATGGTGAGAGCGTGGCGGGCCTTCACCTCCTGGAGAGCCGAGATGGTCTTGTCGTACGTCGCGGTCTGGGTGAGCACCACCACCACCGGCGTCCCCTCGGTGACCAGAGCCAGCGTGCCGTGCTTCAACTCCCCGGCGGGCATGGCCTCGGAATGGAGGTAGGAGATCTCCTTCATCTTCAGCGAGCCTTCCATGGCCACGGCGTAGTCGAGGCCCCGGCCGATGAAGTAGGCGTCCTCGTGCCCGGCGAAGCCCTCGGCGAGCACCCTCACCTCATCCTCCCGGCCGAGCGCCTCTTCGATCACCCGCGGCAGGGTGCGCAGGCCGGCCACCAAGTGGGCGGCCGCCGCCGAGTCCAGGGCCCCGCGCTCCCGTCCCAGGGCCAGGGCCAGCAGGTACTCCCCGACCAGCATGGTCATGTATGCCTTGGTTGAGGCGACCGCTATCTCCGGGCCGGCCCGCGTGTAGAGCAGGTCGTCGGCCGTGCGGCTCAGTGTGGAACCCACCACGTTGGTGACCGCCAGGAGGCGAGACCCCCGCTCCTTGGCCAGGTAGGCCGCCGCCAGGGTGTCGGCGGTCTCGCCCGACTGGCTGATGGCCACCGTAAGCGACCCGGGGGTGATCAACGGGTCGCGGTAGCGGAGTTCGTGGGCGTAGGCGACCTCCACCGGCACCCGGAGCAGTCCCTCGAACACCTCCTTGGCCACGAGGCCGGCGTGCAGCGCGGTGCCGCAGGCGGTGATCCAGATACGGTCCAGAGAGCGGGCGAACCCGGGCGGGAAGTGCACCTCCTCCAGGAGAACCTCGTCTCCGTCGAGCAGGCGCCCGGTGAGGGTCTCGGTGACCGCCTGGGGCTGCTCGTGGATCTCCTTCAGCATGAAGTGCGGGTGGCCGCCCCGCTCCGCCTGGGCCGCATCCCAGGTGATCTGCAGCAGGTCACGTTCCACCGCACGGCCGTCGATCGTCTGCAGGCGGGCGCCATCGACCGTCACGTCGACGATCTCGCCGTTGTCCACCACCATGATGTCCCGGGTGCGGTGCAGGATGGCGGGGATGTCGCTGGCCAGGAACACCTCGCCGTCGCCCAAACCCACCACCAGAGGGCTGATCATGCGCACCGCGACGATGCGCCCCGGCTCCCGGCTGCTGGTGACCACCAGGGCGTAGGCCCCTTTCGCCCGGGCCACAGCGCGACGGGTGGCCTCCAGCAGGTCGCCGTCGTACTCCTGGGCCACCAGGTGAGCCAAGACCTCGGAATCGGTCTCCGAGGCGAAGACGGCCCCGGCGGCGCCCAGTTCCTCCTTCAGAGCGATGAAGTTCTCGATGATCCCGTTGTGCACCACGGCGATCTCGCCGCTGGGATCGGTGTGAGGGTGGGCGTTGTGGTCGCTGGGGGCGCCGTGGGTGGCCCAGCGGGTGTGGCCGATGCCCGCCGACCCGCCGATGGGGTCGGCGTCGAGCATGTCGGCCAGGCGGGATAGCTTCCCCTCGGCCTTGCGCACCACCAGTGACCGCCCGTCGCAGACGGCTACCCCGGCCGAGTCGTAGCCCCGGTACTCCAGGCGCCGCAGACCGTCCACCAGTATGGGGGCCGCGTCCCGAGGCCCCACGTAGCCCATGATGCCGCACACGCGCCGACTCCTTTGCGTCGGGGAGACCGGAGGGCGCGCGGGGTCCGGGACCTCGCCTCACTCCGGGGCGGGCTCTGCCTCCGGGGTCGCCCCCGGGCTCTGACCCGCCGCGTCACGACCGTGAGCGGCCGAGAGGGCACCCGCCGACTGCTCGATGCTCCCTCTTCCTCGTCACCTCGCCGGGGAAACCCCGCCGAGGGCAGGCGCTGCAGGACTCGTCCTGCGGTCTCCGTCGTTAGGTTCTCCTGATCATCCGCCGGCCCCACGGGGCCGCCGGCACGGCTCACCCTAGCCCTCCGCCGGCGCTTCGCCACCCAGTTCCCGGCGAACGATGACCGCCAGCTCGTCGGCAACACCCGCCGCCTCCGCCGACGTCGGAGCCTCCACCATGACCCGCACCAGGGGCTCGGTGCCGGAGGCCCGCACCAGCACCCGGCCCTGATCCCCGAGGCGCTTGCCCATGGCCGCCACCGCGGCCCACAGCGACGCGGCGTCCGGGAGACGCTCTTTGACCCGCACCCGCACGTTGCGCAGCACCTGGGGGAACTCGGTCATCACCCGGCGCAGCTCCTTCAGGGGCGCTCCGGTGGCGGCCATGACCTCCAGCAGGCGGAGGCCGGTGAGCAGGCCATCGCCGGTGGGTTCGCCGCCGAAGATCACATGCCCGCTCTGCTCCCCGCCCAGGCCCGCGCCGCGGCGGCGCATCTCCTCGAGCACGTGGCGGTCGCCCACCGGGGTCTCCACGACCTTGATCCCCAGGCCGCGCAGCGCCAGGCGGAACCCGAGGTTCGACATGACGGTGGCCACCACCAGATCGCCGGGGAGCGCCCCCTGTCCATGCAGGTGGTTGGCCAGGACGGCCATGATCACATCGCCGTTCACCGCGACGCCGTCCTCGTCCACTGCGATACACCGGTCGGCGTCGCCGTCGAAGGCCAGGCCCACCCGGCCCGGGGCCCGCTCGGCCAGGAACCCGGGGTGGGTGGCGCCGCAGCCCTCATTGATGTTGGTGCCGCTCGGTTCGACGGCGTACTCCTCGACTTCGGCCCCGAGGCGGCGGAACAGGGCGGGCGCGGCCCGAAACGCCGCCCCGTTGGCGCAGTCCAGAGCCAAGGGGATGCCGTGCAGGGCGTACCGGGAACGGGCGGCCAGATGGTCCAGGTAGCGGTCCGGCGCCTCGGGCATCCCGGTCTGGATGCCGATGTCGGCTCCCGCCACCTCCACCCAGGGAGGCCCGTGGCGGTAGCGGGCCTCTACCGCCGCCTCCCGCTCGGCGTCCATCTTGGAGCCGTCGGGAGCGAAGAACTTGATCCCGTTGTCCTCGGCCGGGTTGTGGCTGGCGCTGATCATCACCCCGCAGGAGGCCCGCGTCGAGGCGGTCAGGTACGCCACGGCGCCCACCGGGAGGATGCCCAGATCGATGGTGTCGCTGCCGGCGGCCTGAAAGCCGGCATGGACCGCGGCGACCAGCATCTGGCCGGAGCGTCTCGTGTCCCGGCCGACCAGCACGGTGCCGGGGCGACCATCGCCGGCGGCCCGCGCCAGGCCCAGGGCCATTTCGGGGGTCAGTTCCACATTGGCCCGGCCGCGCACGCCGTCGGTGCCGAACAGAGGCACGCCGCTCATAGCCGGTCCTTCGTCCCCCAGGCGGGCTTCGCTTAGCGCTTCGTGTACTGCGGCGCCCGGCGGGCCTTGCGCAGGCCGTACTTCTTGCGCTCGACCGCCCGGGCATCGCGGGAGAGCATCCCGGCTTGTTTCAGGCTGCGGCGCACCTCGGGGTTGACCTCGCACAACGCCCGGGCGATGCCCAGGCGCAGCGCGTCGGTCTGCCCGTTGAGGCCCCCGCCTTCGAGCGTGGCTGCGATGTCGAAACGCCCGTCCAGGCCGGCGACCCGGATCGGCTCGAGGATGCGGAGGCGCTGGGCCATGCTCGGGAAGTAGTCCTCGAGGGCCCGCCCGTTCAGCGACATGGTCCCGGTGCCGTCGTACAGGCGCACCCGCACCACCGATGTCTTGCGGCGGCCGACGGTCTGAGCGAGAGGCTGCGGCATCAGGAGACCTTTCGTGCGTCGATGGCGAGCGGCCGGGGAGCCTGGGCGGCGTGGGGGTGCTGCGGGCCGCGATAGACCTTCAGCTTGCGGAACATCCGCCGCCCGAGGCGGTTGTGCGGGAGCATGCCCCGCACCGCCTGCTCCACCACCCGCTCGGGGAACTTGGCGCGCATCTGCTCGAAGGTGTTCTCGCGCAGGCCGCCCGGGTAGCCGGAGTGGCGGAAGTAGCGCTTCTGGGTGGCCTTGTCGCCGGTGACCTGCACCTTGGCGGCGTTGACCACCACCACGAAGTCGCCCATATCGAAGTGGGGGGCGAAAGTGGGCTTGTGCTTGCCGCGCAGCACCACGGCCACCTCGCTGGCGAGGCGGCCGAGGGGGAGGCCGTCGGCGTCGACCACCCACCAGCGGCGCTCGACGTCGGAAGGGCGTGGCGTGAACGT
>VGBK01000126.1 GCA_016870535.1 Actinomycetota bacterium | reverse complement strand
GCCGGGCCGCGCGCCGCCAGCTCGGAGAACTCCACCACCCGCGTGGCGAGCCGCTCCGCTCTCGCGGCCGCCGCCTCGTTGCCCGCCAGCCGGAACATCTGCGGCCAGTAGAGGCGAATCATGGTGGCGCAGGATCCCGAAGGGGTGCAGATCAGGCCGTCTCCGCCCTCCAGGGCGTCGAGGGTGGCCTGCGCCACCCGGGCGGCCTCGGCGGCGAAGCCCGAGTTCCAGGCGGGCTGGCCACAGCAGGTGGCTCGCTTCGCCACCTCCACCCGGTAGCCCTGGCGCCGCAGCACCCGCACCGCGGCACGCCCTACCGCCCCGGCAACCGCGTCCACCAGGCAGGTGCGGAAGAAGGTGACGGGGCGGGCGGCCACAACAACGATGCTAGGAGGTCGCACCACGGCCTCCATCCGCCCGGAGCTCAGCCCACCCGCACCGTGAAGCTTCGGACACGGGCCGTGTCCGAAGGCTCCTGCCAGGAGGGGAAGTACTGCAGCACGACCTCGGTCTCCCCGGCGCCGACGGCGTCGAAGCGAAAGGTGTAGACGCCTCCCGCCCCGTCGGCATCCGAGGAGCTCTGATAGTCGGGCTCCCCCGACGGGGCCAGTACCGCCGGGTCGATCTCCGTGATCTGCCAGGAGTAACCGGTGGTGGGATTGCCCTCGAGTTCGAGTGTGACCCGCTCACCCACCTTCACCTCGATCACCGCTCCGTCGTTGTGGGCGAACAGGAGGTGGACCCCACCGGCTCCCCGCGGCCACAGTCCCAGCAGCAGCGCCGATGCGGCCAGCACCAGAACGACGCCGCCGATCAGCCACGCCGCGCCGCGCTTCTCCATCACCTCATCTCCTTCCGGGCCGACGCCGCCGGCTACCGCGTTCACTCCCAGGGGGTCAGCAGTTCGATGCTCATGAAGGCGGGGCCATCGGTCATCTTCACCAGGAACTGCTCGGGGTGCAGCCACATGTCGAGGGAGAAGGTACCGCCGCCGATCAGATCGCCGCCGATAGTGGCGCGTAGCTGGGCGGTGGGCCCAAAGGTGCCGGCAGGCAGTTCCACATCCTCGCCCAGGGCTACCGCCTCAAGCAGGTAAGTCACCCCCAGCGCCATGCCGCCGCCTGCGCCGAACTCCAGGGTTATCGTCGTCTCGGCCTGGAAAGGAGTGTCGGGTAGCGTCATGGTGTCGAAGGCGAGGGGCTCTGAGAACCACTCGACCTGAGCAGGGGCATTGGTGACGTCTACCGAGAAGGCTTCGGCCGCCTTCACCGCTAACACCCAGGGGTCGCTCCGGTCGAAGTAGACCGCCATGGCATCGTTGCCCGGTTCCGGGGTGCCGATGACGAACCGGTCCCAGATCCCGCCCCGCCACTCCACGCCGTACTCGACGCGGCCGGGGAGGTCAACCTCCCGGCCGCCGTAGGGGACCACCCGATAGGTGGCCGTGGCCCCCTCGGGGGGGAACACCGCCGCCCAGGAAAGCCCGACGGCGGGATGGGCGTCGACCGGAGCGGTGGTCGTCGTGGTGGTCGGCGCCTCGGTGGTAGTGGGGGCTTCCGTGGTAGTGAGTGCCGCCGTGGTCGTGGTGGCCCCGGTGGTGGTGGGCGCCTCCGTGGTGGTGCCGGCCCCGGTGGTGGGGGGGACCGCCGTGGTGGTGGCCGCATCGTCGCCGCAGCCCGCCAGGAGGGCGGCGAGGGTCAGCAGCAGCACCAACAAGATGGTGGACCTGCGCATCGCTACTCCTTCTTCCCGCCCAGCGTAGGCACGCGCCGTCCCCGGGTGGCGGCCCGCCGCCCGCCGGGCGGTTAGCGTGACGGCCCGGCGCCCGTGATCGGAGAGAACCCCGTGCACCTGACCCGCCTCGACACCGGCCTCCGGCGCTGCGAGGTGCGCCGCTTCGTCGCCCTCCCCTTCGACCTCTACCGCGGCCGGCCGCAGTGGTGTCCCCCGCTTCGCCTCGACGTCGCCCGCTCCCTGGATCCGGCCCGTCATCCCTTCTACCGGCACTCCGTCGCCGCTTCATTCCTCGTCGAGCAGGGCAGCCGGGCGGTGGGGCGCATCACCGTGATGGAGAACCGCAACTTCAACGCCGCCCGCAGCCGCCGCGACGCCTTCTTCTACTACTTCGAGTCGGTCGACGACCCGGCGGTGGCGGACGCCCTCATCGCCGCCGCCGCCGACTGGGCCCGGGCTCGGGGCCTGGACACCCTGGTGGGGCCCAAGGGGTTCCTCCCCGGGGACGGCCTGGGCGTCCTGGTGGAAGGATTCGAGCACCCGGTGCCCATGGGGGTGCCCTATCACCACCCCTACTACGACCGCCTGCTCACCGGCTGCGGCCTCGGCAAGGAGACCGACTACCTGTCGGGGCGCCTCGAGGAGACCCACGTGCTGCCCCCCGGGTTCCTCGAAGCCGCCGACGCCGCCGCCGCCCAAGCCGGCTACCACCTGCACGAGTTCGGGAGCAGGCGCGAGTTGCGCCGCTGGTTCGGGCGCATCGGAGAGGTCTACAACCGGGCCTTCGCCGAGACCTGGGAGTACTGCCCCCTGACCCCGGAGGAGATCGAGGTGATCGGCGCCCGCCTGCTCGCCCTGGCGGATCCCCGCCTGATGGTGGTCGTGATGCGGGGCGAGGAGATCGCCGGGCACCTGTTCATCCTGCCCGACCTGGGCGACGGCCTGCGGGCCGCCCGCGGGCGCCTGCTCCCCCTCGGCTGGGCCCGCCTGCTCGCCGAGGCGCGGCGCACCCGCACCGTTGACCTGCTGGGCCTGGGCTTGCTCCCCGAGCATCGCGGCCGGGGAGCCAACGCGGTGGTCTACGCCGCCATCTTCCGGGCGGTGGGGCGTTTCCGCCACCGCCATGCCGAGGTGGTGCAGATCGAAGAGGGCAACTCCCGCGTGCTGGCCAACATGACGGCCATCGGCGTGCCCTGGCGGCACCGCCACCGCATCTACCGTTTGGGCCTCTAGGCACCCCCGCCCCCGCAACCCTCGTCAGAACGTGCCCCGCAGCCGCTCCTGCACCGCGGCGAAGTCGTCGCCGGCGAAGCAGAACCGCATCTCCTGGAAACGGCCCCGGAAGGCCGCCACCGCCTCCCCGACCCCCGGTTCGTCGCGCACCGCGGCGGCGAACAACGCGGCGAACTCCTCGAAGTCCCCCTCCGCCATGCCGAAGCGGGTCATCTCGGCCACCCCGAGGCGCAGCGCCGAGGAGGCGGTGAACCCCTCGTCGCTGGGGATGGCCTGGTAGTTGCAGATGATGTTGTTGCTCTCCAGCGTCCGGGCCACTTCGGCGCCCCGGGCGTAGCCCACGTTCACGATCACCTGGTGGGTCTCGGTGTAGTCCACCGCGGGGTCCCCTTCGACGGCGAGGCCCGCCTCGGACAGGGCACGGGCGAACGCCTTGGCGTTGGCGATCACCCGCGGCTGGTACTCGTCCTTGAAGGCGTTCATCTCGACGGCGGCCAGCAGCAGCCCCGCCATGGTCCCCAGGTGGTGATTGCTGAGCATGCCGGGGAAGGCCCGCCGCCGCACCGCCTTCCACAGGTCGAACAGAGGCGTCCCCTCGGCGAAGTCGGCCCCGATGACCCCGCGCTGCGGCCCGAAGAAGGTCTTGTGGGTGGACCCGGTCACCAGGTCGGCGCCGTCGCGGAACGGCTCCTGGAAATGGGGGCCCACCAGGCCGAGCACGTGGGCCATGTCGTACATGATGAGGGGCCGGTCCTCGCGCCCCTCCACCATTGCCCGGACGGCGGCGACGGGTTCGGGGTGGAGCACCATGCTCTTGCCGAAGATGATCACCTCGGGATTGAGGCGCTCCAGTAGTTCCCCGGTGGCCGCCACGTCGATGCGATAGGGATTGTCGACCCGCACCGGGAAGTTGACCACCGCCGGCCGCTCGGTGGCCGGGTCGCGGGCGATGCAGTCCCGCAGCGCCCCCATGGGCTGGCTGCTCAGGTGGCCGCCCTTGCCGATGTGGTTGTTCATGGCCTGGCGAATGCGCCCCGGCTCGCGGCGGCGGTCCCCCCGGTTGCGGCAGTCCACCAGGGCGCTGAACACCGTCATGTTGGCCATCTGCCCGCTGACCGGACGCGACTCGATGAGCCGGCAGCCCAGGAAGGCACTCATCTCGGCGGCGATCTGCTCCTCCACCCAGGCGATGAAGTCGGTGCCCTGGTAGTAGAAGACCTCCTGCCCGAAGGCGGCCAGTTCGCGGTGCTCGGCGTAGCGGCCCACCGGGTCGGACACCTGCAGCAGGCGCACCAGCGGGGAGGGGGTCATCTCGGAGGGGATCAGGTTGATGCAGTCCCGCTGGCGCCACTCGTGATTGTCCAGCGCCCGCCGCAGCACCGAATGCGCCCGTTCGGGGCCGTCGGCCGCCCGGACCGCCGCCGGGGCCGCCGCCGGGGCCGCCGCCGGGGCGGCCACCGCCGGCCGGAAGAAGGGAGGGGCGTCGGAGCGGCCGTGGAAGGCCACCACCCGGGCGGGGAGACGCCGGCCCCGCACGTCCACCTCGACCTCGGCCCCGGGGCGCAGGGTGGCATCGAGACAGGCCAGGGCGATGGAGCGCCGCCCCGACTCGTCGGAGATCGTCATGGCGGCGCCCTGCCCCTCGAACTTCCAGTAGGGGACCACGGTGCCGCTGGTGACGAAGCCCACCTTGGCGTCTCCGGCGAACACCTCGCAGCCCTGCCGGGCCACTCCCGGGGCCAGCAGGGCCAGCCCGCGGGTGCGGCGCGGCAGGATTTCGGACCCCCGGAACTCGCCGGCCTTGATCTCCCGATCTATTGCGAACTGGCGCTCCAGGGCCTCATGCCCCACGAAGTCGCCCTTCTTCTCCGAGAAACTGACCGCGGTGCTGCTGAGCGGGAAGGAGTAGGCGGGGAACTCGTTCCCCTCCGGGTCGATCCCCAACTCGTGCCCGTACAAGGGCAGCGACGCCTCCAGGCGGAGACTGTCGCGCGACCCCAGGCCGCAGGCGACCAGACCCCGCGGCGCCCCCTCCTCTACCAGGGCGGTCCACACTGCCTCGGCTCGATCGGCCGGCACCATCAACTCGAAGCAGATGGGCTCCCCGGTGTATCCCGTCCGGGCCAGCAGGATCTCTGCGCCGCCGATGGTCACCGCCGACAGGGCGTTGCGCCGCGGCTCGGGCAGGGCGCCGTCCTCCAGCAGACTCTCGAGGACCTCGCGGGTCAGCGGTCCCTGGAAGGCCATCATCGCCAGGTCGGCGGTGTGGTCGGCCACCTCGACGCCGGGGAAGGCGGCGGCGTGGCGGCGGAGGTGCTCCAGGTCTCCCGCCAGGTTCGAGGCGTTCACCACCACGATGAAGTCGTCCTCGCCGAAGCGGTACAGGTAGGCA
>VGBK01000125.1 GCA_016870535.1 Actinomycetota bacterium | reverse complement strand
CCGGGCGGGCCGGAGGGTGGTGGAGCCCGAGAGGAGGGCGCAGGCGGCGGCGGTGGCGGCCGAGGAGATCCAGCGCGGCCTGGGGGCGCCCCTGCGGCGGATGGTATGGGAGCGGGCCGCCCTGGCCGCCTCGGTTGCCGAGGTGACGGTGGAGGCCATGCAGGCCGAGGCGACGCTGCAGCGGACCGACCCGGCCGGGTCGAGCGCCTCACCGGCGGAAGCCACCTCCTCGTGACCGAGTGGGTGCAATGGCCCGCGTGGCGCCGCCTGGTGGCCATCGCGCGCGCCCCGGTGGGTCGTTCGGCTGCGGCCACCGGCGCCCTGGCCGCCGCCAGCCTGGCCGAACTGGTGGAAGGCCTGGAGGAGTATGCCCCCGAGGCCTACCCCCAGGCGGTGCGCACCATCGCCGAGGAACTGGTAGAACGGTGCGCCGCGGTGGCTCCGCTTCTCTCCCTGGTGAACACGGTCCACCTCAACCTGGAGGCCGGCCCGGCCGCCCTGGCCGGCGAACTGCGCCGGGTGGAACGGCGCATGGCGGCCTCGGCCGGGATTCTGGCCCGGGTGGGGGCCGAGCTCATCGAGGAAGGGGGCATCGTCCTGACCCACGGTGGCTCGGGCTCAGTGCAGGCCCTGCTGGTGCAGGCCGCCGAGACTCGCCGGTTCTTCGTCTCCTGCGCCGCCACCCTCCCGGAGGGCGAGGGGGTGGAACTGGCCGCCGACCTGGCCGCTGCCGGGCTGGCGGTGGAGGTGACCCCCGACGACCAGGTGAACGAGATCCTCCCAGACGTGGACCTGGTGATCGTGGGTGCCGACGCCCTAGGGCCCCGTCGGGTCATGAGCACCGCGGGCACCCCTGAGATCGCCGCCGAGGCCCGCCCCCTGGGCGTCCCCTTCTACGTGCTGGCGTCGGTGGACAAGGTGCTTCCGGCGCCGCTGTTCGACCGGGCGGTGCGCGCCGGCCGCCTCGGAGGGCGCTACGAGGCCACCGACCTCGGCCTCATCACCGCGGTGGTCACCGAAAGGGGGGTGCTCGATCCCCGCGAGGCCGCCGGGCTGGCCGAGGATCTCGAGGTCTCCCCGGTGCTGCTGGTCGATACCTAGCGTGGGCCCCGAGCGAGGGCCGGTACGCTGGGCGGGTGGCGGGCTACCGTGATCGCAGAGAGGCCGGGCGGGCCCTCGCCGGCCATCTGGCGCACCACCGGGGGGAGAACCCCCTGGTGGCGGGCCTGGCCGGCGGCGGCATGGTGATCGCCGCCGAACTGGCGGCGGCCCTCGACGGCCGACTCGAAGTGATCGTGGCGCTTTCCTTCGGCCCTCCCGACAACCCCGATCTGGCGGTGGGGGCGGTGACTTCCGCGGGCCCGGCGGTGTTCGACGAGCACCTCTTGGGCCGCCTGGGCCTCGGCCCGGCCGATCTGGCGGCCGCCTCCCGGGAGCGCGCCGCCGAGGCGGCGCGGCGCGAGCGGGCCTTGCTCGGGGGCCGGGCCCGGCGCTTCGCCGGGCGGACGGTGGTGGTGGCCGACGACGGGGTGGGAGGAGGGCTCGCTCTGCGAGCGGCGCTGGCGCTGGTGCGGCGGGCGGGGCCGGCCTGGCTGGCATGCGCCGTCCCCGTCGGCCTCCCGGCCACCATCGACCTGATCGCCGCCGAAGTGGACGAGGTGGTCTGTCCGCAGCAGCCGCTGCCCTTTCGCCGCGTGGAGGACTGGTACGAGGAGTACGACGAGGTGCCCGACGCGGTGGTGGCGGCCCTCCTCGCCGCCGCAGGCCGCTAGCCGCAGAGGGCCTCCACTTCGGCCTCGGTGAGGAATCCGGCAGAGGCCGAAGCCTCTCCGACTTTCCAGGCGGCGAAGGTAGCGGCGCGCCGCAGGGCGGCCTCGGTGTCGCCCAGGCGGCGGCGGAAGTGGAGGAAGGCGGCGAACAGGGCGTCCCCTGCCCCGATGGTGCTGACCACGGGGCGCAGGCGGGGCGCAGGCACTACGACCGGAGCGGTGCGCCGTCCCGCCAGCAGGGCGCCGTCCGCCCCCAGGCCGATGCCGACGACCTCGGGGTCGGCCCGCTCCCACACCCGCCGGCAGAAGCGCTCCGGGGCCTCCGGCAGGTTCTCCCCGCTGCAGAAGAGCACCGCGGCGTGCTGCAGGTAGTCGGCGTCGTACGGGTTGTCCAGCGAGGCGATGTCGTGGAGGTCGGTGGCGATGGGAACTCCGGCGGCGGCGGCTCGGGCGAGCAGCGGCCGGGTCCAGTTGACGTTGGCCAGCACCGCCAGTTCACAGCCGGTGAGGGCGGCATCGAAGCGGGCGAAGGGATAGGCAGCCTCGAGGGTCCCTTTGAGGTCGGTCTCGGCCCGGCGCCGGCCGGAGGGGTCGTACAGGATCACCGACTGCGGGGTGGCCGGGGCGTCCTCGAGCACTGCCGCGATTCCGGAACCGCCCACTTCCTCTCGCACCATTCGTCCGGCCGCGTCCCGGCCGACCAGGCTCAGGAAGACCACCTCGCTGCCCAGGGTGTGCAGGGCCAGGGCGATGTTCCAGCCGACGCCGGATACGGCGGAGGCGATGCCGGCGGGGTAGCGGACCGGCAGGTACTCCATCGGGAACCCCTCGACGGGCACCGTCGTCTCAACGTTGATGGAACCGGCCACCAGGAAGCGCACGGCGGGCAGGATAAGCGTCGTTGCCGCCGCCGCAGGGAAGACCTGCCTCGTGCTTCACCCGGCGGTCACTTTCTTGTCACTCCTGCCGGATACCTTGTGATCATGAAGAACACCGACGCCGACTTCTCCGAGCGGTCAGCGCGCCGGGTCGCCGCCGAGGCGGTGGTGGCCCTGCTGGCGTCCGCCGGCCTGCGGGCGGAATGCGTGGAGCGCTGCCCGGAGCCCACCTGCCCGCGTTGCGGCGGGGGCGATCGGCGCGTCGCCGCCTGAGGTAGTTGCCCCGGCTGCTCCCGGCGGCCGAGCGGCGCCTTCCCGCCGGGGTGGCGGCTACCAGACCCCCGTCTTCAGGTAGTCGTGGATGGCGGCGGCGGCGGTGCGCCCCTGGCCCATGGCCAGGATCACCGTGGCTCCGCCCGTCGCTACGTCACCACCGGCGAACACGCCCTTCATCGATGTCTTGCCGGTGGCCTCGTCGATGACCACCACCCCGTCGCGCTGTGTCTGTAGATCGGCCGTAGTGCGGGGGATCAGTGGGCTGGGGCTCTGGCCGATGGCCATGATCACGATGTCTGCCGGGACGCGGAAGTTGGATCCCTCGACGGCCACAGGCCGCCGCCGCCCGGACGCGTCGGGCTCGCCCAACTCATTGCGCAGGCATTCCAACTCCTTCACCTGACCCTGATCGTCGCCGTGGATGGCCACCGGGGTGGTGAGGTACATGAAGCGGATGCCCTCCTCCTCGGCATGGTGGATCTCCTCGATTCGGGCGGGCATCTCGTCGCGGGAGCGGCGGTAGACGACCATCGACTCCTCGGCTCCCAGCCGCAGGGCGGTGCGGCAGGCGTCCATGGCCACGTTGCCGCCACCGATGGTGATGACCCGGCGGCCCCGGGCGATCGGGGTGTCGTACTCCGGGAAGCGGTAAGCCTTCATCAGGTTCGAACGGGTGAGGTACTCGTTGGCCGAGTAGACCCCGCTGAGGTTCTCCCCGGGTATGTCGAGGAACCAGGGGAGGCCGGCTCCCGACCCCAGGAAGATGGCGTTGTAGTCCTCTAGGAGCTCGTCGAGGGTGGCCGTCTGGCCGACCACGAAGTCCTTGATGAGGCTCACCCCGAGGTTGCAGACGTAGTTGACCTCGCGCTGCACGATGGCCTTGGGGAGCCGGAACTCGGGGATGCCGTAGACCAGCACGCCGCCGGCCTCGTGCAGGGCTTCGAACACGGTGACCCGGTGCCCCAGCCGGGCCAGGTCGGCGGCGACGGTGAGCCCGGCCGGCCCGGCTCCTACCACCGCGACCGTCTTCCCGGTGGGCGGCGCCAACTCCGGTACCGACAGGTCGCCCCGCGAGGCCTCCCAGTCGGCCAGGAAGCGCTCCACGCGACCGATGGCCACCGGCTGGTACTTGCGGCCCATCACGCAAACCTGCTCGCACTGTGTCTCCTGCGGGCAGACCCGGCCGGTGATGGCCGGCAGCGCATCGGACTCCTTGATGAGGTTGATGGCCCCGCGGAAGTCGCCCTTTGCGGTCAGTTCCAGGAAGCCGACGATGTTGATGTGCACCGGGCAGCCGTCGATGCAGGTGGGCCGCTTGCACAGGAGGCAGCGCGCCGCTTCGGCTTTGGCCTCCTCGGGCGTGTAGCCGTAGGGGACCTCGTCGAAGTTGTGGATGCGCTGGGCCGGCGGCTGCTCGGCCATGGGGGTGCGGGTGGGGATGATCCGGGGCATCAGGCGGTCGTCTCCTCGACGCGGCAGGCGCCCCGCTGCCACTGCTCGAAGGCCTCCTGTTCCTGGGGGCGGTAGTACTGCAGGCGCGACAGCAGGAGGTCCCAGTCCACCTGCCAGCCGCTGAACTCGGGGCCGTCGACGCAGACGAACTGGGCCCCGCCGCCGGCCACTACCCGGCACCCGCCGCACATGCCGGTGCCGTCGATCATCACCGTGTTGAGGCTCACCGTGGTGGGCACCCCGAAGGGCTCCGTGGTGCGGGAGACGAACTTCATCATGACGGCCGGGCCGATGGCCCATATGCGGGCGATCTCGCCGGGCCGCGCTTCCAGCAGTTCTCGCAGAGGCTCGGTCACCAGGCCGGGTCGGCCGTAGGAGCCGTCGTCGGTGCAGACGATGAGTTCGTTTGAGACCGCGGCCATTCGCTCCTCCCAGAAGAGGAGGTTGCGGGAGCGGGCCCCTATGATCGACAGGACCCGGTTCCCCGCCGTCTGCAGCGCCCGGGCGATGGGAAAGACTGGAGCGATGCCCACCCCGCCCCCGACGCAGACCACGGTTCCGTATGCCGCGATCTCGGTGGGATGGCCCAGGGGCCCGGCGACGGTGGCGATGGTGTCTCCCACTTCCAGGGTGCCCATCTGCGCCGTGGTCTTCCCCACCTCCTGGACCACCAGGGTGACCGTGCCCTGCGCCGTGTCGTGGTCGGCGATGGTCAGCGGGATCCGCTCCCCCGGCGCGTCCAAGCGCACGATGACGAACTGCCCGGGGCGGGCCCTGCGGGCGACGTGGGGGGTCTCGACCACCATCTGCTTGATGCCCGGGGCGAGTTCCTGCTTCTCCACGATGCGGTACACGCGGTTCTCCTGCGGCCTGGATCGCCGGCTGACTCCGGCCCTGTTACCCGCTACCCCGTCTCGACCGGATGATAGAGGGGCCGTGATACATTCCCGCAGTGACCTGGCGGCCCACTCCTCTCAGCATTGGGTCGTGGGCGCTGTACGACCTGGCGAACACCATCTTCGCCTTGGG
>VGBK01000124.1 GCA_016870535.1 Actinomycetota bacterium | reverse complement strand
GACGTGTACCTGCTCGTACCAGAACCAGAGCTCCCTGGCGCTCGTGCACGACCCCGGCGCTGACCAGTGGTCGTTCGACAGTTACCCACCGCCCGCCCAGCCGACGCCCGTCGTGCGGCTGGGGTTGAACCTGGGCGCGCCCGGCAACCGGATGGCGGAGGACGGCACGTTCTTCATCGAGGTTCCCAGCGTCGGCGGGCCCTCGCCCGACGTCCCGGTGCGTTGGTCGGGTGACGGACCACGGTGGTTCCGGCGGCATTCGGCCTTGTTCCAGGGCTCGATGAGCTGGGTCGGGGCTTCCGGCCTGCAGGGCGCGGGCACGCTCACGATCCGTCCGTTCCTGCAGCCGGCCGACAAGCCGGCGGAGGCCGTGGAGGCCTACCTGCGGAACGCACTGACCACCACCCTCGACTGGCCTGCATCCACCCAGGGCGCCTTCCCTGCGCCGCAGCCCTACACCGTCCGGCTGTACTTCGCCGAGCCGGACGACCGCCCACCGGGCGAGCGGGTGTTCTCCGTCGCACTCCAGGGCCAGGAGGTCCTGAGCGGCTTCGACATCGTTGCCGCAGCCGAGACGCCCCGCAGCGTGGTAGTGAAGGACTTCACGGATGTGCCCATCACAGACGACTTCGTAATCACACTCACGCCTGCGCCCGGGACCCAGGCCCCTCCCCTCCTCTGCGGCCTGGAACTGCTCGCAGGACCCCACTACTGAGTCTCGTGTATCTTGGGGAACAAGGAGCGAACTCGTGGGGCGGGCATTCTTGCCCGCCAATGGCCCATGGCGGGCAAGAATGCCCGCCCCACGAGTTCCCCTATCTACACGAAACTCAGTAACCCGCCCTTTTCCCCCGTCGCGCCCCCGTCCAGCTCCAGGGCCGGCATGTGACCGCCCTCACAGACCCCTTCGGTCGAAAAAGTCTTGTGGGCGGAATCCATGAATGCGGTATACGGGCTTCGGAAGCGCTTAGAGCGCTGTCGTGGAGTGGACGACGGAGACAACCAGCGACGGACGGGCCCCGCGCCAAGCGCCAGCCCACGCAGGGATTGCTCACGGTCCGGAACCACGACGAAATCCAACCCAGGGGAGGCTCACCCACCATGAAGCGACGCAGCGGTTTCACCTTGATCGAGGTCCTGATCGTCATCGTCGTGATCGCCATCCTCGCGGCGATCGTCGTCCCCAGGTTGCTCGGCGCCGGCCGTGAAGCGCGCGAAGCCAGCCTGCGGGCCCACCTCCAGGAGATTCGCAACGCGATTGGTCTCTTCCAGGCGCAGTGCGGCGACTACCCGGCCGCTCTGACGGACATCATGGCGACCTCGGCACCCGCCACGGGTGGCAACGGCGTCACGATCAATGCCGCCGACTTCCGTGGCCCCTACCTGACGACCGCCGACGGCAACCTGCCGAAGAACCCGATCACCGGCGCGAACGTTGTCGGCACCGACTGGACCTACACCGCCACCTCCGGCGCGGTGAAGGCGAAGTCCGGCACCGCCGTGGACGGCACGAACTACAGCAACTGGTAAGCCCACGCTCTGCGCGGGGCCAACTCGCGGGGCAGTCCCGACTAGGCGGGACTGCCCCGCGCGATTCAGCACACCTCCTCAACCCATGCTGCTGCTCCACCTCCCTGCCGGCAGCCGGCCCGCTGATCGCAGGGCCGCTTTGGGAGGCCCGGCAGGGGGTGCCGACGAACCCCCTCTCCCGGCGGCGCCGACACGAAGGCCCTTGGGAGGTCGCGCATGGTCATCGAGTCCGTTGCACCCTCCAGGATTGACCTGGCCGGCGGGACCCTTGACATCTACCCGCTGTACCTCTTCGAGGAGGGCGGGATCACGGTCAATGCCGCGATCACGGTCCAGAGCAAGGTCCGCCTGACCACGAATGGCGACGGTCACGTCCGCCTGGTGTCCCTGGACAGCGGGATGGAGGAGGAGGCCGAATCGGTTGACGCTCTGGCCCTTGGCGGGCCGATGGACCTGGTCGCGCGCCTGGTGAGGTTCTACCGCCCCTCCGTCGGGGTCACCATCGAGACCCACAACGACGCGCCCCATGGTTCGGGACTGGGGGCGTCCAGTTCGCTTCTCATCGCCACCACCGGGGCCCTACTCAAGCTGAACGGGGGCGGCCCTGACCCGATGACCATGATCGGCTACAGCGCGGACCTGGAGGCCCAGAACGTGCGGGTGCCGACCGGCCGACAGGACTACTACCCGGCGTGTTTCGGCGGGATCAACGCGATCTGGTTCGATGTGAAGGGGGACGTTCTCGAGCCCCTGGACGTCGGCGAGGACTTCCTGCGGGAGTTCGAGGACCGGCTCGTCCTCTCGTTCACCGGCGAGTGCCGGTTCTCCGGCACCAGCAACTGGAACATGCTGAAGATGTACATCGACGATCTCGGCACCACAAGGGCGAACATGGAGGCCATCAAGGCCACCGCGGTCGGGATGCGGGAGGCGTTCATCGACCATGACCTGGACCGCTTCGGGGAGCTGCTGGCCGAGGAATGGGCGAACCGCTGCCGCCTGGCGGAGGGGGTCACCAACGACTGCATCGAGGGCCTGATGGCGGCTGCCCGCGAGGCCGGGGCCATCTCCAGCCGCGTCTGTGGCGCCGGCGGCGGTGGCTGCATGACCACCTTCACCGCTCCGGGCCGCCGGCCTATGGTCGAGGTCGCCCTGGAAGCCGCCGGCGCCCGCGCCATCCCCTACCGCATCGCTCGTGAGGGTCTGCAGGTTCGGGTCGTCGAGCCTTGGCGCCACCTCCATGCTTGACATCCACTGCCACATCCTGCCCGGCCTGGACGACGGGCCGCAGACCATGGACGAGGCCCTCGCGATGCTGCGGATCGCCGAGGCCGACGGCATCCGCACCATCGTGGCCACTCCGCACTTCGCCGGGCGGTTCGGGGAGCCCCCGCCGGACCTGATCCGCGCCCTGGTGCAGCGCGTGAACGAGCGCGCGGCGGACGAGGGGCTGCCGGTCACGGTGCTGGCGGGCTGCGAGGCTTACCTCGACCTGGAGCTGCCCTCCAAGGCGGAGGCCGGGAAGCTCGTCACCTTCGGCGGCGAGCGCCACTACCTGCTCATCGAGGTCCCCACCGAACCCATCCCCCTCTACGCGCTGGAGGTGAGTTTCCAGTTGCGGGTGATGGGGATCCAGCCGATCCTGGCCCATGGCGAACGCCTCGCCGTGACAGAAGCCGGGCTGACCTTCGTGCGGCGGTTCGTCGAGCAAGGTGGTCTGGTCCAGGCCAACGCCGATGCCATCGGGGGCCAGGTCGGCAGGCGGATGCGCCGGCTGTGCCAGCAGATGGTCAAAGACGGCCTGGTCCATCTCATCGCCACCGACGCGCACTCGCCAGCCTACCGGCCGCCCATCCTGACCGTCTGCCTGCGAGGCTTCCCGAAGCCAATGCGGGACACGGCATTGGGGAAGTACTGCAGCCTCGAGGGCATTACATAGCCGAGCGAGGACGAGGGCCGCCGGCCGGATCGCGAGGCACCACCCCCCAGGCCTGAAGTGATCCATCTCACATTGCGTTGATGGCTGCTGAGGGGTCAGAGTATGAGGGTCTCCCGCCGAGAGGAGGTGGATGGTCACCTCCCAGGGAAGTCAAGCGCCGAACAGGCTCGTCGGCCCAGGAGTCTGAGCAGAGCCACGAGGTGTTCGTCTTCACTCGGGCGGTACCGCCTTGAGCGAAGATGGGTTGAGCACAAACGAGGATTGCTCCGCAATGCCGGAAGCCGCTGAGGCTGTCATCGTCGAGACCCCACGACAGTGCTACCGCTGCAAGGCTCTCTTGCACGCGGCCACACCTGACGTTTGCCCCGAGTGCGGACGGGCGCAGAGCCGCGTCTGCTTCTGTGGCGTGACGATCTCGCGAGGAGCCGCCACCTGCCCGGCGTGCGAGACCGACTGGTCGCGGATTCGCCGCTCGCGGCGCAAGAGCTCGGAGGAACGTCAGGCAGAGAGGTCCCGAGCTACGCTCATCGGCGGCGCCATCGCGCTGCTGGCGGCGGGCGTCGTGTACGGGATCTGGCGACTGGTGGAGTCGGGCCAGGCCGCAGCGGGCGCCGATGCCATGGGGAGCGCCGTTGGCTCGCTGGGCACGTCCGTGGTGCGCGCTCTCGCGGTCGTGTGGGTCCCGTTGGTCGTCTTCGTGCTGGGAGCTGCCGGGGGACTGGTCACGCACTACGTGCGCCAGAAGCGTCGCCGCCGAAGGCGTCGGCGCGTGTCGAAACGAGACGCCTCCCCCGAGGTCTGACACCCCAAAGGCTGTTCCCGCCCCAACCGCGCCGAGCGCCTCTCCCCCACTCCCTGCCCGAGCGCAGGCTACGCTTCCTCGGCCAGCTCGAGCACGCGGTCAAGGTGCTCCAGGACCTTGCTGAAGGCGTCCACATACAGCTTCATCAGGTCCATGCCGTTGGGGTGGTACACGCCTCCCAGGAAGGCCCGTGAGGCGCAGATCTCCAGCGTACCCGGGTAGTCCTCGATGCGATACGTCACCTCACGGTCGTGGCACTTCCACGGGCAGCCTCGGCCGTAGCCGAACTGCGCCTGGAAGACGCCCTCGCCCGGTACGGGGTTGGCTTGCGCGGGACCTGCCGGCACGCCTTCGGCGGCGAGCGCCTTGCAGAGACCCTTCCGGAGCTTCGAGGCGGGGATGTCGAGGGCCAGCTCCTCGGGTCGGGCTTCCCAGAGGTACGAGAAGTACACGGGCTCGGCATACTCGGGGGTGTGCGGACCGGACACGCCGGGGAGTTCGGCGAAGGCTGCCGTGAGGTAGCCCGCCATCTGCTTGCGCGCGTCATTGAGCGCCTCGAAGCGACTGAACTGGCTGACGACGAAGGCGTTGATGAACTCGTGCGGGCGGTAGTTGAAGCCCAGGCCCGAGAAGACGACCGCCCCCTCCTCGTCCGTCACGTTCTGGAAGCGCAGCATCGCCTCGGCGCGCCGGTGGAACTCATCGCTGTCGGTGGTGACCAGGCCCCCCTCGCCGCCGGTCAGGTTCTTCGAGCGGTTCAGGCTGAACCCGCTCGTGTCGGCCAGGCTTCCCACCTTGCGGCCCTTGTAGGCGGCCCCATGCGCCTGGCAGCAGTCGCTGACCACGAGCAGCCCGTGCTTCCGCGCGACCTCGCGGATCGGGTCCATGTCCGCCGGCATCCCGTGAATGTCCACGGGCAGGATCGCGGTCGTGTGCTCGGTGATCCGCTCCTCGATGCTCGCGGGGTCGATGGTGGTCGTCAGGGGATCGACGTCCGCGAAGACCGGGATCGCGTTCTGGTGCAGGATGCTGGCTGCGCTGGCCCAGTATGAGTACGCGCTGGTGATGACCTCCTCTCCCGCCTGCACTCCGGCCGAAGCCACCGCCATGTGCAGGGCGCCCGTTCCTCCATTCGTGACCAGG
>VGBK01000123.1 GCA_016870535.1 Actinomycetota bacterium | reverse complement strand
TTCTCGGCGCCCTGCTGGCGGCCCGACGGCGGAGTCATCGCCGCGGTGCGCACCCGGGCGGGTCGGAGCGACCTCGTCCTGGTCGACCCCGGGTCGGGGACGGTGACGCCGGCGGCCCCCGGGGGCACCTGGTCGCGCCCCCAATGGGCCGAGGACGGCAGCCTGGTGGCGGTCCACGAGGACCACCGCACCCCGCCCCGCCTGGTGCGGGTCGAGCCCGGCGGCCCGGCAACCACTCTCCTCGAAGGAGTCCCGGCGGCGGTGGCCGCCGCCCCCTACGTCACGCCGGAGCGGGTGTCCTACCGCTCCGCCGACGGCCTGGAGATCGAAGGCTTCCTGTTCAAGCCCCCCGCCGCCGACCACCGGAGGGTGCCCGCCGTCGTGTACCCCCACGGCGGCCCGACCTCCTTCTACGGAGACGAGTGGGACGGCCACGCCCAGTACTTCATCAACAAGGGCTACGCCTGGTTCGCGGTCAACTTCCGCGGCAGCACTTCTTACGGGCAGGCTTTCGAGCGGGCCAATCGCGGGGTGTGGGGAACGGCCGACACCGCCGACTGCCTGGCGGCCGCCGACTACCTGGCCGCTCTCGACTGGGTGGACCCCCGTCGCCTGGCCATCTTCGGCGCCTCCTACGGCTCCTACCTGGCACTGGCCTCGCTGGCCGACGACCCGCAGCAGCGTTTCGCCTGCGGGGTGGCCAAGTTCGGCGACAGCGACATCGCCACCTCCTGGGCCGAGGGGGACCGGGTCGGCCGCGAGGACCTGGAGCGGATGATGGGCCGCCCGGCCGAGGCCCCCGACGCCTACCGGGCCGGGTCGCCGCTGCATCGCGTCGCCCGGATCACCCGCCCGCTGCTGGTGGCCCACGGTGAAGCCGACGACCGGGTTCCTCCCCGCCAGTCGGCGCAACTGGTGGATGCGCTGCGGCGGGAGGGCAAGACCTTCGAGTACCTCACCTACCCCACCGAAGGCCACGGCTTCCTGCGGCGCGAGCCGCAACTGCACTTCTACCGCCGGCTGGAGAGGTTCCTCGACTGGCACCTGATGTGAGCGGCTCCCCCGGGCAGGCGGCCGGCTCGCCGTGTAGGGTCGGCGCGACAGGCCGGGTCGGCCGTTGGCACCCGGCGGCTTGGAGCCCGGGAGGGCCCTCGCTCACGAGCCGGGGGGCCGGGCGGAGGGAAAGGATGCGACATGAAGTACCGCACGCCGGCACTGCTGTTGGGGCTGCTGCTGATCCTGGCCGCTTGCGGAGGCACCGGGGGTGACCAGACCACGACCACCGGCGCCTCGACGACGACCGGGGGCGAGCCGGTGACGACGACCACGGCTCCTTCGGAGGCTACCGGGGGGACGGTGCGCATCGGGTGGGGCGGGGCCCCGACCGATCTCAACCCCGGCCTCGGGGAACTGACCGAGGACTACACTCTCTACGAACTCGTCTACGACACCCCCATCACCCTCGACCTGGACGGGAACTACATCCCGGAGATCGCCGAGGACTGGTGGGTGTCCGAGGACGAGCTCACCTGGACCATGAAGCTGGTGGAAGGGGTCACCTTCCACGACGGCACCCCGCTGACCAGCGAGGACGTCAAGTTCTCCCTGGAGCTGTACCGGGACAGCGCCGACTTCTTCGTCTACATGTCGAGTTACTTCGACGGCGACGAGGTCATCGAAGCCCCCGACCCGACCACGGTGACCATCGCCAAGACCGTGCCCACCGGGAGCTTCGAGGGCCGCATGGTCTTCATGTTCGTCCTCCCCAAGCACCTCTGGGAGAACGAGGACCCGGCCACCTTCGAGAACGCGGCGATGATCGGCTCGGGGTCGTTCCGGCTCACCGACTACCGCCAGGGGGAGTACGTGCGCCTCGCCGCCAACGAGGACTACTGGGGCGGGGCCCCCATCGTGGACGAGGTCATCTTCCTGACCTACGAGAACGCCGACGCCCGGGTGCAGGCTCTGATCAACGGCGACGTGGACATGATCACCGAGTACCCGAACACGGCCATCCCCACCCTGGAGGCCAACCCGACCATCACTGTGGCCACCGGCGAGCCGCTGGCCCCCGACCTCACCGACATCTTCTTCAACGTGGTCGACCCGGAGAACTGCCCCGCCGACGACGGGGTGTGCTCGGGTCATCCGGCGCTGCGCGACCGGGCGGTGCGCCGCGCCCTGGCTCATGCCGTGGACAAGCAGCAACTGATCGACACGCTGCTCCTGGGCCTGGGGACTCCCGGCCTGGCCATCGTCCCCACCGGCCTGGGCGAGTGGTTCAACGACTCCCTCGAGGACTACCCCTTCGACCTCGACGAAGCCAACCGCCTCCTGGATGAGGCGGGCTACCTGGACGCCGACGGGAACGGTGTCCGCGAGTGCCCGGCGGCGATGGACTGCGGCAATCGCCGGGAGCTGCGCTTCCGCTACAACTACCCCGCCGACTCCGACGTCGGCCCCCGGCTGTCCCAGACCCTGGCGGGCTGGTGGCGGCAGGTGGGCGTCGAGTTGCAGATCCAGGTGCTCGACTCCGACACCCTGACGTCGGTGTGCTGCCCCGGCTTCGACTACGACGTCATCATGTGGGGCTGGGGATCGGATCCCGACCCCGGGTTCCTGCTGAGCGTGCTCACCTGCGCCGAGGTCCCCACCGGCACCAGCGAAACCGGGTACTGCAACCCGGCCTACGACGCCCTGTTCGCCGCCCAGCAGGCCGAGACCGATCTCGACACCCGCCTCGGCATGGTGCACGAAATGCAGCGCCTCCTGCTGGAGGACGTCCCCTACATCATCCCGTTCTGCGCCTTGTCGAGCCAGGCCTACCGCCACGACCGCTTCGTCGGCTGGCGCGACGACGCCGAACGGCTCGCCCTCGAGGACCCGTCCAGCCTGAATTTCGTCCGCCCGGCCGGCTAACAAACGGAGACCCACCGGGGAGGGGCCGGCCGGCCCCTCCCCGAACCCTCTCATGACCCGCGGCTCGCTGTTCCTGCGCAAGGCCCTCTGGGCGGCGGTCACCATCTTCGTGGTGATCACCTTCAACTTCTTCCTCTTTCGCGTCCTCCCCGGCGACCCGGCCAAGGCCGGTATCAAGGACCCGCGCCTGAGCCCTCAGACGGTGGCCGCCCTGCAGCAGCGCTTCGGCCTCGACAAGCCGGTGCTGTTCAACACCGCGGGGGGCAACCCGTTCGACACTCAGTACTTCCGCTACCTGGGGGCGCTGGCCCAAGGGGACCTGGGCACCTCCTACAGCTACAAGAACCGCAATGTGACCGACCTGCTCGGCACCGCCATGGTGAACACCCTGTGGCTGGTGCTCCCCGCCGAGGTCCTGGCCATCTTCTTCGGAGTCCTGCTCGGACTGGTGGCCGCCTGGCGCCGGGGCACCAAGCTGGATGTGTCGGCTCTCATGTTCGCCCTGTTCACCTGGGCCTTACCCACCTTCTTCCTCGGCATCCTGCTGCTCTTCGGAGGGAGCCGCTACCTGGGGCTGCCCACCGGAGGGCGCATCACCATCGGCGCCGACCACGCCACCTTCTTCGCCGCCGCCGGTGACGTGCTCCGGCACCTCATCCTGCCCACCCTGACCTTCGCCCTGGTCCTCCTGGGCGAGTACATGCTGATCATGCGCTCCTCGGTGGTCGAGGTGTTCTCGGAGGACTACATCCTCACCGCCAAGGCCAAGGGCCTGACCACCTTCCAGATCATCCGCCGCCACGGCTTCCGCAACGCCATGCTGCCCATCGTCACCCTCATCGCCCTCAACCTGGGCTTCACCGTCTCCGGGGCGATCCAGGTGGAGACGGTCTTCTCCTGGCCCGGACTGGGGAAGCTCACGGTGGACGCGGTGGCCCAGCGCGACTACCCGGTGCTCCAGGGAGCCTTCCTGCTGCTGGCCGTCTCGGTGGTGCTGGCCAACCTCATCGCCGAACTGGTCTACCTGCGGCTCGACCCGAGGGTGACCGAGTCATGAAGGGCTGGGCCCGCTTCCGGCGCTCCAAGATGGGCATGACCGGGGCCGTCATGCTCCTCGTCGCCGTGGCGGTAGCCGTCTTCGCTCCCCTTCTGGCGCCCTACGACCCCTACGCCCCGTCGCGCCCGACCATCGAGGACATCTACGCCCCGCCGTCGGGAGCCCACCTGCTGGGCACCGACGACGGGGGCGACGACGTGCTCTCCTCTCTCATCTACGGCTCCCGGGTCTCGCTCATCGTGGGGTTCTCCGCCGCCCTCATCTCGCTCTTCATCGGCGGCCTCATCGGCCTGGTGGCCGGGTTCCGGGGCGGGCGCACCGGCAATCTGCTCATGCGCTTCACCGACTTCTTCCTGGTGATCCCCGACCTGGCGTTGCAGATCGTCATCGTGGCCATCGTGGGCCAGAGCCTGCGCAACATCATCCTGGTCATCGGCGTCCTGGGGTGGACCACCACCGCCCGCCTGGTGCGGGCCCAGACCCTCACGGTCCGGGAGCGCAAGTTCGTGTTGCGCGCCCGGGCGGTGGGCGGCTCCGACCGCTACATCCTGTGGCGCCACGTCCTCCCCCAGGTGGTGCCGCTGATGCTGGCCAACACCGTCCTGGTGATCTCGCTGGCCATCCTCAGCGAGTCCACTCTCGCCTTCATCGGCCTGGGCGACCCCACCCTCATCTCGTGGGGGCAGATGCTCAACTTCGCCTTCACCCGCGGCGCGGTGTCGGCGGGAGCCTGGTGGGCCCTCATCCCGCCCGGCCTGGCCATCGTCTGGGTGGTGCTGGGGACCACCCTTCTGGGGAACGCCCTCGAGGACCTGCTGAACCCCCGCCTCGGCCGCCACTACCTGGAGCGGGAGCCGGCGCCGGTGGTCACGCCGGGCCGTCCCCCCGAGAGCCCCGAGGCGCTGCTCGGCATACGGGACCTGAGAGTGACCTTCGAAGTCGGCGGCCTGCGGGTGGCGGCCGTCGATGGGGTCTCGCTGGACCTCCGGCGCGGCGAGGCCCTGGGCCTGGTGGGCGAGTCCGGCTGCGGGAAGACCACCGCCATGCTGGCCGCCCTGAGGCTGCTGCCCCCGGGGGGAGCCATCGCCGGGGGGAACGTGTGGTTCGAGGGCCGCGACCTGGCGGCCCTGCGCCCCGCCGACCTGCGCCCCATGCGCTGGCGCCGGTTCTCCATGGTGTTCCAGGGGGCGATGAACGCCCTCAACCCGGTGAAGACGGTCGGCTGGCAGATCGCCGAGGCCATCCGCCTGCACGACCCGGCGGTAGGGGCCGACGAGGCGGCGACCCGGGCGGGGGATCTCCTGGAGAAGGTGGGGATCGGGCGGGACCGGGCCGGGGAATACCCCCACGAGTTCTCCGGCGGCATGCGGCAGCGCGCCATGATCGCCCTGGCCCTGGCCTGCGGCCCGGGGCTGGTGGTGGCCGACGAGCCCACCACCGCCCTCGACGTGATGATCCAGGCCCAG
>VGBK01000122.1 GCA_016870535.1 Actinomycetota bacterium | reverse complement strand
CCAACTTCGCCCGGCCGGGCCACCCCTGCCTCTACAACCTGATCACCTGGGCGCAGGGGGAGTACGAGGGGTTCGGCGCCGGGGCGCACCGCCACCGTGCCGGGACGCGCTCGTGGAACCTCCGCCGGGTGGACCGCTACGTGGAACGCCTCGAGGCGGGGGGATCGCCGGTGTCGGGGGAGGAGACCCTGGGCCCGTGGGAGCGGGAACGGGAGCGCCTGATGCTCGGCCTGCGCCGCGCCGCCGGGGCGGAAGCGGGAGAGGCCGGCGAGCGGTTGGTCGCCTCTGCCTCCGGGGCCCGCCTGCTGGCCGCCGGCATCCTGGAGCAGCGGGGTGGGCGCCTCGCGGTGGCGCGCCCCTTGCTGGGAGACGAGGTGGCCCGCGCCGTGCTGGCACTCGCCGCAGGCGACTGCTAGCAATCGAGGCCGCCTGCTAACCTGAAGCGGCAATGCTGGACGAGCGCAAGGCGGCCATCCTGGCGGCGCTGGTCGAGGAGCACATCCGCACCGGCGAGCCGGTGAGCTCGCGCACCATTCTCGACCACAGCCCGCTGCGTTGCTCCAGCGCCACCATCCGCAACGAGATGGTGGTCCTCGAGCACGAGGGCTACGTCGTCAAGCCCCACACTTCGGCGGGCCGCGTCCCCACCGACCGGGGATACCGCTACTACATCGACCACCTGGCGGCGGGGCCGCAGCGGCCCAGCGGCCACGCCCGGGTGGAGCAGTTCTTCGCCTCCATCCACCTCGAACTGGACCGGATGCTGAAGCAGACCTCGGAGTTGCTCGCCGACGTGGCCCACTACCCGTCGGTGGTGATCGGGCCCCCGGTGCAGGGCCAGACCCTGCGCGACGCCCATCTGCTGCCGGTGGGGCCCGACACGGTGCTGCTCGTGCTGGTCACCGAGCGGGGCCGGGTGACCCAGTCGCTCCTCCGCCTGGGCACCCCGGTGGCCCCGGCCGAGGTCTCGCGGGCGCAGCGGGTGCTGGAGGAGACGCTGGCCGGCCGGGCATTCGAGCACTGTCCCGGTGAGGACCCGGAGGCCGGGCTCCACCTGCCGGCGCCCGTGGCCCGGCTGGTGGAGCGGGCGCGGCAGGCGGTGGCCGAGGCGGCCCGCGCCGACCGGCCGGTGTTCCTGGGCGGGACCAGCCTGCTGGCCACCCTCTGGGAGGACCTGGCCAAGCTGCAGCGCATCCTGGCGATGCTGGAGCGCGAGGCGTCTGTGCTGCAGTTGGTCGACGACACCTCCCGGCAGACGACGGTGCGCCTCGGCGCCGAAGTGGCCTCCGGGGAGGAGGATCTGGCGGTGGTCTCCGCGCCCTACGAGGCGGGCGGGGCGACCGGCCGGGTCGGGCTCCTCGGGCCGCGGCGCATGGACTACCGCCGGGCCATAGAGACGGTCGAGGAGGTGGGCGGCGCCCTCGGCGACACCCTCGGCGACACCCTGGGCGGCTGAGGTGGTCGACTACTACGAAGTCCTGGGGGTGGGCCGCGACGCCACCCAGGACGATATCAAGCGGGCCTTCCGCCGCCGGGCTCGGGAGACCCACCCCGACGCCAACCCGGGCGACGCGGCCGCCGAGCAGCGCTTCCGCGAGGTCGCCCTGGCCTACGAGGTGCTGAGCGACCCCCAGCGCCGCGCCGCCTACGACCGGGGTGGGCGGGTCGAGTTCGGCGACCTCTTCTCCTCCTTCGCCGGGATCGACGACCTCCTCGCCCGCTTCTTCGGGGGCGGGTTCGGTTTCGGCGTCGGGGCCGGCGGGACGGGGCCGGCGCCCGGGGCCGACCTGGGGGTCACGGTGGAGTTGTCGCTGGCGGAAGCCGCCGTCGACACCACCCGGGAAGTGCGCTATCGGGCCCTGGTGGAGTGCCGCGAGTGCGGGGGCGATGGCGCCGCACCGGGGACCTCTCCGGAAGTCTGCGACCGCTGTGCCGGGCACGGCTCGGTGCGCGTCAGCCGCCAGACCTTCCTGGGAACGGCCGTGTCGATCGCCCCTTGTGACAAGTGCCGCGGCCGCGGCCGCCTGGTGACCAGTCCTTGCGCCGGGTGCCGGGGGTCGGGGGCGGTGGCCGAGGAAGTCTCCGTGGCCGTGGAGATCCCCGCCGGGGTGGAGGACGGGGCCCGGCTGCGCCTGACCGGGCGCGGCAGCGCCGGCGAACCGGGGGCGCGGCCCGGCAATCTCTATGTGGAGATCCGGGTGCGGCCCGACGAGCGTTTCGAACGCCACGGAGCCGATCTGGTGCACCGGCTTCGCCTGGGGGTGGCCGAGGCGGCGCTCGGGGCGGCTCTCAAGGTACCCACGGTCGACGGCGAGCAGATCGACCTCGAGGTCCCGCCCGGCACCCAGCCGGGCACGGTGTTCAAACTCTCCCGCCTGGGGATGCCGCGGCTGCGGCGGCGGGGCCGGGGGGACCTGCTGGTCGAGGTGCAGGTGGTGGTCCCTACCCGTCTCAACCCCGGGCAGGAGGCGGCGCTGCGGGCCTTCGCCGCGGCCGGGGCGCCGTCGGGGGCGCCGGGCGGCGACCCGGGGTCGCGTCCCCGCCGTCGTCGGCGGTGAACCCGGTCCCGAGCGATTTCCCGGAGGAAATGGACTCCTCGCCCTGGAGACTGTGGCTAGTATGAGCACACAGCGCAGCGGCGTCGAACACGCGGCGGTGTCGGCGGCGCGGGGGAGTCGGAGGGAGCGGATGGAAGCGATGCCGTACAGCGAGATGGTGGGGTCCCGGCTACGGAGCATCCGCCGCCAGCGCGGCCTCTCCCTGCAGGACGTGCAGCGGCTCTCAGGCGGGGAGTTCAAGGCGGCGGTGGTCGGGGCCTACGAGCGCGGTGAGCGCAGCCTGTCGCTGCCCCGCCTGCGCCGCCTGGCCGCCTTCTTCCAGGTGCCCATCGGCCAGTTCATCCCGGTCGAAGAAGGCAAAGAGACGGCGGTGATTCCCTTGCCGCGAGGCGGGGTGACCATCGACCTGACGGCGGTGGAGCGTCTCGAGGGCACCGAGGCCGAGATCTTCGACCGCTTCCTGCGCTCGATCCAGATGATGCGCCAGGACTTCAACGGGAAGGTGCTCACCATCCGGCGCGACGACCTGCGCCTCCTCGCCTTGCTGCTGGAGCAGAAGGAGGAGGCCTTCGCCGAGCGCCTCGCCGCCCTGGGCCTCACCGATCAGCCCTGAGCCCGCGGCGGCGCCTCCGCCGGGGCCAGATGAGGGCCACCGGTATACTCGAAAGCCCCGTGCCTCCTCAACGCGGCCTTCGGTGATCCAGGCTTCCCCGGCTGAGGCCCACCTGCGCTTGCCCGGCGACCTGCTGGCCACCGTGGTCGGGGAGGGCGACGCCGTGCTGCGCCTCATCGAGAAGGGCTTTCCCCGGGCTCGCCTGGTGGTGCGGGGAGACGAGGTGCGCATCAGCGGGGACGAGTCCACCACCCGTCTCGTCGGGCAGGTGTTCGAGGAACTGCTCGTGCTGGCGAGGGAAGGCCAGCCCCTCGACGAGGACCGGGTGCGCCGGGTGGTCGATCTCGTGAAGGCGGGGGTGCCGAGCCCGGCGGGGGTCTTCACCGACACCGTGGCCGTGGGGCGGGGGAAGGTGGTGCGGCCCAAGAGCCTCAACCAGAAGCGCTACCTCGACGCCATCCGGGCCGACACCGTGGTGTTCGCCATCGGGCCGGCGGGAACGGGCAAGACCTATCTGGCCATGGCGGTGGCGGTGGAGGCCCTCACCACGGGGGCGGTCGGCCGCATCATCCTCACCCGGCCGGCGGTGGAGGCCGGGGAGCGCCTCGGCTTCCTGCCGGGAGATGTGGCGGCGAAGGTCGATCCCTACCTGCGTCCCCTCTACGACGCCCTCTACGACATGCTGGGGCCCGAGGAGACGCAGCGCCTCGTCGAGCGAGGCACCATCGAGATCGCCCCCCTGGCCTACATGCGGGGCCGCACCCTCAACGACGCCTTCGTGGTGCTCGACGAAGCGCAGAACACCTCTCCGGAGCAGATGAAGATGTTCCTGACCCGCCTCGGCTTCAATACCAAGATGGTGGTGACCGGCGACATCACCCAGGTGGACCTGCCCGACGGGCGGGGCTCCGGCCTGCGCCAGGTGCGTCACGTGCTGCCGGGGATCGAGGGCATGGGGTTCGTGGAACTCACCTCCGAAGACGTGGTGCGCCACCAGATCGTGGCTTCCATCATCGAGGCGTACCGCCGGTACGAAGAGGGAACGCAGGGGCGATGAGACTGTGGGCGCGCACCTCGGGATCGTTCCGGGCCGTGGTCCTGGCGCTGACCCTGGTCTTCGTCGCCCTGGTCCTCGTCGCCGGCCATGGGGAGGAGGTGGCGCCGGTCACCCTGCGCGAGGGACAGCCGGCGCCGCAGACTCTCATTGCCACGAGCAACGTGGTGGTGGTAGACCATGCGGCCACCGAGGCGGATCGCCAGGCGGCGGCACGCGAGGTGGAGCAGATCTACACCCCGGACCCGAGGGCGGCCTCGGCGGTGCTCGCCAGCCTCCAGGACTTCTTCGACAACGCCGACGAGGCGGCGCGCCCGCTCGAGATCCCCGGTGAAGAGCCCGGGGTGATCCCCCCGGTCACCACCGTCCCCACCACCCTGGTCGAGACCACGACCACCGAGGGCACGGTGCCCCCGGAGGAGGAGACCACCACCACCGGGGAGGAGACCACCACCTCCGAGGAGACGACCACCACCACCGCCGTCCCCACCACCACCCTGGCCCCTCCGCCTCCGGAGGAGATGCAGATCGCCCGCCTGCGCGAACTGCATCCCCTGTTGCGGGGCGAGACGATCGAGGTGATCGTCGCCATCCGCAACGACGACTTCGACCGGCTCGAGGCCGGGGAGGCGGCGATCTTCCCGCTGGTGGAGACCGAAGCCCTGACCCTGGCCAACACCTACCTGGGGAACGGGATTCGCTCCGGCGAACTCGAGCAGATGCGCAACAGCCTGGTGAGCGACCCGCCCACTCTGATCCTCCTGCGCAACCTGCCCGAAGAGCAGCGCCTGGCCGCCGAGACCGGAGTGGCCGACCTGGTGGCCACCTCGCTGCAGCCCAACCTGTTCCCCGACGACGCCGCCACCCAGCTTGCCCGGGAGCGAGCCATGGGCGAGGTGGAAGACGTGACCAAGTCCTACGTGATGGGGGAGAACATCGTCGAGGCCGGGGTGAGGGTGAGCGCGGTCCAACTCGAGGCCATCAACAAGCTGGGTCTCCTCCTTCCCGAAGCTGCCGGCCCGTCCTTGGCGGCCATGGCCCTGGTGGGAGGCCTGGTGGTGCTGCTCGCCGTGCTGTACCTGTGGCGCGTGGGCCGGGAGTACTGGCAGCAGCCCAAGATGGTGGCTCTGTTCGGCCTGCTGCTGCTGGTGGCGGCGGCTCTGTCCCGCGTCCCCGGCCTGCTGGTGCGCGATCGGCCGGAACTCGGCTTCCTGATCCCGGCG
>VGBK01000121.1 GCA_016870535.1 Actinomycetota bacterium | reverse complement strand
CTTCTTCGCTTTCGCCGACCTGGTGGCCCGGGGCCCGGCCTCTCCTTACGCCGGGTGGTTCGCGGTGGGGGAGTGGCCGCCGCGGGTCAAGGTACGCCCTCACCTGCTGACCCCCGAACTGGAGCCCAGGTGGGGGGCCTACCTGCGCCGGGTGATGTCAGGTCTGGAGCAGGAGACCGGCCTCCCGGTGGAGGCGGCCTCCGACGCCGGGATGATCGTGGAACCCACCTACGAGGCCTGGTACGGGGTGCCCACCATGCCTCGCGTCGACCTGGCTCACCCGGAGGCGCGGCACTACTTTCTCGAAGTGGCGGCCTACTGGCTGCGGGAGCATGGCATCGACGGCTGGCGCATGGACGTCGCCCGCTACGTGGACCCCGACTTCTGGGTGGACTTCCGGCGGGTGTGCAAGCAGGCGAACCCGGAGTGCTACCTGCTGGCCGAGATCATGGGGGACGCCTCGCCCTGGCTGCAAGGGGACCGCTTCGACGCCACCATGGACTACACCTTCCGCGACCTCTGCGTGGAGTACTTCGCCACCCGCCGTCTGGGGACCGACGCCTTTCTCGACGGCTTCACCCGCCTGCTGGCGCAGTACGCGCCGGCGGTCACCGAGGCGAACCAGAACCTGCTCTCCAGCCACGACACCGAGCGGTTCCTCCATGTGGCGGGCGAGGACCGGGGCCGGGTGGTCCCGGCCTTCGTCTTCCAACTGACCGCCGCGGGAGCCCCGGGCGTCTACTACGGCGACGAGGTGGGGATGAGCGGGGGCGAGGAACCGGCTTCCCGCGGCGCCTTCCCCTGGCATGAGCCGGAATCCTGGGACCGGGGTCTCCTGGAGTTGGTCCGTGATCTGTCAGGGTTGCGGCGGTCGCAGGCCGCCCTGCGTCGCGGCGACTGGCGGCTGCGCTGGCAGGGCGAGGAGGCGTTCGCCTTCTCCCGGGTGCTGGGGGCCGAGGAGGTGCTGGTGCTGGTGAACCGCGGCCCCGCGCTGCCGCGGGTCGAGGTGCCGGTGGCGACGGCGGAGCCGCGCCTGCTGTGGGGCGGAGGATCGGCCCGAAGCGAGGCCGGGCGCCTGGTGCTGGAGGGGGTTCCGGGCGAGGGCGGCATGGTGGTACGGGTGTAGAAGAGGCCGTGCCGACCGGCGCGACGCCCCCTTTGGACCCGAGAGCAGGCGAAACGCGCCATCCTATGGGCATGGCGGCCCGCCAACCTGCGGTCTCCGACGGGAGCAGCCCTTCGCCTTCCGGGAGAAGGAGTCGGCAGCGCTGGGTGCTGCTGCTGGCCTGGCGCTTCCTGCTGCTGGTCGCCGGGGCCGTCGCCCTCTTCTACCTGGCTCCCCAACTGGTGGCGGTCTTCGCCACCGCCCCGCAACTGGGCCGCCTCGACTGGCCCTGGCTGGCGGTGATGCTCGGCCTGGAGACGGCCAGTTTCGCCGCGGTCTGGGCCCTGGCCCGCCTGGCCGTGCCCGGGCTGTCCTGGCCGGTCAGCGTGACCACCCAACTGGCGGCCAACGCCGCCAGCCGGGTGGTGCCCGGCGGGGTGGTGGTGGGCGGGGCGGTCTACTTCCGACTGCTGCGCCGCTCCGGGGTGGAACCGGCGGGGGCGGCGGCGGCCCTCACCGCCAACTCCCTGATCAGCAACATGGTCATCTTCGCCCTGCCGGCCGCCGGGGTCGTCTCGGCCGCGGTGACCGCCGCCGTTCCCCGGGGCTTGCTCCCCGTGGCCCTGGCCGGGCTCCTCCTGTTCTCGCTGACCTTGGCGATCGGCATGATCCTGGTGCGTTTCGACCAACCCCTGGCCCTGGCCGGCAGGCTGGCGGCGCGCCTCGGCCGCCTGGTGCCGCACCGGCTCTCCGCAGGGCGGGTGGTGCGCCCCGACGGCCTGCTGCGCACCCGCAACGAACTGGTCGCGGCGATGGGCGGGCGCTGGTGGCAGGCGGTGGGCCTGGCTGCGGCCAAGTGGATCCTCGACTACCTGGTGCTGGTGGCCGCCCTGCGCGGCGTGGGAGCCGAGCCACGCCTTAGCCTGGTGTTGCTCGCCTATGGGGCCGCCTCGGTGCTCGGCATGATCCCGATCACCCCCGGCGGCCTGGGGTTCGTGGAAGCGGGACTGGCGGCCACTCTCACCGTTTCCGGCATCGCGGTGGGGGACGCCCTCCTGGCCACCCTCGCCTACCGGCTCTTCGCCTTCTGGCTGCCCATCCCCGCCGGTGCCGTGGCCTACGTGGTGCATCGCGGGTGGCTGCGGGCGCGTCCCGACGAGATCGGGTGACCCTCAGCGGTGGGAGTAGCGGCCGATGAGGCTCGCCTCGGCCAGCACCCGGCCCGGCATGGCTTCCAGGACCTGCTGCTTCGAAGCCCCGGGCTTGAGGCCGAGGGGGCCGTCGAGGGCGTAGACGCGGAAGAAGTAGCGATGCTCGCCGAACGGGGGACAGGGCCCGCCGTACCCGGTGCGCCGCCAGGAGTTGCGCCCGGCGGTGCCGAGGGCTTTCACTCCCTCCGGGATGGCGGGGGCTGCCGGGATGTCGTAGGCCACCCAGTGGTCCCAGGTGCCCACGGGAGCGTCGGGATCGTCCATGATCAGGGCCAGACAGGCGGTGCCGTCGGGGATCCCTTCGATGCTGAGGGGCGGGGAGAGGTCGGCGCCGTCGCAGGTGAAGCGTTCGGGGATGGCTTCGTCTTCGCCGAAGGCAGGGGAGGTGAGTCTCATGGCGGAAAGGTAGTCCGGCGCGCCCGGCGATGGCCGGGGCAGCGGGGAGTCCTTCAGCCCCGGAAGAGGCAGAAGGGGTGGCCCGCCGGGTCGAGCAGCACCCGCACGTCCTCCTGAGGCTGGTGGGCGGCCGGGGTGGCGCCGGCGGCGAGCGCCCACTCGACCCCGGCGTCGAGGTCGTCCACCTCGATGTCGAGGTGCAGCATCATGGTCTGATGCCCGGCCGCACCCGGCCAGGTCGGCGCCACGTAGTGCTCTTCCCACTGGAACTCGATCTTCATGTTGCCTTCCGGCGAGCGGATCTTGGCCCAACCGTCCTGGGGCGGGAACCCGGGGCGCGGGCCCTCCTCGGCGACGATGGGCCAGCCGAGCAACCGAGCGTAGAACCGCGCCAGGGCGATGGGGTCGGGGGCGTCGATCACCGGGCCGGTGATCTGCAAGCGCGGTCTCGCCAAACGAGCCTCCTTGACGGGAGAGAGGGTACGCGGTTCCTGGCCTGTGAGGGAAGGCGGCTCTCCCCGGGGAGGCGGAGGCGATAAGGTGCGGCCGATTCCGCCCTCGGATCGGAGTGTCCCCCATGGCCGACATCGACGAGCACGGCCGCCCGGAGCCGCCCATCGCCGGCGACGAGATCGCCACCCTTCTGGGCTTCCTCGACTACCAGCGCGCCACCCTGGCCTGGAAGTGCTCGGGCCTGGATGCCGCCGGGCTGCAGGCCACCGTCGGCGTCTCGACGATCACCCTGGGCGGGCTGCTCAAGCACCTGGCCTACGTCGAGGACTGGTGGTTCTGGCAGAGCCTGCACGGCGGGGCGAAGCAGCCGCCTTGGGATACGGTGGACTGGAAGGCGGACCCCGACTGGGAGTGGCACTCGGCCGCCGGGGACACGCCGGAGCAGTTGCTCGCTCTCTGGGAGCGGACGGTGGAGCGCTCCCGCTCTCTGGTGGCGGAAGCCCTGGAACACGGCGGTCTCGGCCAGTCGGCCCGGCGCGCCTTTCCGAGCGGCGAGGCGCCCAGCCTGCGTTGGATCCTGGTCCACATGATCGAGGAGTACGCCCGGCACAACGGTCACGCCGACCTCATCCGGGAGTCGGTGGACGGGGCGGTAGGGGAGTAGGGGCCGGGGCGGCGCCTCCGCCGTCGTGGGGTGACGGGAAGGTCAGGGGTCCCGAGGGGCCTCACGGCTCACCGCCCGGGAGGTGCGGGCATGGGCCAGTCTCCCGACTGAGTGACCTGCCGCCCGAGGATGGCAGGTTCCCGGGGGATGACTGCGGCCGGCTGCTGCCAGACGGAGGGGCTCTGTAGCCGCGGCTCCGCCACGCCGCTCGCAGAGCCGACTCGGCGCTCGGCGACCCGATGAATGACCTGCCTCGGCTGCTCCCTATCCTGGCGCCACGGGCACAGCGGGACGTCCGGCTGTGCATCACTGGTAGGAAGGGAACGAATCCGATGATCACCAGAACACGTCTCGGGATCGCACTCGCGGTCATCGCCCTCGGCCTGGTGGCCTGCGGCGGTGACGGTGCAGGGGCGGCGCCGACCGGCGGCCAGGCCACCACCACTGCTGCCGGGGTCGAAACGACGACCACCAGTCAAGCTGCCCCGGCCGAACTCACTCGCGCCACCTTCCCCAGTGGGGCCTCGGTCGAGCACCCGGCGGACTGGATCTCCTACGGGGTGGGGGCATCGTCCGGAAGCCTCGAGTTGGCCATCCCGCAGACGGCCAACGTGTCGTTGCGCGACGCCGCCGCGTCGGAGTACCTCTATGGGCCCCTCTTCGCCGACGCCGGTTCGTTGCCGGGGGCCATGGCCAGCATGGCTGCCTTGCTGGGCGTGAGCGACGTCACCGCAGAGACCTTCACCTCCGACAGCGGCCGGGAGATCCTGTACGCGACCGCCGAGATCAACGGTGCCGACTCGCTGTTTGCCGTCACCGCATCGGAAGCGGCCTATGCCAGCGTCTTCGCTCCCTCCCTGGCGGGGCCACTCTCGCCCGACACCGTCGCCACCATCCTCGGGGTCCTCGCCTCGATCACCCCCTGAACTCGGCTCGACGTGGGTCGGTGGTGCCCTTCCCTGTGGGGGGCGGGGGACCGGGGTGTCCGCGCGGCCGGCCCCCCTTCCTGGGGCCCCCTGGAGGACGGCCGCCGCAACCGGCACCCGACCGGTGGCACTGCCGACCTCGCGCCCGGGGGGAGGTCCCTCATCGCGACTGATGAACTGCCGCTCAGAGGTGGCATCGTCGCCGAGACCGTCGTCGGGCCCGGGTCGTGCGACGGAGTTGAGGGGAGCGAGGTGGCGGACCGCCGGCGGACCGTGGTTGCCTGCCCGGCTGTCCGTGGCCATGAGAAAGTCCCCACTGGTGGCCAGATCGAGGTCCCCACTGGTGGCCGGGTAGAGGTCCCCACCCCTCGTTGACGGATCCACGGGGAGTTGTCCCCGGGCAGCGAACCTGACGGCGTCAGGCCAGTCCGGTCGCTACCCGGGGAGGGTTCCATTGAAGTCTGCGAGGGAACGTATGGATGTGTTCGTGGCCTACCGCGAGGTCGGCACTTATCGAGGGGCCGCCGTGATGTGCGGGACCACCCACAAGACGGTGAGACGGATCATCGAGGGATATGGGGCCGGGGAGCGCCCCGGGAAGCGGGTGGGGCGGGCCCGCAACTATGACGTGGCCGCTGGGGTGGTGGCCAGGAGGGTTGAGAGCACCCGGGGGCGGATATCGGCGAAGCGGCTGCTTCCGGAGGCGAGGGCGGCCGGCTATGGGGGGTCGGCCC
>VGBK01000120.1 GCA_016870535.1 Actinomycetota bacterium | reverse complement strand
AGCAGGTGCGCCCCTCCGTGAACGTCGGGATCGAACCGCTCCCGCAGACCGGCCAGGCGCGGGAGCACCGCCGGCAGGGCGGCCTGCAACGCGGGGTCCTCCTCGCCGAGGGAGGACAGCACCAACTGCCCCACCACCGCCGCCATCTGCTCCACGCCTTTCAGAAGGACGTTGCCGGTGAAGCCGTCGGTGACGAAGACGTCGGCCTTCCCCCGCCCCAGATCGCGCCCCTCGACGTTCCCGAAGAAGCGCACCGGCGCGGCCGAGAGAAGAGCGAAGGCTTCCTTCTCCAGGGGACGGCCCTTGCCCTCCTCCTCCCCCACGTTCAGCAAGCCCACCACCGGATCCTCCACTCCCAGGCTCACCCGGGCCAGGGCGCTCCCCATGACCCCGAATTGGGCCAGGTGCTCCGGGTGGACCTCCAGGTTGGCTCCGATGTCGAGGAGCACCGTGGGGCGGCCCACCGGGAAGATGCCGGCGAGAGCGGGACGCGCCACCCCCGGGAGGCGGCCCACCAGGATGGCCCCGGCCGCCACCGTGGCCCCGGTGGACCCGGCGGAGACCAAGCCCGCCGCTGCCCCCTCGGCCACCAGGCGGGCGGCCACGCTGATCGACGACCGGCGCTTGGCGCGGATGGCGGCCGCCACGTCGTCGCCCATGCCGATGGCCTCGGGAGCGTGCACGATGGGGAGGTCGGCGCCCCCCGCCTCCAGGAGCGGGCGCAGGCGCGCCTCGTCGCCCACCAGGACGACTTCCACCCCGCGCCGCGCCGCCTCGACGGCGCCCTCGACGGTCTCCTGGGGGGCGCGGTCGCCGCCCATGGCGTCGAGGGCGATGCGGATCACGGCGCCCTCAGGAGGTGCTCACCACCTCCCGCCCGTTGTAGGTGCCGCACTGCGGGCAGGCCCGGTGGGGAGCCTTGGCGGCCCCGCACTGCGGGCAGGACGTGGTGGCGGGGCGGGACACCTTCCACGCCGCTTTCCGCTGCCGGCTGCGGGAGCGGGACATCTTCTTCTTGGGGACCGCCATGACGATTCGCCTCGTTTCACTCGCTCAGGTCAGCAGGTCACGCAGAGGGGCGAAGGGGGATTCCGGTGCCTCGTCGTGCCCTGGGCAGGAACCCGTATTCAAGTCGGCGCCGCACACCGCGCAAAGTCCGCGGCAGTCGGGGCGGCACAACGGGCGCAGCGGCAGGGCCAGGAGGACGGCGTCGCGCAGCGGGGGCTCCAGGTCGGCCTCGTCCCCGTGGAGCCGATACTCGGCCTCGGCATCGGCGGAGAGCACTTCCAGCACCTCCACCTCCACCGGCTCCCCCCACTCGCGCAGGCACCGGCGGCAGGTGTGCCGCGCCCCCACCTCCACCCGGCCCCGGGCCACCACGCCGCCCGAGGTGCCTTCGAGGGCGAGCCGGGCCCGGAGCGGCACGGAGGGATCCACCCGGGACAACTCGAGAGCCCAGTCGACCGAGGCTTCCAGGTCGACGGCGCGACGGTGCCCCGGCTCCCGGAGCAGGTCCGACACCACCAGACGCAGAGGAGAGCGGGGCACACCCCGATTGTACCGGCGGGCCCCTCGTCTACCCGGCCTCCGCCGGCCCGCCCCGGGCCTGGTGCAGTTCGCTCCGCACCCGGCGCACCTGGGCCAGGAGGTCGACCAGGACTCCCTCGGCGCTCTCGTAGGCCCGCTCGGCTTCGTCCTCGGCCTCCAGTCGGATCCGGGTGCCTTCGGCTTCGGCGCGGCGGATGAGCGAGTTGGCCTCCTCGACGGCCTCCTTGACGATGTACGACTCGCTGACCATCTGCTCCGAGCGCTGCCGGGCCCGCTCCAGCAACTCCCGCGCCTTCTCGTTGGTGCGGGCCACGAAGGCCTCCCGCTCCCGCACCATCCAGCGGGCGGCGCGCAGCTCGTCGGGCAGCTCGTCGCGCAGCCGGTAGAGCATGTCGAGCAGCTGGTTCCGGTCGAGCATCACGCTCGAAGAGAGGGGCACGTTGCGCGCCCCCTCCACGGCGAGGATCAGCTCGTCGACCAGTTCTTGCAGCTCACCCAGGCGGGGCGGCACCGGCACCGCTTCCTGGCGGTCGAGGTCTTCATCGCTCATTTGCGAGACGCTCCTTGAGTGCCAGCACCACAGTAGGCGGCACCAGCCCCTCCACGGAGCCGCCGAAGGCGGCAACTTCCTTCACCAGGGAGGAGGACAGGTAGCCGAACTCGGCGTTGGTGGGGACGAACAGGGTCACCGTCCCCGACAGACGGCGGTTCATCTGGGCCAACTGGAGCTCGTACTCGAAGTCGGTCACCACCCGAAGGCCCTTGACGATGACGTCGGCTCCCGTCTGCCGCACGAAGTCCACCAGCAGGCCGTCGAACGACGCCACCTCCACGTTGGGCCAGGCGCCGCAGCAGCCCTGCAGGAGCTGCACCCGCTCGGCGGCATCGAACAGGGGGTTCTTCGCCGGGTTGTTGGCCACCGCCACCACCACCCGGTCGAACAGCCCGGCGCAGCGCCCGACGATGTCGAGGTGGCCGTAGGTGGGCGGGTCGAAACTCCCCGGCACCAGGGCGGTGATCACGGCGCTCCTTCCTTCACCAGCCGGGTGATCTCGCTGTCCCCGTACCGCCGCCGGCCGGCCACCCCGAGCCCCGGCGGAGGAGTCAGCCCCTCGCCGGCCCGGCGGTGCAGGACGACGGTGCCGCCCTCGGCGAGCAGGCGCACCAGCCCGCCGAGAACCTGCTCCACCGACGCTAGCGGCAGAGCGTAGGGAGGGTCAACGAAAGCCAGGTCGAAGACGCCGGCGGCCCGCTCCAGGTACTCCTCCACCTCCCCGGGCACCACCTCCCCTCCCAGACCCACCGCGGCGACGTTGGCCCGCAGCGCCCGCTGCGCCGCCCGGCTCCGCTCCACGAAGACCGCTGCCGCCGCCCCCCGGCTGAGCGCCTCCAGACCCAGGCTGCCCGAGCCGGCGTAGAGGTCGAGCACCCGCGCCCCGACGACGCCGTCGCCCAGGCTGGAGAACAGGCCTTCGCGCGCCCGGTCGGTCATGGGGCGGGTCCCCCCGCCCGGCGGGGCGAGGAGGCGGCGTCCCTTGGCGAGGCCGGCGATGACCCTCATGAGATGAACAGCCACTCCACCTGCTCGCCGAGCAGGGCCCGCACCTCGGCGGCCACTTCCCGGTGCTGCTGCAGCGTCGGGTCGGCGGCCACCAGGGCGAACGCCTCCCGGCGAGCGGCGACGAGCGCCTCCACGTCGCGCAGGATGTCGGCCAGTCGCAGGTCCGGCAGGCCCGACTGGCGCGAGCCGAACACGGTGCCCTGGCCGCGCAGGCGGAGGTCCTCCTCGGCCAGGCGGAATCCGTCGTCGGAGGCGGCCACCGCTCGCAGCCGCTCCACCGCCTCCTCGGTGCCCGGTGCCGCCACCAGGTAGCACCAGTTGGGCCCGGCGCCGCGCGCCAGGCGGCCCCGCAGTTGGTGCAACTGGCTGATGCCGAAGCGGTCGGCATCCTCGATGACCATCACCGTGGCGTTGGGGATGTCGATGCCCACCTCGATCACCGTGGTCGCCACCAGGACGTCCAGTTCCCCGTCGCGAAACGACTGCATGACCCGGCGCTTCTCGTCCGGGGGCAACTGCCCGTGCACCAGGCCGAGCCGCAGGTCCGGCAAGACCCCCCGGAGCCGCTCGAACTCGGCGGTGGCCGAGGCGGCCTCCAGCTTCGGGCTGTCCTCCACCAGCGGGCAGACCACGAAGGCCTGCCGGCCGGCGGCGACCTGCTCCCGCACCCGGGAGTAGACCGCGGCCAGGCCGGCGGGGTCCTTGCCCACCAGTTCGGTGCGCACCGCCGGCCGATGCGCCGGCATCTCGTCGAGCACGGACACATCGAGGTCGCCGTAGAGCGTCATCGACAAGGTTCGGGGGATGGGAGTCGCCGTCATGATCAGGAGGTCGGGCTGGGGCCCTTCGGCCTTCTCGCGCAGCGCCACCCGCTGGTAGACCCCGAAGCGGTGCTGCTCGTCCACCACGGCGATGCCCAAGCGGGCGAAGCGGACCCCCTCCTGGATCAGGGCGTGGGTGCCCACGACCACGTCCACCGTGCCGGCCGCGGCCCCGGACAGCACCCCGGCGCGGTCGGGCGAGCTCGAGGTGAGCAAGGCCATGCGTACCCCGACCAGCCGGGCGAGCGGCTCCAGGCCCAGGAAGTGCTGCTCGGCGAGGACCTCGGTCGGAGCCATGACCGCCCCCTGGTAGCCCCCCTGCACCCCGGCGAGCAGGGCCGCCATCGCCACCACCGTCTTGCCGGACCCCACCTCCCCTTGGAGCAGGCGGTGCATTGGATGGGGCGAGGCCATGTCGGCGCGGATCTCGGAGATGGCCCGCTCCTGGGCGCCGGTCAGGCGGTAGGGCAGCGCCTCCAAGAAGGACTCCACCAGGCCGGGCTCCGCGGTGTGGGTGATGCCCGCTTCCTCATCGATCTGGCGCCGCTTGCGCAGGGCGAGGGCCACCTCCAGGCGGAACAGCTCATCGAAGACCAGGCGCGCCCTGGCGGCCTCGGCCTCGGCCGGGCTCTCGGGGAAGTGGATGCCGGCCACGGCGGCGTCGCGGGAGGCCAGCCTGAGACGGGCCACCAGGTCCTCCGGGAGCGGGTCCGTGATGGGTCGGGAACGGCTGACGGCGTTGGCCACGAACTGCTCGAGACGCCAGGAGGCGATGCCGGCCACCGACGGGTACACGGGGACGACGCGCCCGGTACGGCGCTGGGCGGCTCCGCCGAGGACGTCGACCACCGGCGACTTCATCTGCAGCCGGCCCCGGAAGCGCTCCACCTTCCCCGACAGGGCGACCTCGGTTCCGGCGGGCAGCTGCCGCTCGCGGAACGCCTGGTTGAAGAAGGTGACCCACAGCGAGCCGAGGGCGTCGGCCGCCACCCGGGGGGCCTCCTCGGCCACCCACCGCCGGGCCGCCTCCTCGGTCTCGAAGGACATGGCCGGCAGGTCGGGCTGCCCCGGCGCCGGGATGGCTCGCCAGGCCCCGCCCTCCGGGGCCACCTCGTAGTCGGCCTTCCCGGCGACCAGGGCCTCGACCAGGGTGAGGCCGGGACGCGGGCGGCGCGCCGTGATGCGCACCACCACCCCCACCACCGTCACCTCGACTCCGGTGGGAGCCCGCGAGATGGGAGCCACCCGGGAGCGGTCGATGTGGCGCCGGGGAAAGTGGAACAACAGGTCGGCGACGCTGCCAATGCCGGCTTTGCGGAGTTCTCGGCCGAGCCGCTCCCCCACCCCCTTGACCTGCTCCACCGGGAGCCCGGCCAGGTAGGCGAGGCTGCGTCCGCTCACTCCACGCCGATGAGGTAGGGGTAGAGCGGCTGGCCCCCATCCACCACGTCGATGGGTATGCCGGAGCGGAACTCCTCGAGCCAGGTCCGGCCGGCCTCGGTGACCTCGGGATCGGCCCCCGACCCGGCCACCAGGGTCACCGCCTCCGACTCGGAGTCGACCACCTTCCCGAGCAGGGCGATGAGGGCCCTCGTGAAGGCCTCCCGGCCGAG
>VGBK01000119.1 GCA_016870535.1 Actinomycetota bacterium | reverse complement strand
CGGCCACCTGCCGGAAGGCGGGCAGGTCGCTGGCCACCACGGCGCACCCGGCCGCCAGGCCCTCGGCGACCACCAGACCGAAGCTCTCCCCTCCCAGGTTGGGGGCGCAGAGGATTGCCGCCTCGCCCAGTTCCCGCAGCTTGGCCGCCTCGTCCACCCGCCCCAGGAAGACCACCCCTTCCGGACCCGACGGGCGACTCGCCCCCAACACCCGCAGTTCCGCCCCGGGCACGGCGGCGGCCACCACCGGCCAGGCCTGCAACAGGATGTCCAGGCCCTTGCGGAGGTCGTCCCGCCCCAGGAAGAGCACGCGGCGCCGCACCCGCTCCGCCGCCACCCGGTAGCGGGAGACGTCGAGGCCGTTGGGGATCACCCGCACCCGGGCAAAGGCGCCGACGCCCTCGGCCGCCACCGGGCTCACCGCGGTGGCCACCGCCAAACGGCGCACCAGGCGGCGCAACAAGGGCGCCGCCCCCCGGTAGAGGCGCCGCACCACGGCTCCCGGGTCGGCGTGGAAGGTGCCCACCCGGGGAGCCCCTTCGCCCAGCAAGGCGGCGGTGCTCGCCAGCGGCACCAGCGGCTCGTGGACGTGGACTACCTCGGCCCCGGCCACCGCCTCCCGCAAGCGCCGCACCGCCCCCGGGTGCAGGGTGATCGGCGCCCGCGACCGGTTGGTGGGCACCGTCACCACCGGGCCCAGGTAGCGGGTCCCCGCCGGGCCGCCGCCGCCGGGAGCCACCGCCCAGGCCTCGTGGCCCGCCTCCCGCAGCCACTGCACCAGCGAGATCACCTGACCCTGCACCCCACCCGGGACGGCCAGGTCGTAGGGGCAGACCAGGGCGACCCTCACCGCGCCTCCCGGTCGCCGGGCCAGACCGGCTGCAGCACGTGCCACTGCTCGGGGGCGCGAAGGATCATCGTCTCGAGGGCCCGGGCCAGGCCCTGAGTTCCCCGGCGCACCCGCTCCTCGAGCGTCCCCTCCGCCGGCACTTCCAGCGGTGGATGGATCACGAAGACGTGGCCCCGACCCGGCCGGAAGTAGGTTCCCACCGGGAGCACGGTAGCCCCGGTGCGGCAGGCCAGGCTGAGCGCTCCCGCCGGCAGAGTGGTCTCCTCCCCGAACAGGGTCACCGGGATTCCCGTGCCCTTGAGGTCGCGATCGGACATCAGGGCCACCACCCCCCCCTCCTCCAGGCGGCGCGCCAGAGCCTCGGTGACGCGGGCTCCCCGCCGCACGATGACCACCTCGATATCCATCATCGCCCGCATCTGCACGAACCACCGCACCAGGCGCTCGTTGCTCAGGCCCTCGGCGGCAGCCAGGACCGGGGCTCCTTCCGAGGCCGCCCTGAGGCCGGCCGCCTCCCAGTTCCCCAGGTGGCCCACCGCCAGGATGGCACCCTGCGGGGCCGCCACGGCGGCGTGCAGGGTCTCGAGGTTCTCCACCTCCGAGTCGCGGATCACGGCGCGGCGCCGCCGCGGCCGCATCCAGAAAGCCTCGGCGTAGTAGCGCCCATAGTGGCCGAAGACCCGGCGGGCGGCCCGCCGGGCGTCGACCGTGTCGCCCTGGATGCGCCGCTGGTGGCGCTCCGCCATCTCCCGCCCGCGCCGCGAGGTGAACGAGGCCAGGTAGCCGGCGGCATAGCCCCCGTGCCGCATGATGGGCTCCGGAAGCAGGCTGAGCAAGCCCGTCAGGGCCCGAACCACGGCGTAGCCGACGGGCCCCTTCACGCCTTCAACTGCGCCCAGGTGTTGATGAAGCGCTGCAGCACCGTCAGCCAGGTGAGCACCGCCAGCACCCCCACCGTCCAGGGCAGGAGCCACGGATCCCCCACGCCGGCCCCGGCCAGGCCGACGCCCCAGCAGAACACCAGGATGCGCTCCGCCCGGCCCATGAGGCCGCCCTTGCCCTGCATGCCCTCAGCCTCGGCCCGGGCCCGGATCAAGGAGATCAGCAGCGAACCGCTGGCAGCGACCAGGCAGAGGGTCACCAGGAGCGCCCTCCCCTCTACGGCCAGGTAGTAGCCCAGCCCGGTCCACATGGCTACCTCCCCCACCCGATCGGTGAAGGAGTCGAGGAAGGCGCCGCGGCGCGTCTCGCGTCGGGTGAGGCGGGCGAGGATCCCATCGAGGACGTCCAGCGTCGCCCCGAACCCGGCTACGGCCGCCCCCCAAGGCAGGTAGCCCAGGCCGATGAGCACCCCACCGCCGACGGCGATGGCCACCCCCAGGAGGGTCACCGCGCTCGGACTCAACCCGAGTCGGGCAAGCACCCGGGCGATCGGGTCGAAGGCGCGCGAAACGCGTCGGCGGGCCCTCATGTCGAGCACGGCGGGGTCGAAGGTAGCACACGGGGTGGCCGGCAGCGCCCGACAACTACACTCCGGTGGCCCTGCAGGAGGATCATTTGGCCCCGGATCGCATCAGGAACGTCGTACTCGTCGGCCACAGCGGAAGCGGCAAGACCGCCCTGGCGGAGGCTCTGCTCTACACCGCCGGGGCGACCACCCGCATGGGACGCATCGAAGACGGCAACACCGTCTCCGACTTCGAGCCCGAAGAGGTGGCGCGCGAATCCTCCGTCTCCCTGGCCATGGCCCCCTTCGAATGGGCCGGGTATCGAGTCAACGTCATCGACACCCCGGGGTTCTCCGACTTCGTCGGCGATGCCCGCGCCGCCATGCGGGCCGCCGACCTGGCCCTGTTCGTCGTCTCCGGCGTAGACGGGGTGGAGGTGCAGACCGAGGCCCTCTGGCGCATGGCCGGGGAGGAGGGCATCGCCCGCGCCTTCTTCGTGAACAAGCTCGACCGGGAACGCGCCTCCTTCTCCCGCACCCTGGCCCAGCTGAAGGCCGCCTTCGGCGCCGCGGTCGCTCCCCTCCAGGTCCCCATCGGGGAGGAGCACCGGCTGTCGGGGGTGGCCCAGCTGCCCGGAGGCCGGGCCTTCGCCTACGACGGCGGGCCGAAAGGGGCGCCCGGGCCGGTGCCACCGGAAGTGGAAGGCGAGGTGGCCGACCTGCACACCGCCCTCGTCGAAGCGGTGGTGGAGACCGACGACGGCCTCCTGGAGCGCTACCTGGAGGGCGCCGAGCCCACCGCCGAGGAGCTGGTGACGGCGCTGCATCGCGGCATGGTGGAAGGCACCGCCTTCCCCGTGCTCTGCGGGGCGGCCACCCGGCTGGTCGGCATCGACCGCCTGGCTCAGTTCATCGTCGACTACGGGCCCCGGCCGGAGGAGCGCCCCACCCCGCCCCTCGCCGAAGGTGACGCCCTCCCCGGCTCGGGGGTGGTGGCGTACGTGTTCAAGACCCAGTCGGACCCGTACGTGGGCCGCATCGCCCTCTTCCGGGTTTTCCGGGGCTCGATCCCGGTGGACACTTCCCTCGAGAACGCGGGACGCGGCGGCAGCGGGCGCATGCACAACCTGTTCACCATGCGCGGCAAGGAGCACCAGGACCTCGCCGAAGTGCCGCCCGGCGACATCGCCGCCGTGGCCAAGCTCGAGGCGGTGCTCGCCGGCGACACGCTGCGCTCCCCCGGGCTGAGGGTGGCCATCGCCCCGGTGCCCATGCCGCGGCCCGCCATGTCGGTAGCCGTGTTCCCCAAGTCGCAGCAGGACGAGGAGAAGCTCTCCCTGGCCCTCCAGCGCGCCGTAGACGACGACCCGACCCTGCACCTGGAGCGGCGAGCCGACACCAACGAGACGGTGCTCTCGGGCCTCGGAGACACCCATCTCGAAGTCACCGTCTCTCGACTCTCGGCCCGCTTCGGGGTGGAGGTCGAGACCGCCCTCCCCCGCATCCCCTACCGGGAGACCATCCGGGGCACCGCCGACGTCGAGGGGAAGCACAAGAAGCAGACGGGAGGCCGCGGTCAGTTCGGCGTCGCCTTCGTCAAGTTCGATCCCCTGCCCGCCGGCAGCGGCTACGAGTTCGTGGACGCGGTCAAGGGAGGCAACGTGCCCCGCCAGTACATCCCGGCGGTGGACAAGGGGATTCAGGAGGCTCTCTCCCGCGGCATCCTGGCCGGCTACCCGGTGGTGGACATCCGGGCGACCCTGTACGACGGCAAGCACCACTCGGTCGACTCCGATGAGCTGTCCTTCCGCATGGCCGGGATCCTGGCGGTCAAGGCCGCCACCCCCACCCTGCGCCCGGTGCTGCTCGAGCCGATCATGAAGGTGGTCGTCCGCGTCCCCGAGGACCAGATGGGCGAGGTGATCGGCGACCTGAACTCCCGCCGCGGCCGGGTGCTCGGCATGGACTCGGACGGCCCCACTCGCGTCATCACCGCCGAGGTGCCCCTGTCCGAGATGCAGCGCTACAGCATCGACCTGCGCTCCGTCACCAGCGGGCGGGGCGCTTTCGAAATGGCGATGAGCCACTACGAGGAGGCCCCTCCCCACGAGACTCAGAAAGTGGTAGCCGCCTCGAAGGAAGAGAAGGAGTAGAGCGGGCGTGGCCGGCGGCGAACGAGCCATCCTCCGGCACGGCGAGGCCGAACAGCCTCTCGAGGTCATCGTGGGCTCCGAGGGAGAGCGCGGCCTCGACATCGGCCGCCTTCTCGAGTCCACGGGCATGGTGGCCCTCGACTACGGCTTCGCCAACACCGCCTGGTGTCGCAGCACCATCAGCTTCGTCGACGGGGATCGGGGAGCGCTCCGCTATCGGGGCTACCCCATCGAGCAGTTGGCGGCGCAGTCGTGCTTCGGCGAGGTCTCCTACCTGCTCTTCCACGGCGAGCTCCCCACTCTGGCCCAGCTCGACGCCTGGCGCGAGGCGATCGCCGCGGAGACTCTCCTCGACGAGGGGATGCGGCAGATGTTCGACGCCTGCCCCCGCGAGGCCCATCCCATGGTGCTGCTCGCGGCTGCGGTGACCGCCATGGGGGCCTTCCACCCCGAACTCGAGAGCTCGCTGGCTACCGAGCAGGCCGCCGTCCACCTGCTGGCCAAGGTGCCCACCGCCGCCGCCTTCGCCTACCGGCGCAGCCGGGGGCTGCCCTACGTCTACCCGCAGCGCTCCCTCGACTACTCGGCCCGGTTCCTCCACATGACCTTCGCCATTCCGGGCGAGGACTACACCGTGGACCCGATCGCCGCCCGGGCCCTCGACGTGCTGCTCCTCCTGCACGCCGACCACGAGCAGAACTGCTCCACCGCCACCGTCCGCCTGGTGGGCAGCAGCCGGGCCAGCGTCTTCGCCTCGGTGGCCTCGGGCATCAACGCCCTCTCCGGCCCCCTGCACGGCGGGGCCAACCAGGAGGTCCTCGAACTCCTGCAGCACATCCACGCCGACGGGGGGAACCACACGAAGTACCTCGCCCGGGCCAAGGACTCCGGCAACCCCTTCCGCCTGCCCGGCTTCGGCCATCGCATCTACCGCAGCTACGACCCGCGCGCCGGCGTGCTCAAATCCTTCGCCGACGAGCTGGTGACCAGGGGGGCGGCCCACGATCCCCTGCTCGACATCGCCCTCGCCCTCGAGCAGGCCGCCCTCACCGACGACTACTTCATCGAGCGACACCTGTACCCGAACGTGGACTTCTACTCCGGGATCCTCTTCCGCGCCCTGGGCTTCCCCACCCGCATGTTCCCCGTCCTCTTCGCCCTCGGCCGCCTCCCCGGCTGGATAGCCCAGTGGAAGGAGATGACCGAGGACCCCGAGACGCGCATCGGGCGCCCGCGCCAGGTGTACATCGGGCCGCCGCAACGCGACTACCTGCCCCCCGAGCAGCGCGGCTGACCGGCCGAGCCCGACGTAGGATCGAGGCCATGTCCGACC
>VGBK01000118.1 GCA_016870535.1 Actinomycetota bacterium | reverse complement strand
CATGCAGGGAACGCCGCGCACCATGCAGGACGACCCGCGCTACGACGATGTGCTCGCCGAGGTGGCCGCCTTCCTGCGACGGCGGGCGGCGGCGGCCGAGAGCGCGGGCATCGACCCTGGGGCAGTGTGCCTCGACCCCGGGATCGGCTTCGGCAAGCGCCTGGAGCACAACCTGGCGCTGCTGGCCGGGGTGCCGCAACTGGCGGCTCTCGGCCACCCGGTGCTGGTGGGGGCCTCCCGCAAGAGGTTCATCGCCGACCTCCTGGGCCCGATCCCGCCTGCGGAACGGGACGCGGCCACCGCCGCCGCTCACGTGCTCGCCGTCGCCGGCGGGGCGGCGATACTCCGAACACACAACGTGGTTGTGGGACTACAAACAGCGCGGATCGCCGACGCTATCGTGAGGCAGGCGCCGGCGAGCGAAGGGTGAGGATGACCGGCCTCCAACCGAGGGAGTTCACCTGGGTGATCGCCGGGCGGCTGGCCGTGGCGGAGCGGGTGGGCGGCTCCGGCTTCCAGCATCGGCGGGTGCGGCGCGAGGAGGAGATCGCCTGGCTGCGCGCGGCCGGCATCAACACCGTCCTATCGCTGCTCCCGGGCAATCAGAACCTCGCCGCCTACGCCGCCGGCGGTCTGAAAGCGGTGCACGAACCGCTACTCGAACTGGAGCCGGCTGCGGTGGAACGGGTGCTGGCCGTGTTGCGGGCGCTGCTGCGGGACCGGGGCGTGGTGCTGCTCCTCCACCGCGACACCATCGACGACGCGGTGGCCGGCATCCTGGCCGGGTACCTGGTGTACTCGGGCCTGGTGGGCGACCCCATCCAGGCCACCGCGCTGATCCAGGAGATCCTGCGCCGGCCGCTGGGACCAGAGGCTCGGGCCGTCATCCCGCCGGTGCCGGGCGCCTGAGCCGTGGCCCGGGCGGCGGTGGGGCTGGGGTCGAACCTGGGAGACCGGCGGGCCCACCTGGCGCAGGCGGTGGATCGGCTGGGGGAAGCCGGGGAGGTGATGGCGGTCTCCTCGCTCTACGAGACGGCACCCATCGGCGGCCCGGAGCAGGGCCCCTTCCTGAACGCGGTGGCGGTGGTGGAGACGGCGCTCACCCCTCGCGCCCTGCTCGACCGGTGCCTCGGCCTCGAGAGGGAGGCGGGCCGCCGTCGCCGGGTGCGCTGGGGGCCGCGTCCCCTCGACCTGGACCTCCTGCTCTACGGAGAGGCCGCGGTCGACGAGCCGGGCCTGCGGGTGCCTCACCCCCGCCTCGCCGCCCGGCGCTTCGTCCTGGAACCGCTGCTGGAGGCCTGGCCGGAGGCGGCTCTGCCGGACGGGACTCCGGTATCCGGCCTGCTCGCGGGGGTGGCCGGGCAGGAGGCGGTGCTGCTGGCCGGCCCCGGGTGGTGGGACGACCAACGTCTCCTCGACGGCCGCTAGGGAGACAGCCACTCCCCCTCCCGCCCCAGCGGGAGGGGGTTGGGGGGAGGGCTGCTGAGGGCGCGCCTGAGGCGGGGTCGCGCCCTCCGCTTCCCCCTCCGGCGGCTCGCAAAGCCTCGCCGCCTCCTCCCCCGCTGCCGCGGGGGAGGAGAGGTTGGCTTCCCCTCCCGCTCCGGCGGGAGGGGGTTGGGGGGAGGGCTGCTGAGGGCGCGCCTGGGGCGGGGTCGCGCCCTCCGCTTCCCCCTCCGGCGGCTCGCAAAGCCTCGCCGCCACCTCCCCCGCGGCCGCGGGGGAGGAGAGGTTGGCTCCCCCTCCCGCCCCAGCGGGAGGGGGCTGGGGGGAGGGCTGCTGAGGGCGCGCCTGAGGCGGGGTCGCGCCCTCCGCTTCCCCCTCCGGCGGCTCGCAAAGCCTCGCCGCCTCCTCCCCCGCGGTGGCGGGGGAGGAGACTGGGGTCTAGCCGAGGCCGCGGGCGTCCTGCTTGAGCGCGGTGTCCACCCCCACCGCCGAGGCGAAGGCCAGGAGGCGCAGCGGCCCGGTCAGCGTCGGGCTGATGTCGAGCAGGTAGTCGTCGGCGGTGGTGAACAGGGTCTTGGCCAGCCCTTCCCAGGTCTTGGTGATACGGCCCACCTCGGTCCCCTGCTCGTTGACGATGGCGAAGTTCCAGGCCCGCCAGTTCTCGGCCCGGATCTCGCCGAGCCGGCGGCCGGCGGCGTCGTGGAGGCCGAAGCGGATCTTGCCGAAGACGTTCTGCTGGCGGATGGTGCCGGCAAGGGCGCCCACGCCGTCGTAGACCTCGACGGACGACTTGACGATCTTGCGGGGGCGCACCAGTTCGAGCACCCTGGTGCCTGAGGCGTCGTAGGCGGCGAGGCGGTGGGTCATGAACTGGTCGAGGGAGGTGACGAAGCGGGCCACCTTCTTCAGCCCGGACTGGCCCTCCTGGCGGATCACGCCGATGTCGGAGCCCTGCTCGTCGCGGATCCGGTACTCGTTGGTCAGTTCGATGAGCTTGGCCTTCTGGTTGATGACGATGCGGTGGTAGTCGAGGAGTGCCATGGGCGGCACACTATCGCGGTTGCTTCTCAAGGCCCGGGGACTGCCGTCCGCATCTACACTCGGCGGCGGTCCCGGTACCCCGAGAGGACTGGAGGCGGCAGTGGAGGTGATCCTGGCCGGGCCGGGACGCGCCGGCCTCTCGCTGGCGCTGGCTCTGACCGGGGCGCGCCACCGCCTGTGCGGGGTGCTGGCTCGCAGCCTCGACGGCCTGGAAGCGGCCGCTTCCGCTCTCCCGGGAGTGCCCTGGCTCGATTGGCACGAGCCCCTCCCGGCGGCGGACTTGCTGGTGATCGCCGTCGACGACGGAGCCATCGCCGAGGTGGCGCAGAGGCTGGCTCCGCAGGCCGGCGCGGTGCGCGGGGCGGTGCACCTCTCCGGGCTCACCCCGGTTGCGGCTCTGGGCGCCCTCGCGTGCCCCACGGGGTCCTTCCACCCGCTGCAGACCCTGCCCAATCCCCGCGACGGGGCCGCTCGCCTGCGCGGGGCCTGGGTGGCGATCACGGCTCCCGACGACGCCCTGTTCCACCGCCTGGTGGAGTTGGCGCAGTCGATGGGGTGCCGCCCCTTCGCCCTGGCCGACGATCGCAAGGCCCTGTACCACGCCGCCGCTTCGGCGGCGGCGAACTACCCGGTGGCCGTCCTGGCCGTGGCCCGGCGCCTGTTCGAGGCGGCCGGGGTGGGGTTCGGCGTTGCCGAGCCGCTGATACGGGCCGCAGTGGAAAACGCCTTGGCCCTCGGGCCCGAGGCGGCGCTCACCGGCCCGGTGGCCCGGGGAGACGCCGGCACCGTGGCCGCCCAGTTGGAGGCAGTGCGTCACGGCGTCCCCGACCTGGCGGAGGCGTTCGCCGCGCTGGCGCGGACGGCCGCCCGCATCGCCGGGACCGAGGCGATCATCGACGAGGCTCTGCAGTGAGGGTCACCGCCACTTTCGCCGCCACCCGGGCGGAGTACCGGGGGAGGGTGGCCCTGGTACCGACCATGGGCTTCTTCCACGAGGGCCACCTGGCGCTGATGGGGGCCGCCCGGGAGCAGGCCGGCACCGTGGTGGTGAGCCTCTTCGTCAACCCCATGCAGTTCAACGACCCGGCCGACCTGGCCGCTTACCCGCGAGACCGGGAGCGGGACGCGGCGCTGGCGGAGGCCTCGGGCGCCGACGTCCTCTTCGCTCCGTCCCCCGAGGAGATGTACCCGCTGGCGCCGGCGGTACGGGTGTCGCTGCCGGACCTGAGCGCCGAGATGGAGGGCGCCCACCGCCCCGGCCATCTGGACGGAGTGGCGCTGGTGGTAGCCAAGCTGTACGCCGGCCTCCGCCCCGACCTAGCCTTCTTCGGGCGCAAGGACGCGCAGCAACTGGCTGTGGTCACCCGCCTGGCCGCCGACCTGTCCTTTCCCGTGGAGGTGGTCGGCTACCCGACGGTGAGGGAGCGTGACGGCCTGGCGCTGTCGAGCCGAAACGTGTTCCTGGCACCGGAGGACCGGGCCGGGGTGGGGTCGCTGTCGCGGGGGCTGTTCGTCGCCGCCGATGCCGCCGAGGCGGGGGAGCGGTCGGGAGCGGCCCTCGAGGGCCTGGTGGCGGCCGAGTTGGAGGCGGCCGGCCTGCCCTCGCCGGAGTATGTGGCCCTGGCCGACGCCTCCTCGGCCACCCGCATCCCCTGCCTCGACCGCCCGGCCTTCCTGGCGGTGGCCGCCCGGGTGGGAACGGTGCGCCTCATCGACAACGTGTTCCTCGACCCGGAGGGGCCGGCCGACCGGGGAGTCCGGCTGGAGCGGGACTCCCTGCTGTACGCGAAAGGGGTCGGATGCTGATCGCCATCGACGTGGGCAACACCCAGACGGTCATGGGCCTGTTCGACGGAGCGGATCTCCTGGACCAGTGGCGCCTCTCCACCGTGCACGACCGCACCGCCGACGAGTACCGCCTCTACTTCGAGGGCCTGCTGCGCCAGGACCGCTGGCGGGTGGAGGACTGCGAGGGGGCGGCGCTGTCGAGTGTGGTGCCCACGGTGAAGGAGGCCATCACCGAACTCGCCGGGCGGATGGTGCAGGGGCCGCTGGTGGTGGTGGGGCCCGGGGTGCGCACCGGGATGCCCATCAACATCGACAACCCCCGCGAGGTGGGAGCCGACCGGGTGGTCAACTCGGTGGCCGCGCTGGCCCGCTACGGCGCCCCGGTCATCAGCGTGGACTTCGGCACCTCCACCAACTTCGACGTGGTGGACGGGTCCGGCGCCTACGTGGGCGGGGCCATCGCCCCCGGCCTGCGGGTTTCCGAGCAGGCGCTGATCAACGCCACGGCGGCCCTGCGGCGGGTGGAGTTCAAGGTCCCGCGGGTTGCCATCGGGCGCAACACGGTGGAGGCCATGCAGAGCGGCCTCCTGTTCGGGCATGCCGCCATGGTGGACGGCATCGTGGAGCGACTGCGTGCCGAGGTGGAAGGCGACCCGGCCGTGGTGGCCACCGGGGGCCTGGCGCCTACCATCGTCCCCCTGTGCCGCCAGGTGAGCACGGTCGACGACCGCCTCACCCTCGACGGCCTGCGGATGATCTACCACATGAACATCGGGGATTGAGATGACCGACGACCCGGGTCCGCGCGGCAGCGAGCACCTGCGGGAGCACTTCCTGACCGCGGCCCGCCTGACCAAGGTGGAGGCGCTGCGGGCCGGCGGGGTCGACCCCTACCCGGTGACCTTCACCCCCACGGCCAAGGCGGCCGACCTTCACCAGGCCCACGCCGGCCTGGCCTCCGGGGAGGGGTCCGGCACCCGGGTCACCGTAGCCGGGCGGTTGATCACCCTGCGCCGCCTGGGCGGCCTGGCCTTCGGGGTGCTCCTCGACGGCACGGGCCGCATCCAGTTGTACGCCGACGAGGCGGCGCTCGGGGAGCGGTTGGACGCCTTCACCGACTTCGACCCCGGTGACTGGGTGGGGGCCTCGGGCGAGGTGATCCGCACCCGCCGGGGCGAGTTGAGCGTGCGGGTGGAGGAGTTCACTCTGCTGGCCAAGGCGCTGCGCCCCCTGCCGGAGAAGTGGCACGGTCTGCACGACACCGAGGTGCGCTACCGCCGCCGCTACCTGGACCTGGCGGTCAACCCTCAGGCCCGCCGGGTGCTGGAGGCGCGCAGTCGTCTGCTGGCCTCGCTGCGCCGCACCCTCGACGGGCGCGGCTTCCTGGAAGTCGAGACCCCCACCCTGCAGGCCCAGGCGGGCGGAGCGCTGGCCAAGCCGTTCGTCACCCACCACAACGCGCTCAACCAGGACATGTACCTGCGCATCGCCACCGAGTTGCACCTGAAGCGGTTGATCGTGGGCGGGGTGGAACGGGTCTACGAGATCGGGCGCACCTTCCGCAACGA
>VGBK01000117.1 GCA_016870535.1 Actinomycetota bacterium | reverse complement strand
CACCGCATAGCCCTCGACATCGGGCCGGTCGGGGTCGACGAACCTCCCCACCACCGTGTCCCGGACAAGTGCCAGCCGGCGCCACTCGGTCCCGATCGGAACTCGATACAGGGGCCTCACCACCCCTTCGACCACCACCTCGGTGCCGGTGGACTGCACCCGCAGCAGAGGCACCACGATCGTGTCCCCCGGATCGTCGGGGGCAGCGAACACTCCGGCGGCGATCCCTTGCTCCACCAGCACCATAGAGCGTGTCTCCCCGTCGGCGTCGATCCGGAAGAGGGGACGCTCCTCGCCCTGGAAGGTAGCCGTGACCGGCTCGTGGGGCAGCACGCGCGGCGGGTAGGTGAACACGTCGGATGAGGTCTTGAGCGAGGTGAAGAACATGTAGATGAAGGGGAAGACCATCATCGCGGCGAACCCCACCAGCACCACGTACACCGGCGCCCGGGAGCGCGCCATGCGCCAGAAGCGGCGGGCCCGGCGGGGCGGGCGCTTCGACGGAGCGGCGACGGGCCGTCTGGCCATGGCTCAGCCCATCCCCGCTTCGCTCTTGCGCTGCCGCCTGAAGTAGACCAGGGTGATGGCGAAGATCAGCAGGAACAGCACCCAGGCCAGAGCCGAGGCGTAGCCCTGGTTGAAGCGGCGGAATCCCTCCTGATACAGGTGCACCACCGGGGTCAGCGTGGCGTTGCTCGGTCCCGAGGGCGGCAGCTGCGGCCCCATGAGGATGAAAGGCTCGGTGAACACCTGCAGTGCCAGGATGGTGGTGGTGGCCACCACGAAGAAGGTGGTCGGTCGCAGCATGGGCACCGTGATCTTGCGGAACTTCTGCCAGGGACTGGCGCCGTCTATCTCGGCCGCCTCGTACAGGGTGCCGGGTATGCCCTGCATACCGGCAAGGAAGAGCACCGTGTTGAACCCGACGGTGTACCAGGCGAAGAAGATCACGATGGACCACAGGGCCACCGATCTGCTCGACAGCCACTGGGGCTGGGGCGCGGTGGCCTCGACCCCGGGCAACAGGTTGATGAGATCGAACAGGCGCCTCAGTCCGTAGTTGATGAAACCCACCGAGGCGTTGTAGAGCTGCTTCCAGATCAGGGCCACACCCAGTACCCCGGCCACGCTGGGGATGAAGTAGATGGCCCGGAACAGCCTGACCCCGGGGATCTTGGTGTTGAGCAGGGCCGCCAGCCCGATGGCGGGGATGACGGCCAGCGGTACCGCGGTTATCGCGAACAGGGAGATGTTCCTGAGCGCGATCCAGAAGGCCGGGTCGCGCGCCCCCACGATCAGGCTCCCGAACCGCGCCAGTTCGCTGTAGCCGAACTTGAGCACGTCCGAAGCCGACTGGCCGGCATCGACGGTGGCGAACTGCAGGCTGAAGATCTTGGTGAAGTTGTCCGGGCCCAACCACGTGATCTGGGTGAGCCCGTCCCAGGCGGTGAAGGCAACGAAGAGCGAGAACAGGAGCGGAAAGGCGAAGAAGGCGGCGAACCCCAGCAGATTGGGCGACACGAACAAGAACCCGTCCAGCGCCTCCTCCTGGTGCCGCCGGCTGCCGAAGAGCCAGACGGCTCGACTTCTCCGCAGCGACCAGAAGGCCAGGCCCGAAGCCACCGCTACCAGCGCCGGGAGCAGCGCACGCGGCTTGGCCAGGCGCACGAAGAACTCGGCAAGCCCGGGGAGGACGCCCGCCCGCACCGCCACCGCCGCCGCCCCGGCGATCATCACCCACTTGCCCGCCCGACGGACTCGCTCCGCTCGCGATCCGAACCGCTCGGCCTGGCCCAACAGCAGCCAGCCCAGGATCACGATCGCCAGCAGCGGCACCGCCCGGCGGAAAGTGGCTCCCAGGGCGTCGAGGCCGCGGAATACCCCGATGGCCTGCAGGGTGATGAAGACGGCCAGCACCAGGACCAGGTAGTCGAGCATCACCCCGATCGCCCGCCCGGAGTGGCGGTGCCGGAGCATCAGCGGGACCGCGGTGCCGCTGGCCACCGCAATAGCCAGGGCCAGGCCGGCCATCAGCACCAGACCCAGGCCGGTCAAGTCGAACAGGGCGCCGGTGACCATGGCGACGGCCGCGGCGACCATGGCGAGGGCCAGGACGGTCTGCCAGACAACTACCGCGAGCAGCCACAGCGGCTGCGAAGGCGAGGGAGCCGAAGGCAGCTTCACCTCCAGCTCGATAGGTGCCTGAGTCATGGTCTCACCCTACGACCCCAAGAGGGTCGATCGCGGGCTGGGGCCGGGCGTTCCCGGCCCCAGCCCGGATCCCATTCACTACGGAGTGAAGTACTGATTCAGCTGGGCGCAGATGTCGGCTCGGAAGGCCTCGATAGAGGTCTCACCCCTGATCACTGCGTCCACCGCGACCTGCATGGCGTCGCGATAGGCGGGCCAGTCGCCGTTCCACAGAGGCGCTTCCGTGACCGGGTTCTCCGCCAGCCCATCCAGGAAGGCCTGGTTGTTCTCCGGCGGGGTGAAGGTCAGGAAGGCATCGAGCGCCGCCTGGCTCACCCGGCTGGGGATGTTGGCGCCGAGCTCGGCCACCTGGGCCTGCACCTCGGCGGTGGTCAGCGCCTGCACCAATCGCCACGCCTGCTCAGGGTAGGGGGTGTTGGCATTGACCACGTAGGCACCCCAGAACAGCCAGTTCGAGGGGCCTCCCGGTCCGTCCGGCAGCTTCACCACGTCCCAGTCGAACCCCACGGTCCGGATGCCGGGGGTGGCCCAGCGCCCGTTCTGGAACATGCCCATGTTCCCGGCCTTGAACACCGGCTCCGGGTCCTCGCCGTAGGTCAGCGCGGCCCCGGTGGCGTAGAAGTCCTGGACGAAAGCCAGCCCGGCGAGCGACCCCGGCGAGTCGAGCCCGCAGGCAGTCCGGTCCTCGTTGAAGAACCCGCCGCCGCCGGAGTTCGCCCAGAAGCCGACCGGGCCCCACCAGGAGCTTTGGCCGTAGCCGTAGATGTCCGGGCCCAGGGCCCGCACGGCCTCGGCCACCTGCTGGAACGCCTCCCAGTCCCAATCGCCCGCCGCGGCGAGCTGACGGGGGTCGGCCGCCCCTGCCTCGGCAATGAGGTCGAGGTTCAGGTAGAGGGCGAAGGCCGACACGTCGCGGGGCAGCCCCCACAGCACGTTGCCGGGCAACCCGGTCGCCGGGTCGGTGGTCAGCTGCTCCATTGGGCCGGGGTAGAAGTCGGCATCTCTGTGACCCGAGGCGTCGGCGTACGAACGCAGGTCGAGGATGACCCTCGCCCCCACGAACTGGGCGATGTCGGCGCCCGGGATCCAGAAGACGTCGGGGGCGGTGCCCCCGGCGAGCTGGGTCAGCAACGCCTGCTGGTAGCCCTCGGTCTCGGTGCCGCCGGGCTCGTAGACCAGGGTGATGCCTTCGAGTTGGCCATCCAGGGTCTCGGAGACCGCTCGGTAGACCCCCGCCTCCTGGTCGTTGTCGGGACGGGTGCGCCAGCGGAGAGTCACTTCCTCGCCGGCGGTCGTCGTCGTCGGCGCCACCGTGGTGGTCGGTGCCGCCGTAGTGGTGGTGGCGGCATCGTCGCCGCACGCCACAACCACGAAGGCGAGCACCAGAAGGATCATGAATAGGCGTCTGTGCACGTTTCCTCCCTTTCAGAGGGGATGGACTCCCCTCGCTTTCTCCCTATTACGACGCGATCTCGACCGCCGCCCCCCGGCGCTGCAGTTCGCCGATCGCCTCGAGCGGCGCCGACGCCCCGGTTATCACCAGGTCCACGGCGTCGAGGTCTGCGATCTTGACCACGCTGATGTTCCCGATCTTGGAGCCGTCGGCCACCACCACACAGCGCTGGGCGGCCTCCACCATGCGCCGCTTCACCGCCGCCTCCGGAAGGTTGACATTGGTGACCCCCTCCTCGGGGTGCACGCCGTTGCAGCCGATGAAGGCCGTCGACACATGCACCGCCTCCAGGATCAACCCCGCCATGGGATCCACCAGAGAGTGCTGCAGCGGACGCAGGGTGCCTCCGGTGACCACCACCGCCAGGCGGGGGATAGCCTTCTCCAGCTCCAGGGCGAGGGTGAGCCCACTGGTGAAGACCACCACATCACTGAGGTCGCTGCGTTCGACCAGGGCCCGGGCTACTGCGGCGGTGGTCGTGCCGACATCGAGGATCACCGTCTCCCCCGGGGAGACCAAGGAAGCCGCCAAGCGACCCACGGCGGCCTTCTCCTCGGCCTGAGCCCCCAGCGACTCCTCGAAGGTCCGCTCCTTGCGCGGGGTGGGATGGCGCACCACCGCGCCTCCGTGCACTCTCTGCAGGCTGCCCCGGTCGGCCAGGTGGTCGAGGTCGCTGCGGATGGTGACCTCGGAGATGCCGAACATCGCACTCAGGTCGGCCACCCGCACGAACTCCCGGTCGCTGACGACCCTGAGAATGCGCTCCCGCCGCACTTGCGCAGGGATGGTGTTCACCCGGCCGGTAGTTTCGTTAGCTTGCGATCACCTGTCAAGTGGTTGTGTTTCTCGACGACGGTGTTGCAGATCCGAAAGCAGTTGCCGGCCTGAGCTCGCCGGGACAGTGCGCTCCCTGACGATCGGCCGGGGCGAAGGGAGCGAGCCATCGCCACGCCACCGTGGCTAGGGTGGTGGGCCGGCGAGCGGCCGCAACCGCCCCAAGCAGCCACCGGACCCGGAGCACGACGCATGACCCAAGAGCGGTTCCGACTGTACGACAACGAACTGACGCCATCCCAGGCCCGCCGAGCCGACCGGTGGCAGAAGATGTTCATCGGCAAGTTCGGGGAACCCGACCGGCACTACGACCTCAGCGCCGTCGACGAGGAGTGCCTCGGGCCCATCTTCGGGCTGAAGAACATCGTGAGGGACGGCGCCGGGGCGCCCATCGGAGACGATGCGGTGATCTGCGCCACGGTGCGCATGGGTTTCGGGCACTACCGCATCGCCATCGCGGGGGCATCGTGCGCTCGGGCGATGGGCTTCACCCCCTACTGGCTGGACCTCCTCTCGATCCCCGGGATCACCTCCGATGTCATCAACTGGTGGAACACCGGCTACAGCCGCTTCTCCCGGCTCTCGCAGCGCAGCCGACTCTTCAACAAATACGTGTGGGAGCCGGTCACCACGGGGAATCCCACGCTCCCCGGCCTGTCCTTCGCCCTCAACCATTGGGCGATGGGCTGGCCGTGGCGGTTCCTGAAGGCCAACGCGCGCGACTTTCGCATGAGCGAGCTGTTCGCCAATCTCCACCGGGCGCTTCCCCCCGATACACCGTTCCTGGCCTCGCACATGTGGAACTGCATGGGGGCGGTGGCAGGAGGGATGACCCGGGTGGTGGACATGGTGTTCGACAACTGGCCCATGGCCTTCCAGCTCATCGAAGGAGCCAAGCATGGCATCCAATCGCCCTCGGCCTACTTCGGGTTCCGCACGATGCGGGGATTCGACGAAAAGGATCGGATTCTGAGACCGGTGCCGTCGGAGGCCCTGCACTACGTAGGCCACCACGTAGATCACGAACTGGTCGCCAACATCGAGGCCGACTGCGCCGGGAGGCTGGCAAGGCTGGCGGCGGGCGAGCCCCGGCGCTTCCTGCTCGCCATGGGAGGAGCCGGGGCGCAGCGCGACCTTTTCAAGGCGGTCGTCGAGCACTGCCTTCCTCTGGTCGCTTCCGGGAAGGCCGCCCTCTTCGTCAACCTGGGGGATCATCGGGAGAACTGGGAATGGCTCGAGGGCCGCCTCGCCCCGGCCCGGGGCGCCCTCCACACCCACTTCACCTGGGAGGACACCAGGGCCTTTGCCGATGAGATCCGTACCGGGACGGCGTCGGGAATCCACGTCTTCCTCCACGAC
>VGBK01000116.1 GCA_016870535.1 Actinomycetota bacterium | reverse complement strand
CAGCCCCCCGCATTCGGCCACCCCCCGACCGGCCACCACCCCGGCAGGCAACAAGAAGAAGAAGACCCCCCAACGCGACGTCGCCGCCGAATAGGCGGCGATCCGGCCCCCTGCCCGGCCGACAACTTCACGACCCAGGAACGGACCCCCCTCCCCCTCGAAGACTCGGGGACTCCCCCCTGATGGGGGAGAGAAGAGACGTGGGCGCTACTGGGATTGAACCAGTGACCTCTGCCGTGTGAAGGCAGCGCTCTCCCGCTGAGCTAAGCGCCCCGGCGGCGTGGAGTGTAGCAACGGCGCCCTAGTCTCTTCCCGTGCGCCGCGCCCAGTTCGAACGCATCGTCGACCAGGCCCTGGAGGACCTGCCCGAGTGGGTGTTGGAGCGCGTGGACAACCTCCACGTGGTGGTCGAGGAGTGGCCCACCCGGGAGCAGGACCCCCACGACGAGGGCATCCTCGGCATCTACGAGGGCGTCTCCCTGCTGGAACGGGGGGACTGGTACTCGGGCGCCCTCCCCGACCGCATCGTGGTCTTCATGGGCCCGCACCTGGAGTTGGACCTCGCCCCGGCGGAACTGCGCCGGGAGATCCGCCGCACCGTCCTCCACGAGGTGGCCCACCACCTGGGCATAGACGACGCCCGCCTGGAGGAACTCGGGTACGACTGAACCCGGCCCGCCCCATCTGAGTCAAGCCGGAGCGGCCGCCTGCCGATGTCCCCGGCATGGCCGAAGACCGGGTCGCCGACCCCTACCACTCCTGCGAACGGCACTGCGCCCACGACCTGGGGTCGGGCGTGCTGCTCTCCGAACTCCTGGGTGGTGACGGGCCCCACCCGCCCGGCTACATGCTGGTCACCCTGGCGCCCCGCCCCGAACCGGCCCTCTTCGACGACGACCTGGCTCCCGTCGCCGGGTTGGTCGCCCGCTGAATCGCCGCTCACCGCTCACCAAGCACCCCCGGCAGATCCTCCACCCCGGGCAGGTGCAGGTCTGCCTCCGCCTCCAGGGTCTCCACCTGGCCCCGGTCGCGCAGACCGCTCCGCAGCGCCTGCCCGCTGACCAGCACCACCAGGGCGAAGCCGTGCCGGCGCGCCCCGGCCAACTCCCCGCCGCCGCCGTCGCCCACGAAGGCCGCCCGGCCCGCCTCCACCCCCAGCCTCGCCAGGACCGACCGGTAGGCCGCCGCCTCCGGTTTGGCGTGTCCGATGAAGCACGAGAAGGCGGCAGCGTCGAGATGCGGACGCAACGGGGAGCGCTCCCAGGAGCGCACATCACGCTCGTGGGCGTTGCTCAGCAGGCCCAGGCCCAGGCCGAGCCGGCGCAGGGCCCGCAGGGCCTCAACGACCTCGGCCCGCGGCCGTTCCAGGGCCAGGTCCTGGTACCGGCCCAGGATGTCGTCCACTGCCGCCCCGTGCGCCGGGCCTACCGCTCGGCCCCTCGCCCGGGCGTAGCGCAGTGCGGCGTCGGACGCCCGATCGGGGGACACCGCCAGCCGGGCCAACTCCCCCTCCCAGTACTCCCGGAAGGGCCCCTCCTCCACTTCCAGGACGGCCGCCACCCTCTCGGCCCGGTCGAAGTCGCGCGGGCGGAAGTCCTCGGGATCAACCAGGGTGTGGAAGAGGTCGAAGACGATGGCTTGCAGAGGTCCGCCGCCGATCACCGGCCGCACGCTACCCGCAGCCGTCGACGGGGCGCCTCAGGGACGGCGCGACGCGGCGGCTTCATCCACCGTGACGCCGCCTCCGCCGGGCGGTGAGTCGGCCCACGGCCCAGCGACGCCTACTGCGCCAGGTCCCACGGCCGGGGCGGGCCGGGCGGGTGGTACTCGTCCCACACGTGGATGGGCATGCCGACGAACAGCACATCCTCCAGCGCGTCGGCGTCCCAGATGGTCATGCGGATGCACCCACGCGAGCCGGGGTACTCGGGGACGACCAGGTAGCCGTGCAGGGCGTACCAGGGGGTGAAGTTCCAGGGGCTGTAGACGCAGTAATCCTCGCGCGGGTTGCATCCCCCGACGTCGTCCTTGGTCCGCATCACGTAGTCCCAGCCCACCACATGGCGGTAGAAGTGGAAGTCGCCGCGCGGGGTGGTGGCCCAGTAGTTCCCCTCCCGCAACTCGCTCAGGTAGTACACGTCGGTCCCGGTGGAGACCGGGACGATCTCGACGATCTCACCTTCGCGGAAGATGAACATCACCTGCCGGCCGATGTCCACCTCCACCCGATCCGGTTCATCGGGCCGGAACGGAAGGGGAGGCACGGCGAAGCGGCGCATGCGCCGGGAATCCTGGGGCTCCCAGTCGTAAGTGCGCTCCACCCCCATCACCTTGTGGAAGGTCATCACGGAGTAGGCGGTGCGCTCGTCGAACACCCCGTTGATCTCCCCCCGATAGAGGCGGAGGCGCTCCAGTTGCTCTTGCAGCACCATCACGCCGGGCCCGGTGGCTCCCCGCCCCATAGGCAGCAGGCCGAGGCGGTAGTAGGGGGCGGCGTCCCTGCCCGGCAGGTCCCCGAAGGCGCCGGCCACGGGCAGCATCCCGGTGGACCCGTAGGGAACGGTCCCCGACATGGCCCGTCCGTCGGGCCGGAAGAAGCGGAACTGCGCCCGCCAGGCCTCGTAGCCGGCGGGGCCGTCCCGCCCGTCCCCGTCCCAGTCCCCGGCCACCGGCAGCCCCTGCCCGATATAGGCGAGGGCGGTTGTGCTCCCGTCGCTTCCCAGTAGATAGAGCCTGCCGCGGCGCAGCACCGCCACCTCGTCCATGCCGTCGCCGTCGAAATCGCCCCCCACCACGCCCTCGGCGTCATCCGGCAGCGGGACGGGGACGCGGCCGGCCCCGCGCGTCGCCGGGCTCAGGCCGTCGCCGTCCAGGATGAACAGCATGCCATCGAGGCCCAGGGCCACGGTGTCCCGACCGTCGCCGTTCCAGTCGCCGGCCACTGCCCGGGCTCCCGCGGGCAGGCGATGGAGGAACTCGGGCCCGTCCCAGGAATAGCGGATCACCAGGCTGCCGTCCGCCGGGCGATAGACCGCCGGAGTGTCGATCCCGTCGCCGTCCCAGTCGCCCACCAGGGGGATGTCGCCCGGGTTCCCGAACTGGAGGCGGGTGGTGCGGTTCGTCGGGCTGCGCAGGTACCAGATGCCGGTGCCCGGATCGAAGAGGCCCACCGAGTCGACGACCGTCGCCGTAGGGTCGGCGGCAGCGCCGGCACTTGCCGCGCCCCAGGGCGAGGCGCCCGCCGCCGTCCAGAACGCCAGCACCAGCGCGGTGCCGAGGCTACCCCGGCGAAGCCATTCGAACCGATCCACCATCGCGGCGAGGGTAGCGCGCTCGGGAACCCTGAGACCCGGCCGAACTGCGCAACGGCTCACCCCCGGGTGGCGGGCCGGTACTCGTCCCAGACGTGGAAAGGCATGCCCACGAACAGCCGCCGCGCCAGCCAGTCAGCCTCCCAGAGCGGGACGCGCACACAACCATGCGAGGCCGGATACGCCGGGACTTCCGGGTACCCGTGCAGGGCGTACATGGTGGTGAAGTTCCAGGCGTTGTAGATGCACCACCCGGTCACCCAGTCACAACTCCAGCCGGGGGAGTAACGCGTCAGCCTGAAGTCCCCCCGTGGGGTGACCGAGCGCACCACCCCGCCCGATCGCACGCTGTAGTACAGGTTGCCGCTGGCGGTCGACACCGGGACGATCTCCGCCAGCACGTCATCCTCGATCAGGTAGAGCACCTGGCGGCCGACGTCCACCTCCACCCGATTCGGTTCGCCGGGGCGCTCGGGCAGCGGCGGGAAGACGAAGTTGGCCATACGCCGGGAGTCCTCCTCCCCCCACTCCGCGGTGCGCTCCACGCCGAGCACCTTGTGGAAGGCGACGACCGCAGCGGCGGTGTGCGTCCCGAACTCCCCGTCGATGGGCCCCCGGTACAAGCGGCGGCGCGCCAGTTCTTGCTGCAGCAGGGCCACCTCGGGGCCGCTCGCCCCGGCCGCCATCGCCGGGAGCCCGGGGCGGAGGCGCGGCGGGTGATCCTTCCCCGGCAGCGGCCCGAAAGCCCCAGCCACCGGCAGCATACCCAGGGAGCCGTATCCCACCGTGGCGGCGATCCCCTCGCCGTCGGCCCCGTGAAGGCGGAACTGCGCCCGCCACGGGTCGTAGGCGCCCAGGGTGTGCACCCCGTCGCCGTTCCAGTCGCCCGCCACGGCAATGGCGGGGCCCACGTAGCCGAGGGGGCGGTGGCCCGGGGCCCCGACCCGCTGCACCATCCCGGCGCGCACCGCGGCCACCTCGTCCCTCCCGTCCCCGTCGAAGTCGCCGGCCACCAAGGCCTCGGTACCGGCGGGCAAGGGCACCGGAAGGGGATCGGGGCCGTCCAGCTCGGCCGGGCCGCGGCCCAGGCCGTCCATCACGTAGAGGTTCCCATGGCGGGCCAGGGAGACCGTGTCCCGGCCGTCGCCGTTGGTGTCGGCCACCACCGGCAGGCCGTCCCGCATCATGGGATAGACGAAAGTGATTGGTCCCCGGCCGTAGCGCAGCAGCAGGCGACCCTCCTCGGGGCGATAGAGACCCGGGGTGTCGACCCCGTCCCCGTCCCAGTCTCCCACCAGCGGGATGTCCCCGGCGCGGCCAAACGCAGCCATCCGGGTGGTGCGGCCCGTGGTGTCGCGCAAGTACCACGACCCGTCCGCGGGGTCGAAGAGCCCCACCGAATGAACCCCTCCAGCGACGGGCAGTTCCACCCCGGCGGCCCCCGCCTTCCCCGGAACGAGGAGCGCGGCGAGCAGCAGCGCCGACCCGAAGGCCGCCGCCGAGGACCGTCGAGCCGGTCGATGCCCGATGCCCATACCCCGCCGACAGTAGCGGGCCGCGGTCCCGGGGCGGCGCCACCCACGAACGGCGGCTCGCCCACCCGTTACGCGGCCCGTCAGCCGATGACTCCACCCGGGCCGGCGTGCGCTGCAGTCGGCCGCGCCAAACCCACCCCGCGGACGGCTCGCTCCGAGCCCGGCCGGGTCTTTCGGCCCTATCGCCGGGACCGGACCGGGACCATGTTGCCCTCTACGGATCGTCGGCCCGTGGAGGGGCCGGACGATGGGCGAGCAAGGGCAGGAGAGCGGAGCGCCGGGAGCGGCCCCGGACGTGCCCAAGAACGGCACCTGGCCGCCGACTCGGGGGCTCCCTCCCCGGTGCCGCGGGCGGTCGGCGGCAAGCGCTTGAGGAAGTGCCGCGCTGGTCGGCCCGGCGGCCGGGGATCACCCCCGCCCCCGGCGCCCACGACTGCGGCTGAGGCGCCGGTCGCCCCGTCCCCCCTCCATGGGCCCGCGTCGAGCCTCCCCCGGCGCAGCTCGGGGGAGGCGCGTCCGCAGGTCGCGGAGGGGGCAACACGCGTCCCCCACCTCCACCGCAGCCGGCTAGTCCCCGTACCCCGGATGCCCCACCCGGGTTCCCGCCGGCCCCGCTCCGCCGGGTAGGAATGGGGCCGCCTCCCCCAGGCTGACCAGCAGGAAGTAGGCCGCCAGGCAGGCCTCCAGCGGCACCTCGCCGTCTGCCGCAGCCCCCGCCCGGGCCTCCATCACTTCCCACGTTGCCGGGTCGAGTCGGACGGTGGCCTGCGGGGTGGTGCAGACGACGGCCCCGTCGACCTCCACCCGCAGGGTCTCCCCCGCGAGGCGCGCCTCGATGGCGCCGCCGCCCAGCAGCATGAAGGCGTTGTCGTTCTGGGCCTCGAAGTCGTCCCGGTCCAGGTAGAGGCGCGGCTTGTCCCGGTAGGGCGCTCCCGCCGTGGGGCAGAAGGTGGCGCAGTTGCCGCACTCGTTGCAGAAGTCGGTGAGCACCGCCACCTGCAGGCTCTGAGTA
>VGBK01000115.1 GCA_016870535.1 Actinomycetota bacterium | reverse complement strand
TGGACCCCACGGCCGCGGCCATCTCGGCGGCGTCGAACAGGGAGATCCGGGTAGCGCCGGTGACGAATTCGGCGTAGTTGTCATCCTCCGTGCCGAAGGAGGGGCTCAGTCCGACGACGTCGCGGTAGAAGCGGTAGCAGGCGGCGAAGTCGCGGACCAGCAGGCGGGTGTAGTCGTACTTGAGGGCCATCGGCCATCCTCCAGGTGAAGCGGGTCAGGGCATTCTGCCCGGGGCCATCTCCCTACCCGTAGGGACTCACCGACTCCGGAGGGGGGTCAAGGGGCGAGGGCGTCGAGCAGCCGCCAGGAGGGGCCGTCGAGGGGACCGAGCCAGCCGGGCCCGGAGTTGCCCAAGGCGACGACGGCCAGGCGTCGCGCCGGGTCGATCGCCAGGAAGGAGGATCCGCCGTAGGTGCCGCCGTTGTGCCAGCAGACCCCGGCGGACCGGCGGTGGCGATCGCGAGTGCGCAGCATCCAGCCCAGGCCGGCGGCGGCGAAGGGCAGGCGGCCCTGCCGGTGGGGGCGGCGGGCCAGCGTGAGGGCCTCGCCCAGGACGCCGGGCGGGGGCTCCAGGCAGGCGGCGGCGAAGACGAGCAGGTCGCCGGCAGTGGAGCGAAGCGCCCCCGCTCCCTGCAGGGCCCCGAAGGTCCACGGGGGAGTCGGCTTCCCGCGGCGGAAGCCGGGGACGGGGATGCTGCCCGGGCCGCAGGCTCCGGCCCGGGTGGCGGCCATGCCGAGCGGCCGGAGCAGGCGCTCCTCGACCAGCGTTGGGTAGGGCTGCTGCGCCGCCCGGGCAAGCAAGTGACCCAGCAGGCCCATGCCGAAGTTGGAGTAGCGGAAACGAGGTCGCCGGGGCCGCCTCGTCCTGGGGCCGAGGCAGGCGAGGATCTGCTCCTCGGTGAGATGGGAGTAGGGGTCGGGGCTGCGCCGGACCGATCGGATCAAAGCCCAGGGGAGCCGGGGCAGGCCCGAGGTGTGGGTGGCCAGGTCGGCCAGCGTGGGCTGCCTCTCCGGGCCGGGGAGGCGAGCGGCCGCCTCGTCCGGGAGATAGCCCCCGATGGGTGCGTCGAGGCGCACCTCGCCCCGCAGGGACATCTCGGCCAGCAGCAGGCCGGTGAACACCTTGGTGATCGAGCCGATCTCCCAGCAGAGGGAGGCGGGGTCCGGCTCTCCGGCCACCGAGCCCAACGCGGTGACCTCGGGCCGGTCCTCGTGGAGGCTGCCGACGACGATGCCCGGCACTCGGCGGAGGGTCCGGGCGAAGAGGGGAGCCGGGTCGCTCACCGGGCGAGCCGCCGCTCGTACAGCACCAGGTCTGGGCCGCCCGGCTCCCGCCGTTCGCCTACGGCGACGAAGCCCAGGCCCTCGTAGAAGGACCGGGTACGGCGGTTCCAGGTGGGGGTGTCCAGTGTCCAGCGGACGGTGTGCGGGTAGGCGGCGAAGAGGAGGGTCATGGCTTGCCGGCCGATCCCCTGATGGTGCCGGGTCGGGTCAACGAAGATGCGGCCCAGTTCGTGGTGGCCCGGGCCCATCTCGAAGACGATGGCCCCTCCGGCCAGGGCGCCGTCGAGGGTGATGGCGTGGTAGCGGCCGGCGTCCATCATGCGGGCCTGCCACTCCGGCGAGGCGTAGCCGGGGGGGCCGCCGGGGCCGGGGGCGATCCCGAGGGCGAGGTCGCTGTCGAAGGCGCGACGGGAAACATCGGCCAGAGAGGCGGCCTCCTCGGGCCGGGCGGGCCGCAGCGCCACCTGCGGAGCGGTCACCACTGCAGCGCCGCCGGGGCGTCGGCCGGCACGGCGGGTCGTCGCGGTGGGACGGGAGGCACCGGCCGGTAGGTTTCGCCCGGCGCCGGCCGGGGGTCGGGCTCCCCCTTGTTGGGCCACATGGCCGCCGCCCGCTCCGCCAGGGCGGTGATGGTGAGCGATGGGTTCGATCCCAGGTTGGCGCTGACCGCCGCCCCGTCCATCACCGACAGGCCGGGGTGGCCGTGCACCCGGTGGTAGGGATCGATGACGCCCTGCTCCGGCCCGGCTCCGATGGCGGCACCTCCCAGGATGTGGGCGGTCATCGGGATGCCGAGGAGCGACTCGTTGATGCTGGCCGCCGGGAGGCCGTCGAGGGCTCGGGCCGCCGCCCGGGCCGCCTCGTGGGCGACGGGGAGCCAGGTGGGGTTGGGCTGCCCGTGCCCCTGGGTGGAGGCGATGCGGGTGCCGAAGGGCCCCTTCCTGGCGAACAGCCGCAGGCTGTTGTCGATGGACTGCATCACCAGCAGGATCACCGAGCGCTCCGACCAGTGCCGCACCGAGAGCGAGCGCAGGAAGCCGATGGGGTGGCGCAGCGCCGTAGCCAGGAAGCGCAGCGGTTGCGGGAGACGCCCCTCGCCCTTCACCAGGATCGAGGCAATCAGCCCCATGAAGTTGCTCCCCGGCGGGTAGCGGCAGGGCTCGATCCGGGTGTCGGGCACCGGGTGGATGGACGAGGTGATGGCCACCCCCTGGGAGTAGTCCACCGTTCGCTTCTTGGCCCCGGCCCCGAGCAGCGACTCGGAGTTGGTGCGTACCAGATAGCCCAGGCGGGGGGAGAGGCGGGGGAGGCGCCCCGCCGCTTGCAGGCGCAGCAGGAGGCGGGTGGTGCGCAGCGCCCCGGCGGCGAAGACGACGTGGTCGGCGGTGAAGGTGCGGCGGCGCCGGCGCACCCACGCCCCGGGCCGCTGAGTGGCGACCCGGTAGCGGCCGTCGGCCTCCGCGACGTCGACGGCGGCGTGCTCGGGGAACACCCGGGCCCCGAGCCCCTCGGCCAGGTACAGGTAGTTGCGGTCGAGGGTGTTCTTCGCCTCGAAGCGGCAGCCGACCATACAGCCGCCGCAGCGCTTGCAGCCCACGCACTCCGGCCCGGCTCCGCCGAAGAAGGGGTCCGGCACCCGCTTCTCCGGCTCGCCCAGGAAGACCCCGATGGTCGTCGGCTCATGGGTGTGCTCCACCCCAAAGTGGCGGGCGACGGCGGCCAGGACCCCGTCGGCCGGGGTGTCTGCCGGGGCGGTGACCCTGCCGAGCATGCGGTGCGCCAGGTCGTAGTACGGGGCGAGTTCCTGCTTCCAGTCGGTGATGCCGCGCCACTGCGGGTCCTCGAAGAAGGCGTCGTGGGGCTCTAGCAGGGTGTTGGCGTAGACCAGTGAGCCGCCGCCCACCCCTGCTCCCGAGAGGATCAGTACCTGGCGCAGCAGATCCATGCGCTGGATGCCGCGCAGGCCCAGCCGGGGCATCCACAGGAACCGGCGCAGGTTCCAGTTGACCCGGGCGAAGTCGTTCGGCCCGAAGCGGCGTCCCGCTTCGACCACCCCCACCCGGTATCCCTTCTCCGCCAGGCGCAGCGCGGTGACGCTGCCGCCGAAGCCGCTGCCGATGACCAGGACGTCGAAGTCGCCGCTCTTCTTCCCCACGCCGCCTCCCTGTCGGGCGCCAGCCTATGCGATCGCACCGGCGAGCGCGCCCGGAGTCCCGGCCGCCCTCCGGGCGGCCGGGGACTAGCGTCCCCGGCACCGGCCCCGGCGGGTCGGCAGTCCGGCAGGGATCCCCGAGGAGGTGGAGATGACGGTGCGGCGCAGTTGGGCCGAGCCCTGGAAGATCAAGATGATCGAGCCGATCCGGATGACCGCCCCGGAGCACCGGCAGGAGGCCATCCGGGAGGCCGGCTACAACACCTTCTTGCTCCAGTCCGACGATGTCTACATCGACCTGCTCACCGACTCGGGCACCTCGGCCATGTCCGAGAACCAGTGGGCCGGCATCATGCTGGGCGACGAGGCCTACGCCGGCAGCCGGTCCTACCGCCACCTCTGCGAGGCGATAGAGGAGATCTACGGCTACCCCGAGACGGTCCCCACCCACCAGGGCCGGGGCGCCGAGCACATCCTCAGCCAGATCCTCATCAGGCCGGGGGATGTCATCCCGGGGAACATGTACTTCACCACCACCCGGTTCCATCAGGAGTACGCCGGCGGGAAGTTCGTCGACGTCATCATCGACGAGGCCCACGACCCGGCCAGCACCCACCCCTTCAAGGGAAACGTCGACCTGGCCAAGCTGGCCGCGGTGGTCGAGGAGCACGGAGCCGAGCGCATCCCCTACATCTGCCCCGAGACCAATGTGAACCTGGCCGGGGGCCAGCCCATGTCGATGGAGAACCTGCGGCAGGTGTGGGAGTTCTGCCGGCCTCTGGGCATCCTGGTGATGCTCGACGCCACCCGGGCGCTCGAGAACGCCTGGTTCATCAAGCAGCGGGAGACGGGCTACCAGGACAGAAGCGTCAGAGAGATCCTGAAGGAGATCTGCTCCTACTCCGACGGCGCCACCGTCTCCTCCAAGAAGGACAACCTGGTCAACATCGGCGGCTTCCTGGCGCTGCGCGACCCCGAGTTGGCCCGCCGGGCCCGGGCGCTGCTGGTGGCCTTCGAAGGGCTCCAGACCTACGGGGGCATGTCGGGGCGCGACATGGAGGCCCTGGCCCGGGGCATCCGGGAGATGGTGGAGACCGACGATCACGTCCGGGCACGGGTAGGTCAGGTGGAGTACCTGGGCCGCCTGATCTCCGAGGCCGGGGTGCCCATCGTGGTCCCGGTGGGGGGGCACGGCGTGTTCCTCGATGCCCGGGCGATCCTGGCCCACCTGCCGCAGGATCACTTCCCGGCCCAGGCGCTGGCCGCCGCCCTCTACGTCGATTCGGGGGTGCGGGGCATGGAGCGGGGGATCGTCTCGGCGGGGCGCAACAAGGAGACCGGCGACCACAACCGGCCCCGGCTGGAGTTGGTGCGCCTCACCATCCCGCGGCGGGTGTACACCCAGTCGCACATGGACGTCACCGCCGAGTCGGTGGCTGCCGTCTACGCGGAGCGCGAGCAGGTGCGAGGCCTGCGCTTCACCTACGAACCCCCCGACCTGCGCTTCTTCCAGGCCCGGTTCGAGCCGATCGAAGCCTGAGGCGGCGGTGGGGCCGCCCGTCCGTCGCTCGCCGGGGGGAGGCGAGGGCCGGCGGCTCAGGCGTGCCGGACGCTCGGCAGGGGGCGGGCCCGGACCATGATGCAGTCGCCGGCGACGAAGGCGAGACCGTGGGCCGCGGCAAGGGCGAGAACCTCAGCGCTCTCGGAGCCGGGCTGCAGCCAGACGCGCTCGAGGCCCAGCGCGGCGCACTCGTTCAGGACGCCCAGAGCGGCGGCCGGCGGGACGACGATGTCGACGATGGTGGGGGCTTCCGGGAGGGCGGCGAGCGACCCGTAGCACCGATCCCCGTCGACGGCGTCGCGCCCCGGGTTGACGGCGAACACCCGGAAGCCTTTGGCCTTCAGGTCGCGGTAGATGCGCCCGCCGAACTTGCCGGGAGCGTCGGTGGCTCCCACCACGGCGATGGTGGTGGCCGGGTCGGCGAGGCGTGCGATGAGGTCTTCCAACCATCCTCCCGGGCCGCGGTGAGGGCATACGATAAGCGACGCCCGGTTACGGCAGAGGCGTGGCTTGCCCGCCGCCGGTACAGTCGGCGAGATCTCGGAAGACGGAGGCTGTGATGCGGCGCACGGTTGTCACTCTGATCCTGGCCGCCCTGCTCGGCGCGGGCTGCGGCGGAGGCGTCGGTGAGTCGGCCTCCACCACGGCGGACGCCACCGGCGGGACCACCGCCATCCCCACCCCGGGGCTCCCCTTCGTCTACGTGAGCGCCGACGGGGTGGCGACCCGGGTGGAGAGCGCGGCCCGCATCGTGACCCTCAGCGGGGACATGACCGAGACCATCTTCGCCCTCGGCCTCGGGCCCAACGTGGTGGCGGCAGACCTGTCGTCGGTGTACCCCGAAGCAGCCGCGACGCTGCCCAAGGTCGGGGTGGAGTTCATGCTCTCTGCCGAGGCGGTGCTGGCGCAGGCGCCGACGGTGGTGATCGG
>VGBK01000114.1 GCA_016870535.1 Actinomycetota bacterium | reverse complement strand
CCGGGGCCGGGGGGGGAAGCCAAACACACCGACCTCCGCCGCGCCCTCCGCAGCCCTCCCCCCAACCTCCTCCCGCCAGGGCCGGAGGGGGAAGCGGAACACGCAGACCTCCCCCGCCCCAGCGGGGGAGGTGGCCCGCCAGGGCCGGAGGGGGAAGCGAAACAGCCAAGCCCGACGCGCGCCCCTGGCCTCCCTCACCCGCCTTCGCAGTAGGGAAAGCGGCCCGCCGGCCCCAACCCAAGGCCTCCCACAGCAAGCCGGGCTCTCAGAAGCGGCGCACCCCGCTAGCGTTTGCCCGACATGAGACGTTCCCTCCCCGCCCTCCTCGCCGCCTCGGCTCTCCTCTTCGCCGCTTGCGGCGGCTCGGGAGAGGCCGAGACCACCACCACCGGCGCGCCCCCCTCGAGCCTCGCCGCCGCCACCACCACCGCGGCCACCACCACCAGCGCGCCGGACGCCACCACCACGACCACTCTGGTCCCCGGCTCCCCCTCGCCACTGAACGGCCTCCCGGTCGACGACCCCGATCTGCTCGATCGCCGGGTCATGGCGGTCAAGGTGGACAACCACTGGAACGCCCGGCCCCAGTCGGGCCTCCAGGAGGCCGACGCCGTCGTCGAGATCCTGGTAGAGGGGGGCCTGACCCGCCTCATCGCCCTCTTCCACCAGAGCGACAGCGCCTACGTCGGCCCGGTGCGCTCGGTCCGGCCCACCGACTCGGCGATGCTCGCCCCTCTGGGTGCCCCGCTGGTGTTCTCCGGAGGCCAGGACTGGATCCAGTCCCTGGCGGTCACGCGCGGCATCTCGCTGATCGGCGAGGGGACCGCCGGCCTGTTCCGCATGTCCCACCGCTGGGCGCCGCACAACCTCTACGCCAATACCACCGATGCTCGGGGGACCGCCGACGAGCGCGGCTACGACGACGAGTTCGACGGGCCCTTGTACGCCATCGCCGCGTGGCAGGAGGATCCGCCCGCTTCGGCCAACTCCATCACCCTCGACTGGGGACCCGGCCACAAGGTCACCTGGACCTACGACGACGGGCTCTACTACCGCGCCGAGGGAACCCAAGCCCACAACTGGGTGGATCGCGCCGGACAGGGCGACCAACTGGCTTTCGAAGTACTGGTGGTCATCGCCGGTCGGCAGTACGTCGCCTACCCGCCGCCCGGAGGCAAGTCCTCGGTGCCGGCCATCGAGACCCTCGGGACGGGCCGCCTGCTCATCTTCGCCCACGGCAAGGTGCTGGAGGGAACCTGGGAACGCGACGCCGTCGACGAAGCCTTCCGCCTGTTCGACGGGGAGGGCAACCCGGTGACGGTGCCCCCCGGCATCCCCTGGATCTCCGTCTTTCCCCAGCAGCAGCCCCTCGTCTGGGAGTGAGCCTCCCGCCTGCTTCCGCCGCCGCCATCGCCGCGGCGGTGGCTTCGGGGCGGACCAACGCCGCCGCCGTGGTCGGCGCCCGTCTGGAGGCCGCGGCCCGGCGCGGCGACCTCAACGCCTTCACCCGGGTCGATGCCGAGAGGGCCCTGGCCGGCGCCGAGAGCCTGGACCGCCGCCTGGCGCGCGGCGAGGCTCCCGGCCCCCTGGCCGGCGTGCCGGTGGCCCTCAAGGACCTCATCGACCAGGCCGGCATTCCCACCACCTGCGGTTCGTCCTTCCACTGGCAGGTCGCCGCCGCCTCGGCCGCCGTGGTGCGCCGCCTGGAAGCGGCGGGGGCGATCATCCTGGGCCGCACCGGACTGCACGAGTTCGCCTTCGGCTTCTCCAGCGAGAACCCCTGGTGGGGCCCGGTGCGCAACCCGTGGGACCCGGCTACCTCGGCCGGGGGGTCGTCGGGAGGTTCGGCCGCCGCCGTCGCCGCCGGCCTGGCCCCGGTTGGTATCGGCACCGACACCGGCGGCTCGGTGCGCGTCCCGGCTGCCCTGTGCGGCCTGGTGGGGCTGAAGGTCACCCACGGCCGCATCCCCCTGGAGGGCGTCTTCCCCCTGGCCCCTTCGCTGGACACCGTCGGGCCGCTCACCCGCACCGTGGGCGACGCCTCTCTGGTCTACCGGGTCATGGCCGGAGTGGAGCCCGGAGATCTGCCGACCCTCCCCGGCGAGGCAGGCCCCGAGGCCGGGCCGTCCGACCCGGGCCGCTACCGCTTCGCCGTACCCCTTCCCTGGGCCTCCCACCCCCTCTCCCCCAGGGTGCGCCACGGCTTCCGCTTCGCTCTCGAGGCGCTGGACCGGGCCGGCGCCGTAGTCGAGCAGGTCCACTCCCCCGACCTGGACTCCCCCGGCCTGGTGGAGCAATCGGTCTACCCCGAGGCGGCGGCGGTGCATCGGGCCTGGATGGAGGCCCATCCGGAGCGCTACGGCTCGGATGTGCGCCTCCGCCTGGAGCGCGCCCTGGCCATGGGCCCGGCGGATCACGCCGCCGGCCTGGCCTGGCGGGCGCGGGTGCGCCGCGCTCTGGACGCCCTGCTCGCCGACCACGACGCGGTGCTCCTCCCCACCACCGCCGTGGGGCGCAAGGAGATCGGCGCCGAAGAGGTACTCACCGAGACCGGCGCCGTGCCGCATCGCACCGCTCTGTCGGTCTTCACCGCCCCGGTCAACCACGGCGGCCACCCGGCGCTGGCCCTGCCGCTGGCCGCTCCCGCCTCCTTCCCCAACGAGCCCCCGCCCTCGCTCCAGTTGATCGGGCGCCGCGGCGACGAGCACCACCTGCTCGAGATCGGCCTGGCCCTGGAAGCGGCCGGCATCGCAGGCTTCCGCCCTCCCGCCGGCGCCGAGGCCTGATCGGAGGGGAACGGGCGGTCCCATCGCCGTAGAATCGGGGCGCTAGATCAGGGGAGAGAGGCGCGAGATGCACGGATGGACGGGCGGGATCCTGCGAGTCGACCTGACCAACCGCACCTGGAGACGAGAGACCTTCACCGAGGAGTTCGCTCTCACCTGGATCGGGGGGCGCGGCTTCGCCGCCAAGATCCTCTACGACGAACTCGCCCCCGGCATCGACCCCCTCGGCCCCGAGAACAAACTGGTGGTGGCGGTGGGGCCCATCAGCGGCATCTCGGCGCCCAACACCGGCAAGACGGTGGTGGCGGCCAAGTCGCCCCTGACCGGCGGGTACGGAGACGGCAACCTGGGCACGCGAGTCACCGAGAAGCTGCGCCGGGCCGGCTTCGATGCCTTGATCGTGGAAGGCCGGGCGGAGCGGCCCACCCTGCTCTACATCGACGACGAGACGGTGGAGTTCCTCCCCGCCGACGAGATGTGGGGCAAGGGCACCTACGAGACCAACGAGTGGATCTACGCCCGCTACGGCAAGGGTGCCGGGGTGTTGAACATCGGCCAGGCCGGAGAGAACCTGGTCCGCTACGCCGTCATCCGGAGCATGGAGGGCCGGGCCGGCGGTCGGCCGGGCATGGGCGCCGTCATGGGCTCCAAGCTGCTCAAGGCCATCGTGGTGAAGGGCTCCCAGCCCATCCCCCAGGCCTTCCCCGCCGAGATGAAGACCCTGGGCCGGGAGGACCTGCGGGCGGTGCGCGCCCTCGACCAGGAGTCGGCCTGGTCCAAGCAGGGAACCACCGGGGTGCTCTCGTGGTGCAACGAGGTGGCGGCCCTCCCGGTCAACAACTTCCGCCGGACCCACCACCCCGAGGCCTGGAGAGTCAACGGCGAGCAACTGCAGGCGGCGACGGTGGCGGTCTACGGGTGCCCCAACTGCACCATGCAGTGCGGCCTGGCCATGCTCGACACCGAGCGTCGGGAGTCCGAACTGGACTACGAGAACATGGGCTTGCTGGGCCCCAACCTGGGCCTGTTCGACATCACCCAGGTGGCCACCCTCAACTACCTGTGCGACGACTACGGCATCGACACCATCTCCGGCGGCGGGGTGCTGGGGTTCTACGCCGACGCGGTGGAGCGGGGCGCCGCTCCCGGCGACATCCGGTTCGGCGACTTCGAAGGGTTCCGGCGACTGCTGACCGCCATCGCCCACCGCGATGGGGAGGTCGGCGGCATTCTGGCCGAGGGCACCTTGCGGGCGGCGCGGGTCTTCGGGCACGGCTCCGAGGAATACGCCATGCAGTGCAAGGGCATGGAGATCTCGGCCTACAACTGCAAGTTCATCCCGGGGATGGCCCTGGCCTTCGGGGTCAGCCCCATCGGCGCCCATCACAAGGAGTCCTGGGTCATCACCTACGAGATCCAGCAGACCCCGCGCGAGTCCTACGGGCGGGACAAGGCGCAGAAGGTGATCGACCTGCAGCGCATTCGCGGGGGCCTGTTCGAGGCCATCGTCTCCTGCCGGTTCCCGTGGATCGAGGTCGGCTGGGGCCTGGAGCACTACCCGAAGTACTTCAACGCCATCACCGGCCGCGAGTGGGAGTTGGAGGACTTCTGGCCGAGCGCCGACCGCATCTACGCCCTCATCAAACTCTTCTGGCTGCGTGAGTTCCCCGACACCACCCGCCGGGACGACTACCCACCGCACGCCTGGTTCGACCCCCAGAACGCCGACACGGAAGGCCCCATCGCCGGGAGGATCCTGGAGTACGACCGGTACGACGAGTTGCTGCAGCACTACTACGACATCCGGGGCTACGACCACCGCGGCATCCCCACTCGGGAAACCCTGGAACGCCTCGGCCTCGGTGCCGAAGCCGCGGCCGCCGAGGCCCACGCCACTCTCGGCTGAGCCTTGAGCATGAGGATCACCCTTCGCCTCGTCGGCGGGCTGGCGCACCGGCTGGGCTTCAGCGAGCAGGAGAGGGAGTTGCCCGCCGGCACCACCGCCGGGGCTCTGCTGGCCGCCCTGGGGATCGAGGATCCCGGCAGCGTGATCACCACCCGCAACGGGTGGGGCATCGCCCCGGACGAGACCGTGGAGGAGGGCGACCGCATCCTCGTCTCTCCGCCCTTCTCCGGCGGCTGAGCCCTCCCCGGCACCCCGCCGGGCAAGACCCTGGGCACAGGGACGAATGCCCATAGGCTTGCGGCCCGCGTCGGCATATCATCGAGCCGCCAGTCATGGAGGACTTCCAGGAGACCGGGCCGGGCCGCGCCGTCGCGCCGCCTTCCCCGTTGCCGCACCCACCGCCCGCCACCCAGAGAAGGTGATCCCAGCGTGCCCGATGAGACGCCCCCCCTAGAGCAGGAGTCTGTCGACCACGTCCGCATCCGCTTCGCCGGCGACTCCGGGGACGGGATGCAGTTGGCCGGCGCTCGCTTCACCGACGCTTCGGCCATATTCGGCAACGACCTGGCCACCCTGCCTTCGTACCCGGCCGAGATCCGCGCCCCCGCCGGGTCGATCGCCGGGGTGTCGTCGTTCCAGGTCCACATCGCCGACAGCGACATCCTCACCCCGGGCGACAACCCCGACGTCCTGGTGGCGATGAACCCGGCCGCCCTGAAGGCCAACCTGGCCGACCTCGCGCCGGCCGGGACCATCGTGGTGAACACCGACGCCTTCGACGACCGCAACCTGGCCCGGGCCGGTTACGAGACCAACCCCTTGCGCGACGGCTCGCTGCGGGGCTACACGGTCATCGAGGTGCCCATGGAGAAGATGACGCGCGAAGCGGTGAAGGACACCGGGGTCGGCGGCAGAGGCGTGCTGCGATCGAAGAACTTCTTCGCCCTGGGCCTGATGACCTGGATGTTCAGCCGCCCCGTGGAGCCCACCCTCGAGTGGATCCGGACCGCCTTCGCCAAGGATGAAGCGGTGGTCGCGGCCAACACCGCCGCTTTCCGGACCGGCTACAACTTCGGCGAGACCACCGAGCAGTTCCGCCACACCTATCAGGTGAAGCCGGCCAAGCTCCAGCCCGGCACCTACACGAATGCCACCGGCAACCAGACCGTGGCGTGGGGCCTGGTGGGAGCCGCCCGGGCGGCCCGCCTCCCGCTGCTCTACTCCTCGTACCCCATCACCCCC
>VGBK01000113.1 GCA_016870535.1 Actinomycetota bacterium | reverse complement strand
GGCCCCGACGATCCGTCCGGTGGCGGGGGAGGGTCCCGGTCCGGCGTGTCGTCTCATGCATCGGATCGTACCGGGAGCGGCCCGCGGCGCGACCGCCCCGCCGGAGCGGGTAGTTTCGGCGCGGCGCAAACAGGAGGTGCCGTGGGACCCCTCGAGGGACTGACCGTGCTGGAGATCGCGTCGCTGGGGCCGGGGCCTTTCTGCGCCATGGTGCTGGCCGACCTGGGGGCGGAGGTGGTCCGGGTCGATCGCCAGGAGGCGCCTACCGGGGCGCCCCTGGCCGCGATCGACCCGCTCAACCGGAGCCGCCGCTCGGTGGCCCTCGACCTGAAGCACCCCGAGGCCGCCGGGGTAGTGCTGCGCCTGGTCGAGGGCGCCGACGTCCTCCTGGAAGGCTTCCGCCCCGGTGTGGCGGAGCGCCTGGGCATCGGCCCAGAGCCTTGCCTGGCCCGCAACCCCCGCCTGGTGTACGGCCGGATGACCGGCTGGGGCCAGGACGGGCCGTTGGCGCCGCGGGCCGGGCACGACATCGACTACCTGGCGGTGGCCGGGGTGCTGCACCCCATCGGGCGCGCCGGCGCCCTGCCCACCCCGCCCCTCAACCTGGTGGCCGACTTCGGGGGCGGGGGCATGCTGCTGGCGCTGGGGATCCTCGCCGCCCTGTGGGAGCGGGAGCGCTCGGGGCGGGGCCAGGTGGTGGACGCCGCCATGGTCGACGGGTCCGCCCTGCTGGCCGCCATGTTCCACGGGATGCGGGCCGCCGGGGCCTGGTCCGACGAGCGAGGCGCCAACCTGCTCGACTCGGGCGCCCCCTTCTACGACTGCTACCCGACGGCCGACGGCGGCTTCATGGCGGTAGGGGCGCTGGAGCCCCAGTTCTTCCTGGCCCTGCTCGCCGGCCTGGGCATCGACCCCGACTCGGTCCCCTTCCAGTACGACCGCGACGGCTGGCCGGTGCTGCGGGAGCGCCTCGCCGCCGCCTTCCTCGCCCGGACCCGGGACGAATGGGAGCAGGTGTTCGCCACTCTGGACGGGTGCGTGGCTCCGGTGCTGACCATGGGGGAGGCACCGCATCACCCCCACAACTCCGCCCGAGGCACCTTCGTGGAGGTGGGAGGGGTGGTGCAGCCGGCCCCGGCGCCGCGTTTCGGGCGCACCCCGGCGGGGATGCCCTCGCCTCCGGTCGCCGCCGGCGCCCACACCGAGACGGTGCTCACTCGCTTCGGCTTCTCCTCGGAGGAGGTAGCCGCCCTGCGAGCGAGCGGCGTGGCGGGGTAATCGGGCCGGGGCCGCCGCGGCCGTCGCCGGGCGCCGCCGGAGCCGCCGGCCCGGCGCGTCGGTCACCCCCACCCGCTACGGTGCCGCCGTGACCCGCACCGCCGTGCTGCTCGTCTCCGGGCCGGGCGACCCCGGGCCGGGCGATCGCGACCTCATGTTGCGCCGCGCCTACGCCGCCCTCGAGGAGGCCGGCGCCGATGGGGTCGATCGCCTCGACGTGCCGCCCAAAGGCGTCGGGGGCGAAGAGGTCGAAGGCGGCCTGCGCCCCGAGGTCCAGGCCATGGTCCCCGCCCTGCAGAGCGGTTCGCTGTTCGGCGGCCGGCGGGGGCTGCTGGTGATGGACGCGCAGAACCTCTTGAAGGCCGAGGCCGAGGCCGCCGCCGACCTGGTGGCCGGGCTCGAGGGCGACTCCACCCTGGTGTGCTTCGTGTCGGCCGGCCCCCTGCCGGCCCTGCTCGCCAAGGTAGTGGACCGCCTCGGGGAGAAGCTGACGGTGAAGAAACTGCGCGAGAGCGACGCCTTCGACTGGCTGACCGCCGAGGCCCGGGCGCGGCGAGTTTCCCTGGGAGCAGAAGCCGCCACCGCCCTGGTGCAGCGCTTCGGCTCCGACATCGCCTCACTCGGCCAGGCCCTCGACCAGCTGGCCCTGCTGGAGGGGCCGGTCACCGCCGCCGAGGTCGCCGCCCGGTTCCGCAACCGTCCCGACGAGCCCATGTGGCACTACGCCGACGCGGTGGCCGACGGCGACGCGGCCGTCGCCCTGCGCCGCCTGGCCGACTTCCTCACCCACGGCCACCCTCTCGAGTTGCTCGCCTTCCTGGGGGGAGACCTGAGACGGCGGGCCCTGGCGGTGGCGGCGCCGGATCAGGCGACCTTCGCCGAGTGGGTGGGGAGCGGCGGCTCCCAGTTCCCCGCCCAGAAGGCATGGAGGGGGCGGGGGCGCACCAACCCGGAACTGCTGCATCGGGCCCTGACCGCCCTGGCCCGCGCCGACCTGCAAATCAAGACCATGCCCGAAGCCACCCACCGTCTCACTCTGGAGAGGCTGACGGTGGCGCTGTGCCTGTGGTATCGAGGCGGCAGGGCGCGGCGGTCCTGACGGCTGCCGGGCCCGAGAGGCTCAGGCGTCGAAGGGGCGGATCGTCACGATCTCGACGGTGAAGGTCCCGCCGGGAGCCTGGTACTCGACCCGGTCGCCCGCCCGGGCTCCCAGCAGGGCCCGGCCCAGCGGTCCGGAAGGGCTGGCCAGAGGGTGGCCGGGCACCCGGTTCTCCGGGGTGGCCACCAGGTACTCCTGCTCCTCGCCGTCCTCGCGCACCGTGACCAGCGAACCGATCTCCACGACGTCGGTGCTCTCGGCGGCGCGCACCTCCGCCGTCTTCAGCAGGTGCCGGAGGCGGCGGATGCGGGCCTCCATGAGCCCCTGCTCCTGCTTGGCCGCCTCGTAGTCGGCGTTCTCGCGAATGTCCCCGTGGGAGCGAGCCTCGGCGAGGCGCTCTTCCATGCGGCGGCGTCCCACCGTAGTGAGGCGCTCGAGCTCCTCTTCGAGCCGGCGATGGGCTGCAGGGGTGAGCCAGGTGGGCTCGATCTCGTCGGGCATGAAGGAAGGCGGGGGTTCAGCCGAGACGGGCGTCGACCCGCCGGGCGAGGCGCGACTTGCGCCGGGCGGCGGTACGGCGGTGGACGACCCCCTTGGCCGCCGCGGTGTCGATGCGGCGCTGCGCCAGGCGCAGAGCCTCGGCGGCGGCATCGGGGTCGCCGGCAGCGGCGACGACCAGGGCGCGCTTGGCCCGGGTCTTGATCTCCGAGCGGACCGCCAGGTTGCGGCGGCGGCGAGCCTCGTTCTGGCGGTTGCGCTTGATCTGCGATCGGATGTTGGCCATGGGGAAGCGGCTTCCAGATTGGGGGACGGCGGGAGGTTAGCAGGGGGGGGCGAGCGGTACAATGCCGGCCCGCCCGACCCCTTTCCGGAGCCCCCTCGTGCCCCCGACGGCGCGCCTGCGTAACTTCTGCATCGTCGCCCACATCGACCACGGGAAATCGACCCTGGCCGACCGCCTGCTGCAGCGCTGCGGGGCGGTGAGCGAGCGCGAGATGCGGGAGCAGATGCTCGACTCCATGGACCTGGAGCGGGAGCGGGGCATCACCATCAAGGCCCAGGCGGTTCGCCTGCGCCACCGGGCGCCCGACGGCCGGGAGTACATCCTCAACCTCATCGACACCCCGGGCCACGTCGACTTCACCTACGAGGTCTCGCGCAGCCTGGCGGCGTGTGAGGGGGCGGTGCTGCTGGTGGATGCGGTGCAGGGGGTGGAGGCGCAGACGCTGGCCAACGCCCTCCTGGCGGTGGAGGGGGGCCTGGAAGTGGTGCCGGTGGTCAACAAGATCGACCTGCCCGCCGCCGATGCCGACCGGGTGGCCGCCGAGGTGGCCGCGGTGCTGGGGGTGAGCCCGGGGGAGGTGCTGCGGGTCTCCTCCAAGAGCGGGGCCGGGGTCGAGGAACTGCTCGAAGCCATCGTGGCCCGGGTGCCTCCCCCGCAGGGGGAGGAGGCCGACCCGCTGCGCGCCCTGGTCTTCGACTCCTACTACGACACCTACCGCGGGGTGGTGTGCTACTTGCGGGTGCGCGACGGCCGCCTCAGCACCGGCGACCGGCTGCGCTTCCTCGCCACCGGGGAGAGCCCGGCGGCCGACGAGGTCGGGGTGCTGACCCCGGGGGCGGTGCCGGTGGGAGGCCTGGGCCCGGGCGAGGTGGGCTACCTGATCACCGGGGTCAAGGACATCGATCGCGTCCGGGTGGGCGACACCGTGACCCGGTTCGACCGGCCGGCCACCGTCTCGCTGCCCGGGTACCGGGAGCCCAAGCCGATGGTCTTCTCGGGCCTCTACCCCTCGGACGGCGACCAGTTCGAGCGCCTGCGGGAGGCCCTGGAGAAGCTGCGGCTCAACGACGCCGCCCTCTCCTACGAACCGGAGACCTCGCGGGCCCTCGGCTTCGGCTTCCGCTGCGGGTTCCTGGGCCTGCTCCACATGGAGATCGTGCGTGAGCGCCTCGAGAGGGAGTACGACCTGGACCTGGTGGCCACCGCCCCCTCGGTGGCCTACCAGGTAGTCCTGCCCGACGGTGGCGAGAGCGAGGTGCGCAGCCCGCAGGACTTGCCCGAAGCCCGGAGCGAGATCCTGGAGCCCTACGTTCGGGCCCTGGTGATCGCCCCGGCGGCGTACACCGGGACGGTCATGGAGTTGCTCCGCGAGCATCGCGGCGAACTGGGCACCATGCAGTACCTCACCCCGGAGCGGGTGGAACTGGTCTACCGGGTGCCCCTGGCGGAGATCGTCTTCGGCTTCTTCGACCGGCTGAAGTCGGCCACCCGCGGCTACGCCTCCCTCGACTACGAGCACGACGGCTACCGCGCGGCCGACCTGGCCCGGGTGGACATCCTGCTGAACGGGGTGGCCGTGGACGCCTTCTCGGCCATCGTGCACCGGGAAGCCGCCTACGCCTACGGCCGCCGCCTGGTCGACCGTCTGCGAAGCCTGATCCCCCGGCAGATGTTCGACGTCCCCATCCAGGCCGCCGTGGGGTCGCGGGTGATCGCCCGGGAGACGGTCAAAGCGAAGCGCAAGGACGTGATCGCCAAGTGCTACGGCGGCGACGTGACGCGCAAGCGCAAGCTGCTCGAGAAGCAGAAGGAAGGCAAGCGGCGCATGAAGATGGTGGGCCGGGTCGAGGTGCCCCAGGAGGCCTTCATCGCCGTGCTGCGGGTGGATGCCGGCTGAGGGGGCCGGCCGGCGGCCCGACGACCCGCGCCCGGCCGAGGAGGCGGCGGGGCGGCTCGGGGCCTATGTGCATCTCCCGTTCTGCCACCGGGTCTGTCCCTACTGCGACTTCGCCGTGGTGGCGGGACGGGAGGACCTGGTGGAGCGCTACCTGGCCGCGCTGGCGGTCGAGATCGGCTCGGCCCGTCCCTTCTCCGGGCCCCTCGACGCGGTGTTCGTCGGCGGGGGCACCCCTTCCCGGCTGGTTCCGGAGGCGCTGGGCCGGGTGCTGGGGGCGCTGCGGGGCCGCTTCGGGGTGTCCCCGCGCGCCGAGGTGACCCTGGAGGCCAACCCGGAGGACTGGTCCCCCGCCCTCGCCGCCGGCCTGGTTGCGGCCGGTTTCACCCGGGTGTCGCTCGGGGCCCAGTCCTTCGACGCCGGGGTGCTGGCCGCGCTGGGCCGGGGCCACCGCCCCGAGCAGGGGGAGCAGGCGGTGGCCGCCGCCCGGGAGGCCGGGTTCGCCTCGGTGAACCTGGACCTCATCTTCGGGGTGCCCGGCGAGTCCGCAGCCTCCTGGCGGACCTCGGTGCGGCGGGCCCTGGCCACCGGCGCCGAGCATCTCTCGATCTACGCCTTGACGGTGGAGCGCGGCACGCCGCTGTCGCGGGCGGTGGCGGCCGGTGCCCCGGCCCCCGACCCCGACCGGCAGGCGCAACGGTGGGAGGAGGCGGCGCGCCTCGCCGCCGGAGCCGGCCTCGTCAGGTACGAGACCTCTAACTTCGCCCGGCCGGGCCACCCCTGCCTCTATAACCTGATCACCTGGGCGCAGGGGGAGTACGAGGGGTTCGGCGCCGGGGCGCACCGCCACCGTGCCGGGACGCGCTCGTGGAACCTCCGCCGGGCGGACCGCTACGTGGAACGCCTCGAAGCGGGGGGATCGCCGGTGTCGGGGGAGGA
>VGBK01000112.1 GCA_016870535.1 Actinomycetota bacterium | reverse complement strand
CACTCCCAGGCCGCGGCGCTGGCCCACGGTGAAGCCGGCCACCCCAGAGTGGCGGCCGATCTCCCGTCCGGCGGTATCCACCACCGGGCCGGGATCGTCCATCTCGGGGTACTGCTCCCGCAGGAAACGGCGATAGCCGCCGGGGCCGGCGAAGCACAGATCCTGGCTCTCGGCACGCCCGGCGCTCGGCAGGCCCAGGTCCCTCGCCCGGCGGCGCACCTCGTCCTTGGTCATCTCCCCCACCGGAAGAGCCAGGCCGGCCAGGTGCTCCTGCCCCAGCATGTACAACACGTACGACTGATCCTTCCCCGGGTCGGCGCCCCGGAGCAGGTGGAACCCGGCCGGGCCGCGCCGGATGCGGGCGTGGTGCCCGGTGGCCAGCGCGTCGAAGCCGCGGCGCGCCGCCTCGGTCGCCAGCGCGCCGAAGCGCACCCGCCGGTTGCACTCGATGCAGGGGTTCGGGGTCAGGCCGCGGCGATAGGCGGCGGCGAAGGGCCGGATCACCTCCCGGCAGAACAGGTCGGTGTAGTCGAGGGTCTCGTGCGCGATGCCCAGGTGGGCCGCCACCGCCCGGGCTTCGCCGGGAGCACAGCAGCACCCCCCGCCATCCCCCTCGGGACGACACGCCTGAACCAGGGTGAGCCCCGCCACCTGATGGCCCGCCTCCAGCAGCAAGGCGACGGCGACGCTCGAATCCACCCCTCCCGACAGGGCGACGACGACCTTCACGGCCGGCCCCCGAGTCCGGGAGAGGGGTGCGGACGGAGCATCGCCGGCGATTGTGCCAGGGGATGGCCCCAACCGCGGCCGGCCCGGGCCGCCGGCCGCCCGGCGCGCCATAATCGGGGCGTATGGAGCCGCCCCCGGACCCCGCCTCCACCGACCCGGCATTGCCCGAGCGCATCTCGGACATCATCCGCCGCCATTCGGGCAATCGGGTCGACATCCGGCGCGCCGCTCTGGAGGGGGTCGCCGTCGCCCGGGCTCACCGCATCCTCGATCTCGGCTGCGGGCGCGGCTTCGCCATCCGCCCCCTCCAGGGCCTGATCCCGCCCGAAGCCACCATCACCGGGGTCGACGGCAACCCGGAGAACCGGGTCCCCTTCCTCGCCGCAGCGGCCGCCGCCGGAGGTCGGGGGAGTTTCCTCTGCCGCCCCCTGCGCTCCCGCCTCGAGTTCCCCGACCGGACCTTCGACCTGGCGATCGCCTCCTACTCCCTCTACTTCTTCCCCGGGGTCATCCCCGAAGTGGCCCGGGTGCTCCGGCCGGGAGGCAGCCTGGTGGCCATCACCCACAGCGAGGCCGCCTTCTCGACGCTCCTGTGGGTCCTCGGGGTCCCCCCCGAGCGCTCTGCCCTGCAGGCCCTCACCCGCAACTTCTCGGCGGAGAACGGCGCCGCCGCCCTGCGGGAGCACTTCACCGAGGTCGAGGAGAGGCCCTACCCGAACGCCCTCACCTTCCGGCCGGGGGACGTGGCGGAGTTGCTCACCCTGGTGCGCGACAAGGCGCCGCTGCTGGTGCCCCGCGAAGGAGGCCACCCGCGCACCCCCGCCGAGATCGAGGAAGTCGCGCGCGACCTGCTGCGCTCCACCGGGGAGGTCGTCATCGAGAAGGACGACGCCATCTTCGTGTGCCGGGGGCCGCAACCGCGATGACCCCCCACCACTGCGCCGCCTGCGGGACAAGCCTGGTGGTGCAGGCGGTGGCGGACCGCCCCCGGGAGGTCTGCCCGGCCTGCGGGCCCGTCGCCTGCCGCAACCCTCTTCCCGTGGCCGCCGCCGTGCTGCTGGACGAGCAGCGCCGCGCCCTCCTGGTCCGACGGCGCCACGAACCGCACGCCGGGATGTGGTGCCTGCCCGGCGGCTTCGCCGAGGTCGGGGAGACCATCGACCAGGCGGCGCTTCGGGAGTTGCGGGAAGAGACCGGGGTGGAAGCCCGGGTGCACCGTCTGCTCACCGCCCCGCTCGACGGCGGAGGAGCACTACGGCGATCTCCTCCTCATCTGCTTCGAGGTGGAACGGACGGGTGGCGACCTTCGGCCGGGTGACGACGCCGCCGATCTGGCCTTCTTCTCGCTCTCCGGCCTCCCGCCGCTGGCCTTCGCCGCCCATACCAAAGCCCTGGCCGTCTGCCGGGCACTGCACCGGGAGCCCTGGGCCATCCAGGATTCCGTCACTCATCTCTACACCGGCGACGGCGAGGGCCTGCTGTCCGACGCCCTCGTGGCCCTGGTCGAGGAGCACGCCGAAGAGATCTGCGCCCGTTGGGTAGCCCGGGTGCGGACCAGCCCCACGACTCCGGCCTACGCTCGCCTTCCCCTCGACGACCCGGAGCAGACGGCGCGCCAGGCGCTCTCCCGCTTCTGCACCTGGCTCCAGGATCCCTCGGCCCGCTGGGCGATGGAGGCCTTCTACCTGGCGTTGGGCCGCCGGCGCGCCCGGCAGGGCTACGACCTGGCCGAGGTCCTCAGCGCCCTCACCCTGCTGCGCCGGGAGATCTGGACCTTCGCCCGGGAGCACCAGGTCCTCGCCGGGCCCCTGGACGTCTACCGGGTGATGGAGTTGAGCCGGCGCATCGTCCAGTTCTTCGACAAGGCCCTCTACCACACCGCCCGGGGCTTCCTGGCCGAGCGTGACGGCGCCCCTCCTTAGCCGCCCGCCGTTCCCCCCCGTGGCACCGCCGGGCCCGCCGCCACCTCCTCCAGGAAGGCAACCAGAGCAGCCTCGTAGCGAGCCGGGTCGGCGTTCCACGACGCCCCGTGGCCGGCTCCGCTCACCCTCTCATAGCGCACCAGGTCGGGGTGCGCCGCGGCGAACTCGTCGCTCACCCGGACCGGGGCCGCAGTGTCGGCGTCCCCGTGGAAGAGCAGGATGGGCACCCCCAGATCCTCGGCCCACGCTCCCGGGTTCGGCGTCCCCCACTCCACCCCCCAGCGCAGCGTGGCCAGTCCCTTGGCCCACCCGGCGATGAACCCGGGGACGTTGCGCTCGGCGGCGTGCCGATCCACCACCGCACCCGGATCGAGCAGGGGGGCATCGAGGATCAGCCCGCCCACCAGGCGGGCCCGGGCCGAGTAGTGAACGAAGGCCACGGCAACGCTCCCCCCCATCCCCCAGCCGACCAGGACCACGTCGGCGGCGCCCTCCTCGACGGCATAGTCGACGGCTGCCTCCAAATCCTTCCACTCAGGGTTGCCCAGGCCGAAGCGCCCGCCGCCGTCGGGAGCACCGGGATCGTCGCGGTAGGTGATGGTCAAGGTGGGAAACCCGGCGGCGGCCAGGGTGGGCAGCATTCGCAGGGCCTCGCGCCGGTAGGCGTTGCGGTCGTGCACCAGGATCACCCAGGTGTCGTCGGTTCCCGGCGTGTGCCAGGCCGGGTAGTTGCCCAGGGGCCCCGACACGATGACGTTCTCGAAGGCCAGGCCCCGGCCGGCCGGGTCGGACTCGAAGGCATACACGTCGAGGGCGACGAGCAGGCCGGGGCGCAGGTCTCCCCCTGCCTCGAGCACGGGCCGCACCACCCCGCCGGCGCCGGTGGCCACCACCGGCCCCACCCGGGCGTAGCCCGTCTCCCACTCCAGGCCCCAGGTCCCGGGGACCTCTCCCGTCCCTCGAGGCAGGGTGACCTCTCCGTCACCTACCGCCAGCACCTCCACGCGGTAGGCGGGAAGGGCGTGAAGCGAGCGGAGCAGCAGGCCGTCGATCTGGCCCGAGTAGAGCCAGGTGGCCACCGCGGCCAGCAGTACTACCAGGACGATGCCGATCGCCAGCACCCGCCTCAGCCATCGTCCGGCACGGACCCCAACCATCGCACGGATGGTAACCCCGCGCCGCCGGTGAGCCGGGTGGGCCAGGCCGGCCCGCCGCACCGTCGGCGGTGGGACCGATGCGTCGCGACCCCGTCGGCCTGCTCCGGCCGGAGGGCCCGCCGGGCTACGCCGCCGGGCTCACCTCCCCTTGAAGGCTGGCTCCCGCTTCTCCAGGAACGCGGCCAGGCCCTCGGCGGCATCTTCGGTGCCGAGGCAGGCGTTGAACCCGGCGTTCTCCACCGCCAACCCGGCCTCCATGCTGAGGCCCAGCGTGGCGTTGATGGCCCGCTTCGCCGCCCCGATGGCCGCCGTGGCTCCGGCCGCCAGCGCGGCGGCACCTTCCAAGGCGGCGGCGGCCAGGTCGTCGGCGGGGACCACCATGTCGGCCAGGCCGATGGCCAGTGCTTCGTCGGCCTTGACGTGGCGGCCGGTGTAGATGAGTTCCCGGGCCTTGCCCAGCCCCACCAGGCGAGGCAAGCGCTGCGTGCCCCCCGCCCCCGGGAAGATGCCCAGCCTGATCTCGGGGAGCCCTACCCGGGCGTCGGCGGCCAGGTAGCGGAAGTCGCAGGCCAGGGCCAGCTCCAACCCTCCGCCCAGGGCGAAGCCTCGAATGGCGGCGATGGTCGGCTTCGGCAGCCCTTCCAGAGAGACCAGTGCGGCGGAAAGGCGCCCGGCCAGCGGGGTCTCGTCCGCCGCCGCCGCCGCCTTCAGTTCGCCGATGTCGGCCCCGGCGGCGAAGTGCGGGCTCCCGGTGACCACCACCGCCCGCACCGCCGGGTCGGCCGCCCGGGCCACCGCCGACTCGAGGTCGGCCACCAGGGCCGCCGAGAGGGCGTTCACCGGCGGGCGGTTCAAGGTGAGGAGGGCGACGGCGCCCTCGACGGAGTACTCGATCAGACTCACGGTGCCTCCTTGCGTCTACGTTGAGGCTACTTCTCCCAACAGACGCTCGGCCGCCGCCCACGGATCCAGTTGCCCCTGCTCCACCAGGGCCACCAGTCGGCGGTGCTCGGGCGCCCCCGAGTCGGCGGCTGCCCGCCGGGCGTAGGCCGAAGCCAGGGCGGTGCGCAGCTCGCCCCGCCGCCGTGCCCGCCGGCCCTCCTCCAAGCCGCCGCCCGCCTCCAGGTGAGCCCGGTGCGCCAGCACCGTATCGAGCAGTTCGGCGAGGCCGGCACCGCGCGAGGCCACCGTGGTGAGGATGGGCGGGGCCCAGGGCCGCTCTCCGCCCATGGCCAGCATGGTGCGCAGGTCGGCCACGGCCTCGTCCGCGCCGGGGCGGTCGGCCTTGTTCACCACGAAGACGTCGCCGATCTCCAGGATCCCGGCCTTGGCCGCCTGGATGCCATCGCCCCAGCCGGGGGTGAGCACCACCACGGTGGTGTCGGCGGCGTCGGCCACCTCGACCTCGTCCTGCCCCACCCCCACCGTCTCGATGAGCACGAAGGGAAAGCCGGCCGCATCCAGCAGAGTGAGACCCTTCGGGGCCGCCACCGACAGGCCCCCCAGGTGGCCCCGGCTGGCCATGGAGCGGATGAACACCCCGGCATCGGAGGCGTGGTCCTGCATGCGCACCCGGTCGCCGAGCACCGCCCCCCCGCTGAAGGGACTGGTGGGGTCCACCGCCAGCACCGCCACCGGGTCGCCGCCGCGCCGCAGCGCGGTGATGAGGCCATCGGTCAGGGTGCTCTTCCCCGCACCAGGAGCCCCCGTGAGGCCGATCCGATAGGCCCGGCCGGAACGCGGGTAGGCCAGGCCCAGGACCCGCCCCGCCCCCGGGCGGCCCTCCTCAACGATGGTGATGAGGCGAGCCAGTGCCCGGCGGTCTCCGTCGAAAGCGGCTTCGGCGAGGCGATCGACGTCGCCGGTGAGGGGCACCGCGGCAGGATACCCCGGGGCAGGGCGGGGCCGCTGCCGGGCCGCCTACAGTCGGGCCGTGCCCGCCGCCTTCGATCCCGCCGTCCTCGCCGCCGATCCCGGGCCGCGGGCCGACGTGCTGGCCGCGCTCAACGGCGCCCTCGCCGCCGCCGATCCGGCCGCCGCCGTGCGCCGCCACCTCAGTCTGGGCCGCCGGGGATTGGCGGTGGGCCGCAGCCGGATGCCGGTGCCCAAAGGCCGGGTCGTCATCCTCGCCTTCGGCAAAGCGGCCCCCGCCATGGCCGCAGCCGCCCTGGAAGTGCTGGGGAGCCTGCCCGTGTCCGGGGCGGTAGTGTCGCCTTCCGGGAGTGCGGTGGGGCCGC
>VGBK01000111.1 GCA_016870535.1 Actinomycetota bacterium | reverse complement strand
ACGCCGACGCTGACACCCCCGAGACGGTCCCATCACACTGACGCTCGGGTGGTCCCATCAAGCTGGCGGCCGACAACCCGGCGGCATCGCATGGACCGTCCGACCCGTCACCTCAACAAGATCATTGAGATACCCCGTGTCGTTCGCACGATTTGGCATGGTGCCGCCTGCGAAGATGAGCGGGTCTTGCGACGGGGCAGGCGGGACTCCCGGGGTGGCGGGTTTCCCACCCAGCGCAACCCCGCAGTCCCCGGGGTACATCACCCAGCCCCCCGGCAAGAACGGGTCCCGTGACCCGGGCGGCGTGCAGTGCCCGCTGGGGTCCGTCCAGTTGGTGGGGTTGTTTCGGACGTATTGGTAGCGGTTGTACGCCTGCGGGTCGGCCGGGTCGGGGACCAGGGTGTCTGGCTGGGTGAACCGGCCGACACGGGGGTCGTAGTAGCGGGCCTGGTAGAACATCAACCCCGAAGCGGTGCCACCGGCCTGGTCGGCTTCCTGGCCGGTGAAGGTGTGGTTGGTGGGCAGACCAGCGTTCCAGACGGGGCGGGGAGCACCCCACGGGTAGTAGCGCTGCAGGAAACGGGTTCCCGGATCACCTTCGGTCCACACGGCGGAAACCGACCCGAGATGGTCCCCGAAGGTGTAGTCGACCCGGTCGGATCCGGCGGGAGTCCAACTGCCCCCCGACTCCGTGTTGGTTCTGACCGCGGTCACCCCACCCCCCAACCGGTAGACGCTTCGGGTGGCGGTCACCGCACCACCCGCCGCGGTGGTGTCCACCTCCAGCAGGCCTCCGATGTGGTAGGTGAAAGCGCCGGGGCCGTGTTGCACCCGAACCCGGCCGCCGTCGGCGTCGTAACGGAACACCCAGCCCGCTCCGGCAGACGGGGTGATGCTGCTCAACCACCCGTCGGCGTTGTAGCTGTAGGCGGTGGTGGCGCCGGCCTGGGTGCGGCCGGTCTGGTTGCCCGCATCATCGTAGGTGTAGGTGACCCCGCCGGCGGATGTCACCGCATGCGGCCCGGCGTCCCCCGGCCCCGGCTCATTGCCGGTGCCGTAGGACCAGCCGGAGATGCCGGTGAACCCGGTGATGTTCCCCACCGGGTCATACCCGTAGGTGTGGCCGAAAGGATCCGCGCCCACAGCCGGCTCGTACACCGCACAGTCCGAGTCGCCGCCGAACACCCCCGTCAGCATCCCCCGCAGGATGCGCCGGCAGCACAAGCGTTGGGACGACACGCCGCAGCCGACCACACCGATGTCACCAACGCCGACCATCCCCTCCACCCCAGAGTCGCAGCCCAATCGTACAGACAACAACCCCGACCGAGCAGCCCGGCAGGACAGGCCTGTGTTGCTGAACATGGTGGCACCAGAGACGCCGCCCTCGCCGGGAGAACGCCGGACTCCCGCGCCGCGAGCGCTCATGCCGCGGCCCGACGCGCCCCTTGAGAGTGGCCCGCGGCCTTGATATGCTCAATGCGCTGTAGCAGCTGGTCGGACCTGGCGTATGCGGTTTGGCCCGCTGCTACTGCTCGTATGGGGGCCGAGGTTCTCACGAGAGCATCCTGTGTATCTGCTCTACATGGATGAGTCCGGCACACCAACCGGTGAGGGCGAGCAGTACTTCGTCGTCGCCGGCGTTGCCGTCCACGAAGAGGACTGCTGGCCTCTCAACCGAAGCGTCCAGAGGCTCGTTGACTCCCTGTTACCGGTACCGCAATCAGGTCATGAGCTGCATGCTTCGCGCATCTGGAGTGGCCGTCAGGAGTGGTCGGCAGTACCGCGCTCAGCGCGAGACCGCCTGCTTGATGGGGCTTTCGCCCACATCGCAGGCTGGACCTCGCCCGCCGGCAGGGCGCCGAGATACCTGGCCGTAGCGGTACATAAGCCCTCCTTCGCCGGCAGGGACGTGGTCCAGATGGCTCACGAGGAGCTCTTCCTGCGGTTCAGCGGGTTTCTCGGACGGATCCACAACACACAGGGGCAGAACCATCGGGCGATCGTGGTCGCCGATAGGTCCGGCTACGAGGATCTTGTCCAGAGGCTGGTGCCCCGATGGAAGGTGTCCGGCACCCACGCCGGACGTCTCCACGCCTTCGCCGAAGTCCCCCTGTTCGTGGATTCGAGGGCCACTCGGAACATCCAGGTGGCGGATCTGGTCGCGTGGGCTGTGTGGCGCTACTACGAGCGCGATAGGCAAACGCACATCCAGTGCCTGAACCGGAGATTCGGCGCCGCAGGCGGTATTCAGCACGGCCTCACGCACCTGGTGCGCGGCTATGCGAGGTGCGCGTGTGTCGCGTGCGCCAGCCGGCGAGGACTGGGCGTGGCGAGCACGGTACCCTCGCTGAAGCCCTCACCGGGCGCGCCGTGACCTGCCGGATTCCATCACCGGAGCGGCCGGCACGGCTGCCGACAGCACCGCTCGACCGCGGCCGCACAGCCCCGGGTTACTGAGGGCGGTGGCATCGCTCCCCCATCCCGGCCCCTACGGCTCCGGGATCTCCGCTTCCTGAACGAGTAGATCCCAGTGGTGACCGCGCCGCAGGATCACCGATCGGAAGTGGCGGTGGTCCCAGGTGAGCACGAGGGCTCGCCGCGAGGCGGCCATCGCCATCACGCTCAGATCGGGCAGATCCACGCCGGCGTCGCCGTGCCTCTCGGCCAGATCCAGGGCCGTCCGCAGCTCGGCGTCGGTCGGCGCCTGCAGTCGGTGAACCCCATCGAGCAGGGACCGCCCGAAAGCGACGGCCGCGGTGTGATGCCCGCGGGCACGCAGCAGCAGATCGACCTCCACGAACACCGGCCACGGCACCACCACGTCCCGGCCGCCTCGAGCGAGGAGAGCGGCGGCGAACCGGTGGCGCTTGCCTTCCGCCCGGTTGAGCGCCGAGACCAGAGGACCGGTGTCGCAGACGATCAGCCGGCGAGACGTGCCAGGACCTCCTCGACCTGGTGGGAAAGGTCCGGGTCGTCCTCGATCAGGCCGGCGTAGGGCAGCTCCCCGATCCCCCGGCCGGCCAGCGCGACGATCACTGCGGAGAACGACACCCCCCGCCGGCTCGCCTCACGATCGAGACGGGCGGCGACGGCAGGCGGGAGCGAGATGGTGCGGCGGACCGTGGCCATGGGTTGCAGTATGAACCCTGGAGTATGAACAGGCAAGCCCCACGGCCCGGCCCGATCCCCGACTACCTCATCACCTCGACCCGGCACGGTACCCCGGGGGCCGCGGCGAGCCCGGCGTCGCCGGTGAGCAGGGTGGCCTCGAGCGCCTCGGCCAGCGCCAGGTAGCAGGCGTCGTAGGCGGATAGGTTCCCCCGCAATTCCCACACCCGGCGCAGGAGGGGAGCCGTGGGGAACACCGTGATGGGGAGGTCCAGCAGGTCGGCCACCGCCTCCTCCGCCCGTTGCGGGCTGAGGGCCCTCCGGTTCGCCTGCCGCCGGATCACCGACAGCACCTCTACCCGGAGCAGGTCCGGGGCGGCAAGCCGCTCCTCCCGGAGGCGCTCCCGGAACCGCCGGCCCAGGTCGCCTCCGTCGGCGACCGCCGGGGCGATCACCGAGGCGTCAACGACCAGCACGCTCGGCTTCGAGGTGGGCAACGGCCTGTTGCGGGTCGAGCCGTCCGCCGCGCCGGCTTTCGATACGGTCGAGCACCTCATCCAGCGTTGGCGTGGTTGCGATCAAGGAGAGTTGCGCCGCCAGGTACTGCTGCAGCGACTGGCCGGCCGCCGCCGCCCGGCGTACCAGCGCCTCGTGGACTTCGTCCGAGACATGGCGCACCTGGATGTGGGGCATGCATGCATAATACATGCGCCACCCGATCGCGGGAAGTCCCCTCAGGTCCGGGAGGCGGCCGGAGTCGCCGCCGGACGGGCGAGAGCCCGACCGGAGCCAGGGCCAGGCCCACGGCGGCCTCGGGCCCGGAGGCCTCACTAACCTCGCATCATGGGCTGGTTCGAGGCACAGTCGCCCGTGGTTCAGGCCCTGCTGGGCGGCCTGTTCACTTGGGCGGTCACCGCCCTCGGCGCCGCCGGTGTGGTGCTGCTGCGGCGGCTGAACCAGCGCCTGCTCGACGTGATGCTGGGGTTCGCCGCCGGGGTGATGCTGGCGGCTTCGTTCTGGTCCCTCCTGAGCCCGGCCATCACACTGGCGGAATCCCAGGGCATCCCCTCGTGGCTGCCGGCGGCGGCGGGCCTGGTCCTGGGCGGCCTGTTCCTCCGCCTGGTGGATGCCTTCCTGCCGCACCTGCACCCCGGCTACCCGCGGGCCGAGGCCGAAGGGGTAAGCACCCACTGGCACCGCACCACCCTGCTGGTCACCGCCATCACCGTGCACAACATCCCCGAAGGCCTCGCCGTGGGGGTGGCCTTTGGCGCGGTGGGAGCCGGGCTGGAGATGAACGGGGCCATCACCCTCTCCGGAGCCTTGGCCCTGACCATCGGCATCGCCATCCAGAACTTCCCCGAAGGAGTGGCGGTGGCCATGCCCATCCGGGCCATGGGAGTGTCGCGGCTGCGCTCCTTCTGGTTCGGGCAGCTGTCGGCGGTGGTGGAGCCCATTGCCGCCGTCATCGGCGCGGCAGCGGTGCTCGCCTTCCGCCCCATGCTCCCCTACTCCCTGGCCTTCGCCGCCGGGGCCATGATCTACGTGGTGATCGAGGAACTCATCCCCGAGTCGCAGCGCAACGGCAACGAGGACATCGCCACCCTGGCCACCATCGGCGGCTTCATCGTGATGATGATCCTCGACGTGGGGCTGGGATAGGGCTGAAGAGTCGCCCAGCAGCCGGATGCCCCCGGGTCGCGACTCCCGCGCCGCGCGGCGGGCGTTGAGCGCCGACCGCAAGACCTCGCAGGCCTCAGTCTGCCCGCCCGGTGCCGCCGGGCGGCCGCTGCGGCGTCGGGGTAGGGTAGGCGGGATTCAGCCCGCCTGATCCCGTTGGGGACGGCAGCCGGCGCAGAGGCCAATGCCGGGCAGCCCGTTCGGGACCGCGCACGGGTGACCTGACGGGCCGAGGAGGTATCGGATGAGACGGACCGCTTGGCTGGGATGCATCTTGCTGGCGCTGGCAGCCTGCGGCGAGGAGACCACCGGCACGCCGTCGTCCGCCGCCACCTCCACCACCGCCCCTGCCGAGGAGACCACCACTCTCCCGGCCACCACTCTCCCGGCCACCACCACAACCGCGGCGCCGCCGCCGGACCCCTGCGACCTGCTCAGCCCCGAGGAGGTCGCCTCGGCCACCGGGCTCGAGGTGGCCGAGGTTCAGCCTGATCCGCCGCTCTACTGCATCTTCGACTTCGGCCCCGATGCCGGGGTAAGCCTCTTCGTGGCCGTCGATGACGGACAGGGGCGTCTCGCCGGCCCGGAGGCGGTGTTCGCCGCCTATTTGGAGCTGCTGGACGAAGGCGAGGCCGAGGAGATCGACGGGCTCGGCGAGGCCGCTCTGTACGCCCCCGATTTCCGGGGGCTGGCGGTGGACGCGGGAGGCGGACGGCTCATCGCCCTGGGGGTCAACGGGGGCCGCCGCTCCCTCGCCGATCCTCGCGACGCGCTGGTGAAACTGGCCGCGACCGCCCTGGAACGCCTCTGACCCCAACCCCGGAGCCCACGCCATGACCGACTCCCGGCGGAGATCTCTGAAGGCCGACCCTCTCCCCTGGCTGCTGGAGGAGTCGGACCCGGCGGTCCGCGCCGCCACCCTGACCCGGCTGCTGCGCCGCCCCGACTCCGACCCCGACGCCGTGGCGGCCCGGGCCGCGGCGATGCGCTCCGACCCCATCAAGGGCATCCTCGACGCCATGGACCCGCGAGGCTTCTGGGTGAAGCCGGGGCCGGGGTACGCCCCCAAGTACACCGGGACGGTGTGGAACCTCATGTTCCTGGAACAGTTGGGCGCCGACCCGGCGGACGAACGGGTGCAGGCGGCATGCCGCTACGTCCTGGACCACACGACGGTGGCCACCGGCGGCTTCGGGTGCTCGGGGTCGCACCTGGAGAGGAACCCGCCTCCCTCCAGCGTCCTCCACTGCCTGAACGGGA
>VGBK01000110.1 GCA_016870535.1 Actinomycetota bacterium | reverse complement strand
CCACCCGGGTCATCTCACCGGCCCTCCGCCGCGCCCTGGAACTACGGGACCAGGGCTGTGCTCATCCCGGCTGCCGCATGCCCGCCCGCTTCTGCGACGCCCACCACATCACCCACTGGGCCCAAGGCGGCCAAACCACCCTCGCCAACCTCCGACTCCTCTGCCGACACCATCACCGCCAGGCACACCACCACCAGCCCTACCCCAGGAAGGAGTGACCCGCCGACCGGAAGGGGCGACTACCCGACGGAGCCTTCCATCTGCAACTCGATCAGGCGGTTCAGTTCTACGGCGTACTCCATGGGCAGTTCGCGCACGATCGGCTCGATGAAGCCGGCCACGATCATCGCCGTGGCCTCGGGCTCGGTGAGGCCCCGACTCATCAGGTAGAACAACTGGTCGTCGCCCACCTTCGACACGGTGGCCTCGTGGCCGATGGAGGCGTCGGCTTCCTCGATCTCCATGTAGGGGTAGGTGTCGGAGCGGCTCTGCGGGTCGAGGATCAGCGCGTCGCAGCGCACGAAGGACTTCACCTTCGACGCACCCTGCTCGACGCGGAGCAGGCCCCGGTAGCCTGCCCGGCCCCCGTCCTTGGAGATGGACTTCGAGGTGATCAGCGACGTGGTGTTGGGCGCGGCGTGGACGATCTTGGCGCCGGCGTCCAGGAGCATGTTCTGCCCGGCGAAGGCGATGGAGAGCACCTCGCCGTGGGCTCCCTCTCCCACCAGCCACACCGCCGGGTACTTCATGGTGAGACGGGAGCCGATGTTGCCGTCGACCCATTCCATCTTGGCGTTGCGGTGGGCTACCGCCCGCTTGGTCACCAGGTTGAAGACGTTGTTGGACCAGTTCTGAATGGTGGTGTAGCGACAGCGCCCGCCGTCTTTGATGATGATCTCGACCACGGCGGCGTGGAGCGAGTCGCTGGAGTAGGTGGGGGCCGAGCAGCCTTCTACGTAGTGGCAGAAGGCGCCCTCGTCCACGATGATCAGCGTGCGCTCGAACTGGCCCATGTTCTCGGCGTTGATGCGGAAGTAGGCCTGCAACGGCTGGTCGAGGTGCACCCCGGGGGGGACGTAGATGAACGACCCGCCCGACCAGACCGCCGAGTTCAGCGCGGCGTACTTGTTGTCGCCGGGGGGGATGACCGTGCCGAAGTACTGCCGCACCAGGTCGGGGTACTCGCGCAGAGCGGTGTCCATGTCGCAGAACAGCACCCCGAGGCGCTCGAGGTCCTCCCGGTTGCGGTGGTAGACAACCTCGCTTTCATATTGCGCGGTGACCCCGGCCAGGTACTTGCGCTCGGCCTCGGGGATACCCAGGCGCTCGTAGGTCTTCTTGATGCCCTCGGGCACCATGTCCCAGTCCTTCGCCTGGCCCTCCATCGGCTTGATGTAGTAGTAGATGTCGTCGAAGTCGATGGTGTCGAGCAGGCCGCCGCCACCCCACTGCGGAACCGGCTTGCGCAGGAACCGCTCATAGGCCTTGAGGCGGAACTCGAGCATCCAGGGCGGCTCGCCCTTCATGGCCGACATCTGGCGGATGATCTCGGGGTTCAGGCCCTTCTGCGGCTTGAAGACGTAGTCCTCGACATCGGACCAGCCCAGCCGGTACTTGCCCAGGTCGAGATCGACGGTGCCGCCCATTGCCGGTCGCTCCTCACTGCTCCCGATCGAATACCACTACGCGGATGAAGGATTGTGTCACGGCCTCCACCCTACTCAATGGGCGCGACGACAAAGACACCCGACGAGGAGAGCGAGGAGTTGCGGCGGCGCCGGAGCGGACTGGGGGAGTTGGGGGGGAAGACCGACCCGCGCCGGCGCCATCCGCAGCCTCCATTACAACACCAAACCGGATTTGAGCATTCCCAAACGGGGCCGACCGGCCGGTAAGATGCCCGGGTTCGGGCGACCGCGCCCGGGGCTCCATCCGGGCGACAGAACGGCGAGGGTCCTCCTTGGCCAAGCAAGATGATGTGGTTCGCGTCCAGGGCACGGTGGTGGAGACCCTGCCCAACGCCATGTTCCGGGTGGAAGTCGACGGCGGCCTCGAGGTCCTGGCTCGTGCCTCGGGCAAAATGCGCCGCGGTCGCTACATCCGCATCCTTCCCGGGGACCGCGTCGACCTGGACCTGTCGGTGTACGACCCCAGTCGGGGCCGGATCGTCTGGCGCTACAAGGACTGAGCCCCCGGCCGCCGGGCCGCCTCACACCTCGCGGAACAGGTAGGGCCGCAGGGCGTCGATGCGCTCCTCGAACCCCTCGGGATACAGGTACCACAGGGTGGCGGCCACCGAGGAGAGCAGGGCATTGCCGTCCTGCGGGGTGAAGCAGAAGCCCACCACGGTGCGCCCGTCGCGTACCCCAATGGTCTGGGTGGGCACCACCGTCTGGCTGAGGATGCGCCCGAAGTACCCGTGGTCCCGCCCGAAGGAGAACACCTGGTTGGCGGAGCGCTTGCGGGTGAGCGCCACCCGCGGATTGGCTGCGAGGCGAGCCACCACCTCCTCGGCGGTGACGTCGTGGTCCAGGGTGAGGCTGAAGTGCAGCACGTGCATGTACTGGGTGTTCAGCACGATTGCCGAAGACCAGAGGGGGAGGTCGTGACCCAAGGTGGAGAACACCCCGTGGGCATCCCGGGCATGGTGGGTGCCGAAACGGGCATCGTCGTGACGACCCACAGTGGGGCTGGGGGCGAACGACCCGTCCTGGCTGATGTCGTTGGCCCGGCGCATGCAGACGAACCGCCCGTCGACCAGGTGCGAGGTGGCCCCCTCGAAGGCTATGGCCCTGACCAGCACCGAGATGTTGTGGGTGTTGCACGACACCACGTGCAGGTAGCGGTCTTCGCCCGGCACGAGGGCCTCATCGTTGATGCCTCGGGCGTACATCTTGCCGAAGCCGTACTCGGAGCCCTGCGCCATGAAGCCGAGGGGGCCCTCCAGGGCGGCGTAGACCCGCTCCTTGTTCTCGTTGCCGGCAGGAGTGCTGTCGATGACCACCGCCGCCCGGGACAGCGCCTCGCCGCCATCCAGTGACGGTTCCAGGCCCAGGGCAACGAAGTCGGCGGCGCGCTCTTCGTCGACTGCCAGCACGGCGCCCCGCCGGACAAGGTCGGCCACCTTGGCCCGCTCCTCGACCTTGGGGGTGCGCTTGTGGAAGGTGACCTCGTCGATGCCGAACACCTCGCGGTGGTCGACCAGCAGTCCGATCAGGGGTTCACCGATCGTCCCGGTGCCCACCACGTGAACCACCCTGTGCATCGTGCCGCCTCTCCTTCGGTTGCACCGATGCTAAGGCCGCCGCGCAGGCCGCGCTTCCGCTACGCCATGCCGTAGTAGTGCACCCAGTCCTGCGCCGTCACCCGCCGGCCGTCGGCGTCCCACGACACCACCGTCACCAGGGAAGCGTAGGGCCCGGGTTTGGCGACGGCCCGGGCAGTGCAGCGGAGGGTCTCGCCCGACACCAGCTTCCGGTCGCCGTCGCAGGAGATCCGCGACGCCGGGACGAAGGGGTCCTGGATGGTCACGTTGTAGACGATGTTGTTGCCGGTGTAGGTGATGGTGTAGACGAAGCGGGCCATCCCACCCGCCGGGATGTTGGGCCCCGGCGGAGCATCAGCGTCCTTCCCCTTCACCGTCACCTCGAACGCCAGTTGGTGGACACGCGGCTCTTCCCGCACGTGGTAGTAGACGGGGTCGGCGTCGGTGACGGCGCCGGTGACGGCGGAGGCCGTGACCCTTCCGGACGAGGCGAACTCGCCCAGCCGGGCCACGGTCGTGGCACGGCAGGTCATGGCCTCCCCGACGGCCAGCCTGCGCGCCGGGCAGGTGACCGCTCCCCGCGCGTCGTCGGTGACCCGTACCGCCGCCAGCCGCCTCCGACCCACGTTGGTCACCACATAGGTGAACCGGATCGTCTCGCCCGGCCGACCGAGGCGCGGGCCGGGCGGGAAGTCGCCGTCGAAGCCCTCGACCAGCGCCTCGATGTCCACCGCCGCCCCGGCGGTGGCCCCGATGTAGTGATGCCGGTCGGAGTCCCCGACCTCGGCGCCCGTCGCGGCCCAAGCCCGGGCCTCGGCGGAGGCGGCGTTCACCCCGGCCGAAGCGGCTCGGCGCACTACGCAGACGACCTTGCCTCCCGGCTCCAGACGGCGGGTGGGGCAGGCGATGTCGCCGAAGGCATCATCGCGCACCCACAGCCCCCAAAGATCGACGGTGCCCTTGTTGCGCACGACGTAGCGGAACTCGATGGTGCTGCCGGCGTCGACCACGGGCCCCGGCGGGGCGTCGGCATCCGAACCGGCCACGAAGGTCTGCAGACTGATCACCGGGCCTCCGGCGGAGCCGGGGGCGACGCCCTGGTAGTGGGCCCATACGGTGCTCCTCGCCTCGGCACCGGCGGCGTCGGCGGCTCGAGCCAGGACGGCGCGCCGATGGGCCCCGAGACCGGCGAGCGAGTTGGCGCCGCAGCGCACCGTCTCCCCCGGCGCCAGCGGCCGGTCGGGGCAGCCGGCGGCCCCCACTCCGTTGTGCCACAGGGACAGGCCCCGCAGATTGGTGCTCCCTCCGTTGGTGACCTCGTAGGACCAAGCCACCCGGGTCCCCGTCTCGATGCTCGGGCCGGGTGAGCGTCCGGCAGGCCGGCCGTTGGCCCGCACCGTGACGACCAGCGGGCCCGGCGATCCCGACCTGACCGCAGCCCTCTGCACCCGGGGGCCCTCGGCCGGACCAGCAGAGTCGAGGGCCACCCCAGGCGTCACCGCCCGTGCCGGCACCACCGCCGACAACGGCAGCACCGCCAACAGCGCCGCGGCCAAAGTGGCCAGGCCCTTTCGCATCAATCCCCTTCCGTCGTTGTCACTACTTGGAGTAGTCAAAATACCACCAGGAGCGGCGACAGAGCCGGCCCATTCGGCGGTCTCCGGACGAACTAGTCCTCGCCGACGCCGATGCCGTTCGGCTAGGCCATCCCGTAGTAGTGGACCCAGTCCTGTGCCGACACCCGGGTGCCGTTGGCATCCCAGGAAACCACTGTGACCAGAGAGGCATAGGGCCCGGCCACTGCCCGGACGGTGGCCGTGCAGCTCAGGGTCCGAGTCGTCGTGCTCAGAGTGCGGCTGGAACGGTTGCACGAGATCCGGGAAGCCGGCACGAACGGGTCCTGGATGGTCACGTTGTAGATGATGTTGTTCCCGGTGTAGGTGATGAGGTAGGCGAAGCGGGCCGAAGATCCCACCGGGATACGGGGGCCCGAGGCGGGGTCGTCGGCGTCGCGCCCGTTCACCGACACCTCCAGGACCAAGCCGTGGAGGCGCGGCTCGTTGCGCACGTGGTAGTAGACGGGGTCGGAGGCCGCCACCGGTCCCAGGGCAGACTCGGCCGTCACCCGCCCCGCCGAAGCGAACTCGCCGAGACGCGCCACCGTGGTGGCGTTGCAGATCATGGTTTCGCCGACCGCCAGGGTGTCGCCCGGGCAGTTCACCGGCCCGAGCCGGTCGTCGGTGACCCGGACCTCGCTCAGCGGCAACCCGCCGGTGTTGGCCACCACGTAGGTGAACAGGATCGTCTCTCCCGGCCGGCCCACCCGCGGTCCGGGCGGCCGATCGCCGTCGTAGCCCTCCACCAGTGCTTTGATCTCGATGGCCGGGTTGCCAGTCGCCCCGACATAGTGGTGGGCGTCCGAGTCGGAGACGGACCCTCCCACCGCATCCCAGGCACGCGCTTCGGCAGATGAGGTGAACCGTCCGGCCATCGCGGTGTGAGTGACCACACAGGTCACCGTGTCGCCCGGGCGCAGGTAGCGGGTCGGGCAGGTGATGGTCCCCAGAGCGCCGTCTCGCACCCACAGCCCCCAGAGATCAACATTGCCGGTGTTGCGCACCACGTAGCGGATCTCGATCGCGCTCCCCGGAGCGACTACCGGGCCGGGGGGAAGATCCGCATCCTCGCCGGCCACCAGGGTCTCGAGATCGAGAGCCGGCGCCGGAGGCGCCACCACACTGGATCCGGTGTAGTAGGTGTCGGCGGTGACCGCCGCCTCCACCCCCGCCGCATCCCACGCCCGCGCCGACACCACCCGGGAGAACGAACCCGCCACCGCCGTCGAAGACGCCG
>VGBK01000109.1 GCA_016870535.1 Actinomycetota bacterium | reverse complement strand
GGAGTTGCGCAAGCTCGCCCAGCGCGGCCGCCTCACCAGGGCGGGGCATGGTCTCTACCGGATGGCCGCGTTTCCCTACGGTGCCCGCGATGAGTACATGAGGGCTGCTCTCTGGCCTGCAGGCCGGGGGGTCATCTCCCACCAGGCAGCCCTGGCGCTGTGGGACCTCGCCGACGTCAACCCGGCGCGGATCGACGTGTCGGTTCCCCACCCCTACCGGCCCCGACGGAGTGGCGGGGGGAAGTACCGGATCTGGACCGTCGAACTCGACCCCGAAGAGGTCGACTACGTCGATGGTGTGCCGGTGACCGTTCCGCAGCGGGCGATCGTCGACGCCGCCCGAGCCGGCCTGGCCCCTCGGCTCGTTGCTCAGGCCATCCAGAACGCTCGCCGGCGCGGGCTGATCGGCAGGTCGACGGAGGCCGCCATCCGGGCCGCCCTCGGCGGGAATCCGCCGTGAGCCCCAGCCGATCCCGCCCGGCAGCCGGCCTCCCGGGCCTCGAGCGCTGGATCAGTGAGTGGGCCGACGAGTCGACCGAGACCGCGTCACGGCTGCGGCGGCGCATCGGGGTGCTGGCTCTGGCCGCGATGCTCGATCGCTGCGTCGACGAAGCCGGTCTTTCACTCTTCGCTCTCAAAGGCGGCTCGGCTCTCGAGATGCGGTTCCTGGCCGACGCCCGCGTCTCCCGAGACGTCGACCTCGTCTATCGCGGGCCTGTCGAAGCTGCAGTCTCTTCTCTGAGCGATGCCGCCTCTCGGGGCTGGGGTCCGTTCACCGCCAGGGCGATGGACCCCGAGCCCCTGTCTATCCCGTGGTCCGACGTTGCGGGCGCCCGCATCGAGGTCAAGCTCCGTTACGCCGGCAAGCCCTACGGCACCCTGGCCCTCGAAGTCGTCACCGGCTCTCGGGGTGAGGTCGAGTACGTCGATTCTGTGTCCCTGGCCCCCGTCGGCCTCGAGGCACCCGCGAAGGTTCCCTGCCTGAGCCTCCGGTACCAGATTGCCGAAAAGTTCCACGCCTGCACCGACCCGCTCGACCCCGAACGGGTCAACGACAGAGCCGGCGACCTTATGGACCTCATCCTGATCGAAGACCTGGTGGGGCCCTCCGGGCTCGATCTGCCGAGCATTCGATCGGCCTGCGTCGAGGTCTTCCGGCACCGAGATCGGCACCCTTGGCCGCCGCTGGTCGTGGTCCAGCCGACCTGGCCTGCGATCTGGGCCGGGATCGTCGCTGATCACAGCTTCTACGTGGCCGACGTCCACCGGGCGGCGGGGCGTGTCAACGACTTCATCACGGCGATCGAAGGCTCCGCACCCGGCCGGCACGGCCCGGGTCGGCAACCTGAGTAGGTGGGCAGTCCCGGCGGGCATCCGGGCCTCCCCAACTGGTCGCAGGGCCCCGGCCTTTCCTGTCTCACCCCGCGCATAGGGTGAAACCATGTCGGATCCTGCCGTTGGCCTCTTCGGGGAGGCCCTCGATCTCCTTCGCCGGGCCGTTGGGCCGAACGCGCAGTTCCGCCCGCATCAGTTCGAGGCCATTCAGGCCGTGGTGCAGAACCGGCGGCGGGTGCTGCTCGTGCAGCGAACCGGCTGGGGGAAGAGCGCCGTGTACTTCATCGCCACCCGGCTCCTGCGCCGCCGGGGCGGCGGGCCGACGGTGATCGTCTCCCCGCTCATCGCCCTCATGCGCAACCAGGTCGAGATGGCCGACCGTCTGGGCGTGAACAGCCGGACGGTGAACAGCACCAACCGTGAAGAGTGGGAGCCCGTCTTCGATGCCATCCGTGGTGGCATGGTCGATCTGCTCCTCATCTCTCCGGAGCGCCTGAACAACCCGGAGTTCCGCTCCGAGGTGCTGCCCGATCTGCTGCGCAACCTGGGGCTCCTGGTGGTCGACGAGGTGCACTGCATCTCCGACTGGGGACACGACTTCCGGCCCGACTACCGGCGCCTGTCACGCATCGTCGAATCGCTGCCCCCCAACCTCCCGGTGGTAGGCACCACGGCCACCGCCAACGACCGTGTCGTGGAGGACGTTGCCGAGCAGCTGGGTGGAGACCTCCTGGAGATCCGGGGACCTCTCGACCGCGAGAGCCTGGCCTTGCAAGTGGTCCGGCTTCCGGGGCGAGCCGAGCGCATGGCCTGGCTGGCGGCGACTGTCCCCACTCTCCCCGGCTGCGGCATCGTCTACTGCCTGACCATCCGAGACGTGGAGCGGGTGGGCGCCTGGCTGAGAGAACGGGGTGTCGACGCCGCGACCTACACGGGGGAATCCGACAACTCGGACCGGCTCGATATCGAAGGGCGGCTCAGCCGGGGCTCGCTCAAGGTGGTGGTGGCCACCTCGGCGCTCGGCATGGGCTACGACAACCCCTTCATCCACTTCGTGGTGCACTTCCAGTCGCCCGGGTCGCCCATCGCCTACTACCAGCAGGTGGGTCGTGCCGGCCGGGCCGTCGACCGCGCCCACGGGGTGCTGCTCGCCGGTGCCGAGGACGCCGAGATCCAGGACTACTTCATCCGCACGGCGTTCCCCGCTCCCGAAGCCGTCGAGGCCGTGCTCACCGCGCTCGCCCGGGCCGACGGGCTCACCCGGATCCAGCTGGAGCAGGTGGTCAACCTGCCTCGGGGCCGCATCGAAGGCATGCTGAAGGTGCTCGAAGTCGAGGGGGCCCTGTACCGGGAAGGCCGGCGCTGGTACCGGTCGGCGCAGCGTTGGGAGTACCCGCAGGCCCGTGTCGCCGCGGTAACCGAGCAGCGGCGGCGCGAGCAGCAGGCGATGGTCGACTACACCGCCACAACCGGGTGCCTCTTCCGTTTCCTCCGCCGTCAACTCGACGATCCCGAAGCCGAACCGTGCGGCCGCTGCGCCAACTGCGCGGGGCCGGCCCTGCCCGAGGCAGTCGATGGGCCGCTCCTGCAGGCGGTGCTCGCCTTCCTGCGGCTGCTCCATCTGCGAATCGAACCGCGTCGGCAGTGGCCGTCGGGCTTTGTCGGCCCTTCACTGCGGGAGTTCCGGGTCGGGGAAGGCAGAGCGCTGGCGAGGTGGGGGGATCCGGGGGTTGCCGAGTTGGTACGGCTCGGCAAGTACCGCGACGGCCGTTTCCACGACGATCTCATCGAGGCAGTCGCTGCCATGATCGAGCAGTGGCGGCCGGATCCCGAGCCGGCCTGGCTCACCTACGTCCCCGCCTTCGGCGGAGGCGGTGTGGTGGCCGATCTCGCGCCGCGACTCGCCGGCAGGCTCGGCCTTCCGTGTCTCGAAGCGGTCACCAAAACCCGGTCGACCCCCAAGCAGAAGACCATGCAGAACTCGTACCAGCAGGTAGTCAACCTGCAGGGCGCCTTCGCCATCGGCGAGCTGCGTCCCGGGCCGGTGCTTCTGCTGGACGACATGGTGGACTCCCGCTGGACCTTCACCATGGTGGGCAGCCTGCTCCGGGAGGCCGGATGCGGACCGGTCTACCCTGTGGCTCTGGCCGACACCTCCCGAGGTGATCAGTGATCCTCAGCGACGACGCCAAGGCGGTCCTCGTCCTCACCACGCGTCTCGGCGACCGGGCACGTCCTTCCCTGTCGCCGAGCGCCTGGCACCGGCTGGCGCAGGGCCTCGCCGACGCCGGCCTCCCACCGGCGGCCGTCTTCACCCCCGAGTTCGACGCCGGTCGCTTCCCGCCGCTGGACGCCGACCGGGTGCAGCAACTCCTGGCGGGCACCCTGGCGGTGTTCGTGGAGGCCGACGCCCTGGCCTCCCGGGGCATCTGGGTGCTGACCGTCGCCGACCCTGGGTACCCGACGCGACTGCATGCATTGGGGGAGGCCGCTCCGCCCTGCCTGTTCGGGGTGGGGGAGGCGCACTTGCTCGAGACCGGCGGGCTCGCCGTCGTCGGTTCCCGCAATGTTGAGCCCGAAGGAGCCGCCGTTGCCCAGGAGCTGGCCCGAGCCGCGGTGGCTGCCGGGCAGACGCTGGTTTCCGGTGGGGCGCGCGGGGTCGACCAGCTGGCGATGAACGCGGCGCACCAGGCCGGCGGCGCGGTGATTGGCGTCCTGGGCGACAGCCTCGAGCAGCGCATTCGCAAAGCCGACATGCTGGCCGCCCTCGACGACGGCAAGACCTGTCTGGTGGTGCAGCAGCATCCGGCAGCCGGGTTCAGCGTGGCGGCGGCAATGGCCCGGAACAAGCTGGTCTACGCGCTGGCCGACCTCACCGTGGTCGTCGCCGCCGACGACGGCCGGGGCGGCACCTGGAGTGGAGCAGAGGAGGCGCTGCGGAAGGGGGCGGGCCGGGTGGCCGTATGGCGCGGCAAGGGAGAGGGCCCGGGCAACCAGGCGCTGGAACGCCTGGGGGCCGCTCCTCTGCACTCGGCCGAGGGGCTCGAGTCGATCATGCACCGGAGCGAGCCGGCGCCTGCCCCAAGACAGTTGAACCTCCTGTAGGTGCCGACGGCCGGTGTCGGGCCGGCACGCCGACCACCCTGCGTCGATCGTGCTCCGATGGCCAGGCCGTGCGCCACCAGGTACGTCAGAGCGTCTGACACCGCGCGCTGGGAGGCCCCGCGCCGGCGGGCCCCGCGCCGGTGGGCCCCGCCCTCGAGCAGTCGCGCCGGGCCGCGCCCCGATACCGGTGCGGGGGTGCGGGCCGGCACCGCCGGTACCGCCAGATGCAGGGTGAGGTTCAGCGACCGGCCGGGCTGCGAAGGGGCCACGGCCTTCTCCCATGAGCAGCAGGCCGCTGACGTAAGCACTCCACTGCTCAAGAGGTAGGGAATGGGGGGCTAGCGGGTCTCTGGGAGCGCCCCCGCAGTTCGGGGTAGGGGTTCATGCCCCATCCAGCGGTATTCCCCCCGCCTTTCACCATCACCGAGGACGCAACTGCACGCACAGTCCACTCGATGGCGGCCCGGCCGACCGCTCACCAGACCAAGGGGAGGCTCCGTGGTGAAGACACGAGCTACTGCGATATACATCACCAACGATATGAGTCGCAGTAACCATCTTCGATATCTACTTCACACTAGCTCATTAGTGATATACAATGCAGCTATGTCTCGGTACACCAATGCTGCGCGACTTGCCGAACTCGCCGAGGATCAGTGGGGGCTCATCACCCGTCGCCAGGCCGAAGATGCCGGCGTTCCGAGAGCGACGTTCCAGCGGCTCGCCGGCGGAGGGTCGATGCTCGAGCGGGTGGCCCACGGTGTCTACCGCCTGGCCGGGGCCCCCATGCCCGCCCATCTCGCACTGCGCGCCGCCTGGCTGCAGCTCTACCCGGAGATTCCGGCGTGGGATCGCACCCTGACCCAAGGAGTCGTCTCCCACCGTTCCGCGGCCGCTCTCCATGGAGTGGGCCATCTCCCCGCCGACACTCACGAGTTCACGCTGCCGGTCCGACGCCAGACGCGCCGCCCGGATGTTCGCCTGCATCATCTCCGGCTCGACGAAACCGAGTGCACCCACCTGCAGGGCCTCCCGGTCACCAGACCATCCCGCATTGCCTTCGACCTCCTCACCGAACAGGAGGACCCAGAAGCAGTCGGCCAGGTGGCGGCGGATGCCATCAGGAGCGCCCGCGAGTACCCGGGCGCATTCGCCCACGCGCTGGCTTCGCATGCTGCCCGTTTCGGCCTCCGGCGAGGCGACGGCCTCGGCCTCCTCCGGTGGCTCCTGAGCCTGGTCGGGGATCCTCGGACTGCTCAGTGGATCGAGCAGGCTCAGCCGGACCTTGGGGGCGACCGCAGCGCCTCCAGCGTGCTCTCTGCGAGGCAGTGGTAGTGGCGGCCGCCAGTCCACCTCGAAGTCCGGCGGCGTTTCGTCGTGCCCTGACCGACCGTCTGCGCAACCTGGCCGAAACCAGCCGGTGGTCCCTGCCGCAGCTCCAGCGCCAGATGGCCTACGACCGGTTGCTCGAGAGGCTCTACCTGGCCGACACGGACTGGATCCTCAAGGGAGCAGCCGCGTTGCTGGCGCGGAACCTCGCCGTTCGGGCCACCATCGACGTGGACCTCTACCGATCGACCGCGGTCGAGATATCCGAGTCGGACCTGCGAGCGGCGGCGCGGCAAGACATCGGGGACTGGTTTCGGTTCGAGATCGGCCCGGGGCAGCCGTTGTCGGCC
>VGBK01000108.1 GCA_016870535.1 Actinomycetota bacterium | reverse complement strand
CGCGGCCGCTGCCTTGCGGCCGGACCGGGGCGGGCCCGGGCTGCTTCGGCGAGAGGCGCAGGAAGGGCTCCAGGGGGCCGGAGTCGATGGCGGCCAGGGCGGACCGGATGTGGGTCGAAGGCAGCAAAGGGGCTCCAGCGGAGCGGTCGTAGTCAAGTTCGGCGCGACCGGATTGGCGCTGAAGCCGTTTGGTGGGACGCGTGACTGGTTGCCACTCCGCGACCGCAGGGAGCGCCGGGCCTTCCGCGGTCGCCAGCGCTCGGGAGCGGGATGCGGCCCGGGCCGTCGGTCTCCTCGCACCAGCCGCGCCGGCGCCGGGCGGGCGGGCAGCCGCGCCGGGCGGGCCTCGGCCAGCAGGTGGGAGCCATCGTTGGAGGCCGACCCGTCCACCCCGAGGCCCACCGGCACCCCGGCGGCCGGGTAGCGGGCGACGGGGGCGATGCCCGAAGCCAGCCGCATGTTGGAGGTGGGGCAATGGGCCACGCCGGTGCCGGCGGCGGCTCGCATCACCTCCGGAGCGGATGGCATAGGGCGGGGCCGTCCTCTGCGTGGTGGGGCGGCCGAAGTAGTCCCGCGGGAACGGGACGACTCAGTCGCGGTCGGCCTTCTTCTCGTCGTAGTAGTCGAGGCGGTGCACCGGCATGACCAGGGAGGTGAGGACGTTCATGGTGTGGGCCACGATGCGCTTCAGGTAGCGGTGGTACAGGGCGCGGGCGACCGCTTCGGCAGCGGGGCCCTCGGAGCGGAGTTGGGCCATCACCTCCGCGTCGTGATCGTCCAGCAGGTCATCGCCGTCCTGCAGCAGGCGCCGGGCGGCCTGGATGTCGCGCTCGCTGAAGGCCCGGGCGGCCTCGCCGATGAGGTTGGAGGTGCGGTCGCGGTAGCCGATGAGGTGCTCCCGGTCGGGGGCGGCCGACCAGTCGATACCGGCCGCGGCCAGGTCCCAGATGTTCTTGGCGTAATCGCCGATGCGTTCGGCGTCCTTGACGATGCTCATGGTGGCCAGCACCAGGGGCAGGTCCGCTTTGCCCCCGCGCACGCTGACGTGGACCACCAGTTCCTTGCGCACCGCCCGCTCCGCCCGATTGACCTTGCGGTCGGTGGCGCGGATCTCGGGCCCTACCACCAGCGGGTCGGTGCCGCCGATGAGGGCGTTGACCGCCAGGTCGAAGGTGTGCCGGCAGTTGAGGAGCATGCCGGCGATCTCACCCTCGATGGCCTCGAGCTGGCGATCGGCCCCTCCTCTGAAGAAGTCCATGACCATAGGTCGATCCTCTCAACGTAGGAGCAAGATACCCGCGAGGGGCAGAATGAGGAAGGCCCCGACGACATACGCCAGCACGATCGACTTGCGGATCTCGGCCAGGCGCGCCAGGCGGTCGGCCAGGAAGAGGGGCACGCGGCGCAGGGCGGGCACCGGGTACCACAGCAGGATGCCGCTGAGGTTGAAGAGGGTGTGCACCAGGGCGATGGTCAGCCCCTCCGGTCGATCGGCGGCCAGGGAGGCCAGCAGGGCGGTGACGGTGGTCCCCAGGTTGGCGCCAAGGGTGACCGGGTAGGCGTTGCGCACCGTCAGCACCCCGGCGGCCACCATGGGCACCAGCACGGCGGTGGTGATGCTCGAGCTCTGGACGGAGACGGTGATCAGCAGGCCCACGGCCAGGGCCGGGATCCCGGCGCCGCGGCCCAGGACGGCGTTCAGCGAGCGCTCGATGCGGCCGAGCATCAGCAGCCGCATGTTGCGGGTGATGAAGAGCAGGGCGGTGAAGATGGCGGCGAGGCCCACGATGAGGAGGACCAGGCCGACGACCGTGCCGTGGGTTCCCCACGCTTCGGCGAGGCTCCGCAGCAGCCGCGCCGGCACGGCGAAGACCTGCTTCATGAACCCGTCGCCGGACTCCGCGCCGGTCCGCGGAGACCGGGCCAGCAGGTCGGTGAGCCACTCCGCGGAGCGGGACAGGTAGTGGGTGGCCAGCTCCAGGGGCAGCAGCACGGCGACGGCGGCGAGGTTGAAGAAGTCGTGCATGGTGGCGGCGGTGAAGGCCCGGCGGAACTCGATGCTGCGGCGCAGGTAGCCCAGAGAGGCGAGGGTGTTGGTGATGGTGGTGCCGACGTTGGCGCCCATCACCATCGGCACCGCCACCTGCACCGGCAGGATGCCCGAGCCGACCAGAGCGACGATGGTGGCGGTGGTGACCGACGACGACTGCACCAGGGCGGTCGCCAGGATGCCCACGAAAAGCCCGGCCAGGGGGTTGGACGCACTGGCGAATAGGGCGTCGGTGAAGCCCTCGCCGATGCCCCGGATGCCCAATTCCAGCGCCTTGACCCCGGCGAGGAACAGGTAGAGGAGGCCGAGCACCAGGATGCCCCGGGCCCAGGCGGGGATCCGTCGATCTGCTGCCTCGTGGTCGGGGCCGGTAGTGCGGGCGATCCTGCTCAAGCGGCCCGACCCTAGCGCGGCGACGGGACGCCGACTGCTTCCGCGCCGCCCGCCCGGCGGTCGGAGGCGGCGCCGCCGCTACGCTCCGCGCTCCATGTCGCGCCCGCCCACCGCCACCCTGCTCCTCGTCGGTCCCGATCGGAAGGGCCTGGTCGCCGGGGTGAGCGGCTTCCTGTTCCGGCACCACGCCAACATCGTCCACGCCGACCAGCACGCCGACCACCAGGAGCGCGTCTTCTTGCAGCGGGTGGAGTTCGAGTTGGCCGGCATGGACCTGGCCCCGGCCGAGATCCCGAAGGCCTTCGCCCCCGTAGCCGAGGGCTTCGGGATGCAGTGGGTGCTGCGGCTCTCCTCCGACCGCCGCCGGGCGGCCATCCTGGTCTCCCGCCAAGCCCACTGCCTCATCGACCTGCTCGCCCGCTGGAAGATGGGCGAGCTGGAGATGGACCTCGCCCTCGTGGCCAGCAACCACCCGGATCACGCCGATGCGGCCGGCTACTTCGGGGTGCCGTTCCACCACTGGCCGGTGACGCCGGAGACTCGCGCGCAGCAGGAGCGGCGCCTGCGCGCCGAGTTGGCCGAGCAAGACGCCGACCTGGTGATCCTGGCCCGGTACATGCAGGTGCTCTCGCCGGCGATGGTGCAGGCCTACCCGCAGCAGATCATCAACATCCACCACTCCTTCCTGCCCGCCTTCGCCGGCGCTCGCCCCTACCACCAGGCGCACGAGCGGGGGGTGAAGGTGATCGGGGCCACCGCCCACTATGTGACCCGCGACCTGGACGCCGGGCCGATCATCGAGCAGGGCGTAGTCCGGGTGAGCCACCGCGACACGGTCGAAGACATGATCCGCAAAGGCCGCGACCTGGAGAAGACGATCCTGGCCCGGGCGGTGCGCCTGCACCTGGAGAACCGGGTGCTGGTGTACGGCAACAAGACGGTGGTGTTCGACTAGGGACCGGACTCGCCGTCGCGTCGGGTGAAGCCGTGGCGTCGGTCTTTGGTCCGCTCAGTCTCCCCGCACCAGTCGCGCTGCTGCCCGGTTGTGTTTCTCGATGAGTTCCGGTTCGCGGATGAGGCAGGTGCAGTGGCCCTGCCAGATCACGGCGCGGCCGTGGACGAAGGTGTGGTGGGCCGGCGCCGGGGCGCAGAGGACGGCGGCGGCCACCGGGTCGTGGAGGGCGCCGGCGAACTCCAGGCGGCCGAGGTCCAGGCAGAAGAAGTCGGCGCACTTGCCCGGTTCCAGGGAGCCGATGTCGTCGCGTCCCAGCACCTGCGCCCCACCCCGGGTGGCCAGTTCCAGCGCGGTGCGGGCCGCCATCTGGGGCCCGCCGTCCAGCGAGGGGGCGGCGGCGAGGCGGGCGAGCAGCAGCGCCTGGCGGGCCTCGGCCAGCAGGTGGGAGCCGTCGTTGGAGGCCGACCCGTCCACCCCGAGGCCCACCGGCACCCCGGCGGCCAGGTAGCGGGCGACGGGGGCGATGCCCGAAGCCAGCCGCATATTGGAGGTGGGGCAATGGGCCACGCCGGTGCCGGCGGCGGCCATGCGGCCCGCTTCTGCCGGGTCCACGAAGACCCCGTGGGCGAACCACACATCGGGCCCGGACCAGCCCAGATCCTCGGCGTACTGCACGGGACGGGCGCCGAAGGTCTCCAGGCAGAAGCGCTCCTCGTCCATGGTCTCGGCGAGGTGGGTGTGCAGGCGCACCTTCTGGTCGCGAGCCAGTTCGGCGGCGGCTCGCATCAACTCGGGCGTCACCGAGAAGGGAGAGCAGGGGGCCACCACCACCTGCGTCATCGACCCGGGGGAGGGATCGTGGTAGGCGGCGATGACCCGCCGGCAATCCTCCAGGATGGCGTCCTCGTCCTCCACCACCGAGTCGGGGGGCAGGCCACCCTTGCTCTCGCCGAGGCTCATGGACCCCCGCGAGACGTGGAAGCGGACCCCGACTTCGTGAGCGGCGGCCACCTGATCGCCCACCCCGGACCCGTTGGGCCACAGGTACTGGTGGTCGAAGGCGGTGGTGCACCCGCTGCGGGCCAGTTCCAGGAGGCCCACCCGGGTGGCCAGGCCGACGTCCTCGGGGGTCATCCGGGCCCAGATGGGATAGAGGCGCTGCAGCCAGGGGAACAGGCCCACGTCCTGGGCGCCGGGCACCGCCCGGGTCAGGGTCTGGTACAGGTGATGGTGGGTGTTGATCAGGCCGGGGAGCAACAGCATCCCCGAGGCGTCCACCACCTGGTCGGCCGCGGCGGGCAGTTCGGCGGTGGGACCGACCTGCTCGATGAAGCCGTCACGAGCGAACAGGCCGCCGCCGGCGATCTCCCGGCGGGCCGGGTCCATGGTGACCAGGGTGTGGGCGTGGCGGACGAGCAGGGTGGCCATGGGCCAAGGGTAGGACGGGAGCGGGCGACCCGGTGGTGCCGACCCGGGGCAAATGGGCGCGGCGCGCCCCGGTCGCGCCGGAGGGCGGCCGGGGCAGGCCGCCCTCCGGGTGAGGGCCTCGCCGGGAGGCGAGTGCCGCAAGAGGATCTCAGACCTCGAACGGGTACTCCACCCCATGCAGCACCAGGCGGTACGACCCGGGGGCGAACTCGCCGAGTTCGATGGTCTCGGAGAACTCCTGGAGGACGGCAGCGCACATGACGTCCGGGTCGACCAGGGAGTAGACCTCGAGGATGACGCTGCCGTCGGGAGCGGGTCCCTTCATGTCCCAGGCCAGGGCGTGGCAAGGGGTGGGCAGAGAGCCTTCGATCAGCACCGAGACCAGGGCGGGGTCGGAGCCGCGAACGGTGATCTCCACACGACCGACGAAGGCCGGGCCCGTGGGCTCACCCGGGGCGCTCCCCGTTTCGCAATCCTCTCCCTCGCAAGGGGGCTCCACCCAGCCCCAGCAAGTGCCATCCTCGGGGTCGGCGACGAAGAAGGAGAAAGCCCACACGACGTCGTCCCCGGCCAGAACCTCGATGATGAACTCTTCCCCGGCCGGGGCGCCGACGAAAGTGAGGGTGGCCTCCCAGTAGCCGTACTCGTCCACCACTGCCTCGGTCGACCCGTAGGGCGAGCCCAGGCGCACCGGGGTGCCCGGCGTACCGATGCCCCAGAAGTACTCCGTGGGAGGCTCCTCGGCGGAGCATCCCCATCCCTGGTAGGCCTCGAAGGTCCAGCAGGACCCGGTCTCCGGGTCGACGACGGTGAAGGAGAAGACCCAGACCTCCCCGGCCGGCGACGCCACCTCGATCGAGAAGGGCTCGTCGTAGGGGGCGCCGGTGAAGACCAGCAGGGCCTCCCAGTAGCCGTCCTCGTCGACCAGGGCCTCAGCGGAGCCGTAGGGGGAGGCGAGCCCGACGGTGTCGCCCGGGGTGCCGCTGCCGTAGAAGATCCCGGCCGGCGGGTCCTCCATGGAGCAGGCCGTCGCCTGGTAGGCGGTGAACCAGAACTCCATCGGCGGCACGCAGGGGCCTTTGGCGGGGTCGGTGACGGTGAAGGTGAACTCCCACGTCTCATCCTCGCCGGAGACGGTCACCACGAACGGCTCGTCGTAGGGGGCGCCGGCAAAGGCCACGGTGGCCTCCCAGTAGCCGTCCTCGTCTATCAGGGCCTCGGCCGACCCGTAGGGGGAGGTGAGACGCACGGCTGCGCCGGGAGTGCCGCCGCCGTAGAACAACTCCACCGGTTCGTCCTCGGCCGAGCAGGAGTAGGCCTGGCCCGCCCAGAAACCCCAAACCGGAAGGGAGGGCTCTCCGCCGGAACCGAATTCCTCGGAGGGCGCCCCCTGCTGCTCGGCGGCGCCCTG
>VGBK01000107.1 GCA_016870535.1 Actinomycetota bacterium | reverse complement strand
GCCGGTGGCCCTGGCCCTGAGCCTGCTCACCCTGGGAGCCGCCTGCCGGCTGCTGGCCTCTTTCGAGGTGGGCCCGGCCGGCTTCCAGTTCCAGGAGCAGGTGATCTGGTACGAGCCCTGGGGGGTCTCCTACCACCTGGGGGTGGACGGGATCTCGCTCCTGATGGTGCTGCTCACCGCTTTCCTCTTCCCCATCGCGCTCCTGGCCAGCACCGCCATCACCCACCGGGTGAAGGGCTACTTCGCCTCGATGCTGTTCCTGGAGGCGGGGATCCTGGGGGTGTTCGTCGCCCTCGACCTGCTGGTCTTCTTCGCTTTCTGGGAGGTGATGCTGGTCCCGATGTACTTCATCATCGGGATGTGGGGCGGCGAGCGCCGGGTGTACGCCGCGGTGAAGTTCTTCCTGTTCACCGCGCTGGGCTCGGCCCTGATGCTGGCCGGCATCCTGGCCCTGGCGCTGCTCGCCGGGGACCAGTTGGGCCGGCCCACCTTCGACTTCGTGGAGTTGCTGGGGATCGACCTGGGGCGCACCGCCCAGTTCTGGATGTTCGGCGCCTTCGCCCTCTCCTTCGGCATCAAGGTGCCCCTCTTCCCGTTGCACACCTGGCTCCCCGACGCCCACGTCGAGGCCCCCACCGCCGGTTCGGTGATCCTGGCGGGGGTGCTGCTGAAGATGGGGGCCTACGGCCTGATCCGCTTCAACCTGACCCTCTTCCCCGAGGCGTCGGTCGACCTGATGCCCGTGCTGGCGGCCCTGGCGGTGATCGGCATCATCTACGGGGCGGTGGTGGCCACGGTGCAGACCGACATCAAGCGCCTGGTGGCCTACTCCTCGGTGAGCCACCTGGGCTTCGTGGTCCTGGGCATCTTCGCCCTCACCACGCAGGGCTTGCAGGGAGGGGTGGTGCAGATGGTGAACCACGGCCTCACCACCGGCGCCCTCTTCCTGCTGGTGGGCATGATCTACGAGCGGCGCCACACCCGGCGGATCGCCGATTACGGGGGCCTGGCGACGGTGATGCCGGTGTTCGCCGGGATCTTCCTGTTCATCTCACTCGGGTCGATCGGCCTGCCCCCGTTGAACGGGTTCGTCGGTGAGTTCCTGGTGCTGCTCGGCGCCTACCTGTCTCTGCCCGGGTTCGCCGTCGCCGCCGTCCTCGGGGTGGTGCTGGCTGCGGTCTACCTGCTCTGGGCCTACCAGCGGATGTTCACCGGGCCGATCACCGTGGAAGCCAACCGCGGCCTGCGCGACCTCGGCTTCCGCGAGGTGGTGCTGCTCGCCCCCATCGTGGCGCTGGTGCTGCTGCTGGGGATCTTCCCCAAGCCGGCCCTCGACCGGGTGGGACCGGCGGTGCAGGGCATCTTGGATCGGATCGAGGCCACCACCGACTACGTGGTCCCGCAGTTCGGCACCGAAGCCGGCCTGCCCGAGGCGGAGGTGCGGCCGTGAACGCCTTCCTTTCGGCGGCCCCGGAGGTAGCGCTGGCGGCGGCGGTGGTGCTGCTGCTGATGGTGGAGGTGGCCTTCAAGCCCCGGCCGGCGGCCTGGGGGGCCATCGCCGGCGCCGGCCTGGCCGCCGCCACCGGGTTCTCGGCCTGGCAGTGGGCGGCGTACCGCGGCGCCGACGCCGGGGTCTTCTGGCACCAGACGATCGCGGTGGACGGCTTCGCCGCCTTCGCCGGGATGCTGGTGTTCCCCCTCGCCGCCCTGGGCCTCATGTCGGCCTGGCGGCTGGCGGTGTCCCAGGGCCGCCGCGGCGCCGAGTTCGTCGCCCTGGTCCTGCTGGCGGCAACGGGGGCCCACCTCATGGCCGCCGCCGCCGACCTCGTCGTGCTGTTCATCGGCCTGGAGATCTTCTCGATCAGCCTGTACGTGCTGGCCGGGTTCACCCGGGAGAGGGTGGACGCCGACGAAGCTTCTCTGAAGTACTTCCTGCTGGGCGCCTTCGCCTCGGCGGTGTTCCTGTACGGCGTCGCCCTGGTGTTCGCCGCCACCGGCAGCACCAAGATCTACGGGTCCGGGGGCATCGCCCGGTACCTGGCCGGCACCATCATCTTCCGGCCGGGGGTGCTGCTCGCCGGCCTGGCCCTGCTGCTGGCCGGGATGGCGTTCAAGGTGTCGGCCGCGCCGTTCCACGTGTGGGCCCCCGACGTCTACCAGGGGGCCCCCGGGGGGATCACCGGGTTCCTGGCCGCGTCGGCCAAGGTGGCCGGCTTCGCCGCCCTGGCCCGGGTGTTGACCGCGGCTCTCGGCCCCCGGGCCGCCGACTGGGTCCCGGCGGTGGCGGTGCTGGCCGCGGTGTCGGTGGTGGTGGGGACGCTCCTGGCCATCGTCCAGGACGATGTGAAGCGCCTGCTGGCCTATTCGTCGGTGGCCCACGCCGGGTTCATCCTCACCGCGCTGGTGGCAGGGCGCGGCGGCCTGGGCGACATGTGGTTCTACCTGGCCACCTACGCGGTGCAGGTGCTGGGGGCCTTCACCGTGGCGGCGGCGGTGTCGGGGGACGGCGCCGGGCGGTCCCCGCTGCGCCACTGGGCCGGGCTGGGCCGGCGCTCCCCCTGGCTGGCGGCGACCATGACGCTGCTGCTGCTGGCCATGGGCGGGATCCCCCTCACCGCCGGGTTCGCCGGGAAAGTGGCCGTCTTCCGGGCGGCCATCGACGCCGGCTACCTGTGGCTGGTGATCGTGGCGCTGCTGGCCACGGTGGCCGGCCTCTACTTCTACCTGCGGGTCATCGTGGCCATGTACCTCTCGGCCCCGGAGGAGGCGGAGGGCCTCCCCTGCGGCCCGCCGGTGGGGTGGGGGGCACGCCTGGTGCTGGCGGTGGCGTCGGCGGCCACTCTGGTGCTGGGAGTCGCCCCCTGGCCGCTGCTCGACCTGCTGCGCCATGCCCTTCCTCTTTAGGCGGGTGGTCGGGGTGGCGCTGCTCGCCGGCGGCCTCACCTTGCCCGCCGCGCCCGTCCTCGGCAGCCTCCGCACCTCCAACCTGGTGATCGTCAGGCAAGGCGACGTGGTGGCCGAGGACCTGTACGCGGTGGGCGGGCGCACCATCGTCGAGGGGGTGGTGCGGGGCGATCTGGTGGTGCTCACCGGCGAGGTGATCGTCAGCGGGACGGTGGAGGGGGACATCGTGGGCCTGGTGGGCGGCCCGGTGCGCCTCAGCGGCGAAGTGGGGGAGTCGGTGCTGGTGGCGGCGGTGCGTCTGGAAGCGACGGGGCGGATCGGCGCCGACGTGAGCGGGTTGGTGGGGGAGGCCGGCGTCATCGGCGAGGTGGGCCGCGATGTGCTGCTGGTCGGCGGATCGGTTCGGGTGGCCGGCCGGGTAGGGCGGGACGTGCGCGCTCAGGCCTGGCGGCTCGCCGTGGACGGCGAGGTGGGGCGGGATGTGGTGGCCCGGGTCGACGACATGGTGCTGGGCGATTCCGCCCGGGTCGGGGGCGACGTCACCTTCCGCGCCAGCGACGAGGTGCGAGTGTCACCCGCCGCCGCCGTGGGAGGCGCCGTGGTGCGGGCTCAGGTGCTGGCCCCGGTGTGGGCTCAGGCGCTGACCCGCCTGGTGGGTTGGCTGTCGGTGCTGGGCTTCGTCGTGGCCGGGGTGGCGCTGTTCTGGGTGTTCCGGGGGACCGCCGCCCGCTCCGTGGAGGTGGCCCGGCGGCGCCCCGGGCGCTCCGCCCTGGTCGGGCTGGGGGTGCTGGTGCTCCCTCCGGTGATCGCGCTGCCCCTGTTCCTGACCCTGGTGGGCCTGCCGGTGGCGGTGCTCGTCCTGCTCTTCTGGGTGATGGGCCTCTTCCTGGGGCCGGTGCCGGCGGTGGCCGCCGCCGGCGAGCGCCTGCTGCGGGGGCGGGGCGGGGTGCTCGGCGGCTTCGTGGTGGCGGCGCTGCTGTGGCGGGGCGGCATGTGGCTGCTCTCCCTGGCGGCGGCGGTGATCTACCTGATCCCCCTGGTCATCGGCCTGGGAGCCTTCACCATCGGGGCCTGGGAGGCGCGGCGGGGGAGCCGGGAACCGTCCCGGGCCGTGGCCTTCCCCGGCTGAGGCTTCGGGCCGGGAGCCGAGCGGAGAGGCGCGGGGCTCCCCGCCTCTCCGAACCGGGTGGGCCGACATTGCGAAACGCCCCTGCAGCCGGCCGGTTCCCGACTCGCTCAGCTGCCGGCCACCAGCAGGGGGAGGCGCAACTCCTCCTCGGTGAGGCCCCCGTGCTGGCCGATGAGGCGGTCGTCGCTGAAACGGTGGAGCAGGGCGCAGCCGGGGTCGGCGAAGAGGGCGCCGTCGGGGGCCCGCGCCGCGAAGTCGGGGTGCGGCTTCCCCGGCCCCCACCATCCCTCCATCTCCTCTCGCCTCACCCAGGTGGCGGGCAGGCGGGCGGCCAGCGATTCCCCCTCGCCTTTCACGAAGGTGACCCGCGGGTCCCCGTAGAAGGTGCGTCCCTCGTGGTCCGCCTTGGTAAGGCGCACCTGGCGGTCCTTGGGGATGTCCATGTGCCCGTGGTCGGCGGTGCCTACCAGCACCGCTCCGGGCGCGAGGGCCGCAACGATGCGGTCCCAGGTGCCGGCCACCAGCGACACCGCCTCGGCGTACCCGTCCGACCGCTGCCCCCACACGTGGGCGGCGAAGTCGACCTGGGGCAGGTACAGCATCACCAGGCGGCGCGGCACCCGGATCAACTGCACCGCCGCCGCCACCGCCTCGGCGGCATCGGCGTAGGGCTCGACCCGGCACCCCCGGTAGAGCACCCGGCTGAGGGGGGTGCCGGCGAAGCCGAGGGGCTGGATCACGATGGGCTCCACCCCGGCGGCCGACAGGCGCTCCCAGGTGTTGGGCCGGGGGAGGAAGGCGGCGAAGTCCAGGTCGAGCGGATCCCCCCACAGGGTGGTCCATTTGATGGTGTTGGCCACGCGGTCGAGGCCGGGGAGCCACAACTGGTAGGCGATCAGGCCGTGGCGGGCCGGGGGCAGGCCGGTGGCGATGGTGGCCAGGCTGACCGTGGTGGTGGTGGGGAAAGGGGCGTCGAGGGCGCCGCGGCGGGCGGCGGCGAACGGGGCCGCCGCCGGGTGCCCCAACTGGCCGTCGCCCAGGCCGTCGAGCAGCACCAGCAGGTAGGTGGCGGCATCGGGGACGAGGGCGGCGAGGTCGGGGTAGAGGCCGGGAGTGGGAGCTTTGCCGGCGAGCCGGCCTTCCAACTCGGCCACCAGGTTCACCAGGCCGCCGCCGGTGTAGTCGGGGGGGCGCATCCCGGGGGAGGGTAGCCGCCGGGCCCGCCGGCAACGCGACGGCAGGTGCCTCCGGCGGGGGGGAACCGCGCCCTCGCCGTTTCCTATACTCCGGCCGTCCTCCCGCGGTAGGAGAACAGTGGCGGAGTACTACCAGGACTACATCACCGTCGCCGTGTTCGCCGGGTTCGGGGCTTTGCTGGTGGCGGCGGCGGTGGGGGTGGGCTGGCTGCTCCGTCCGAGCCGCCCGTCGGCGGCCAAGGCGACGCCGTATGAGTGCGGCATCGACCCGGTGGGCACCGGGTGGAGCCAGACTCACATCCGCTACTACATCTTCGCCCTGCTCTTCCTGATCTTCGACGTCGAGGCGGTCTACATCTTCCCCTGGGCGGTGCGACTCGAGTCCCTGGGGATGTTCGCCCTGGTGGAGATGGTGATCTTCATCGTGGTGCTGCTGGCCGGCCTGGTCTACGCCATCCGCAAGGGAGTGCTGAAGTGGGAGTCCTAGACCGCTTCGAGGCCCCCCGGCCGCTCTCCTGGCTGCTCAACTGGTCGCGCAAGTACTCGCTGTGGCTGTTCCAGTTCGGCCTGGCCTGCTGCGCCATCGAGATGATGGCGGCCGCCGGCCCCCGCTACGACTTCATGCGCTTCGGCATCATCCCCCTCCCCGCCTCGCCGCGGCAGGCCGACCTGATGATCGTGGCCGGCACCGTCACCGACAAGATGGCCCCGGCGGTGCGCAAGCTGTACGACCAGATGCCCGAGCCCAAGTACGTCATCTCCATGGGGTCGTGCGCCAACTGCGGCGGCCCCTACTGGGACTCCTACTCGGTCACCAAGGGAGTGGACCAGATCATCCCGGTGGACATCTACGTGCCCGGGTGCCCGCCCCGTCCCGAGGCGCTCATGGAGGGCATCGTCCTGCTGCAGCGCAAGATCATGGGCGAGAACATCAAAGAGAAGTGGAACGCCGGTGAGCGAGCCTGAGGCTCCCGGCGCCGCGCCCGCCCCCGAGGCCCCTGCCCCCGA
>VGBK01000106.1 GCA_016870535.1 Actinomycetota bacterium | reverse complement strand
GCTCCGAAGGCGGAGGCTGCGGTGGCGGAAGGTGAGGCCAAGCCGGTGCGCCGGGCGCGGGCTCCGAAGGCGGAGGCTGCGGTGGCGGAAGGTGAGGCCAAGCCGGTGCGCCGGGCGCGGGCTCCCAAGGCCGAGACCACTGCGGAGGAGTCCTAGCCATGCTGATGCCCAAGAGGGTCAAGTGGCGCAAGGTGCAGCGCGGCACCATGCGCGGCAGCGCCAAGGGCGGCACCCGGGTGAGCTTCGGCGACTTCGGCCTGCAGGCCGTGGAACCGGCCTGGATCACCGCCCGCCAGATCGAGGCGGCTCGTATCGCCATGACCCGCAAGATCCGACGCGGGGGCAAGGTGTGGGTCAACATCTTCCCCGACAAGCCCATCACCCAGAAGCCCGCCGAGACGCGCATGGGCTCGGGCAAGGGCAACCCGGAGTACTGGGTGGCGGTGGTGCGCCCCGGCCGGGTGATGTTCGAGTTGTCCGGGGTGCCCGAGGATCTGGCGCGTGAGGCCATGCGGGTGGCGGGCCACAAGCTGCCCATCAAAACCAAGTTCGTCAAACGGGAGGAGCTATGAAGGCATCCGACCTGCGCGACCTCCCGTACCAGAAGCTGGCGGAGCGGCTGGCCGAAGCGAAGGAGGAGCTGTTCAACCTGCGCTTCCAGCTGGCCACCAACCAGCTGGACAAGACGTCCCGGCTGCGCGAGCTCCGTCGCGAGGTGGCTCGCATCTCCACGGTGATGCGCCAGCAGGAGATCGAGGCCTATTTCAGGGAGCAGGAGGACGAGGGCCGTGGCTGAGCGCAGTACCCGCAAGGTGCGCACCGGGGTGGTGCTGTCCGACGCCCGCGACAAGACGGTGACCGTCGAGATCACCATGGCGGTGCGCCATCCCAAGTACGCCAAGACCATGCAACGCCGCCGCCGCCTGCAGGCGCACGACGAGCAGAACGACGCCCGCATCGGCGACACCGTGCGGGTGGCCGAGACCCGCCCGCTGTCGAAGACCAAGCACTGGCGGGTGGTAGAGATCGTGGAGCGCGCCCGATGATCGCCCAGGAGAGCCGACTCAAAGTGGCCGACAACACCGGGGCGCGCGAGGTGCTGTGCATCCGGGTGCTCGGGGGCTCGGGCCGCCGCTACGCCGGCCTGGGCGACATCATCGTGGCCACGGTCAAGGAGGCCATCCCCGGCGGCTCGGTGAAGCGGGGCGAAGTGGTGAAGGCGGTGGTGGTGCGGACCCGGAAGGAGAGCCGCCGCCCCGACGGCACCTACATCCGCTTCGACGACAACGCCTGCGTGCTCATCAACGAGCAGATGCAGCCGCGCGGCACCCGCATCTTCGGCCCGGTGGGCCGGGAACTGCGCGAGCGCCGCTTCATGCGCATCGTGTCCCTGGCGCCGGAGGTGCTGTGATGAAGCTGCGCAAGGGCGACACCGTGGTGGTCATCGCGGGCAAGGACAAGGGGCGCCAGTCCCGAGTGGCGGCGGTCATGCCCAAGACGGGCAAGATCATCGTGGAGGGGGTGGCTACGGCCAAGCGACACAGCAAGCCGCGCGGTCGGACCATGCAGGGCGGCATCGTGGACAAGGACATGCCCATCGATGCCTCCAACGTCATGATCGTCTGCCCCTCCTGTGGGGCGACCCGCATCTCGGCCGGCCTGGACGCCGACGGCCACAAGCGGCGGGTCTGCGCCAAGTGCGGAGGTGACCTGTGACGCCCCGCCTCAAGGAGCGCTACCACACCGAGGTGCATCAGGCCCTGCTGAAGAGCCTCGGCCTGGGCAACCCGATGCAGGTGCCGGCCTTCACCAAGATCGTGGTGAACATGGGCATGGGCGATGCCGTGGCCGACAAGGGGGTGGTCGACGGAGCGGTGGCCGACCTGGCGACCATCACCGGGCAGAAGCCCCGGGTGAACCGCTCCCGCCGGTCGATCGCCAACTTCAAGCTGAGGGCCGGCATGGTGGTCGGAACCTCGGCGACTCTGCGGGGCGACCGGATGTGGGAGTTCCTCGACCGCCTGATCCAGGTGGCCATTCCCCGCATCCGCGACTTCCGCGGGCTCGACCCCGACGCTTTCGACGGACGCGGCAACTACAGCTTCGGGGTCACCGAGCAGTTGATCTTCCCGGAGATCGAGTACGACAAGGTGGCGAAGGTGCGCGGCATGGACATCACCATCTGCACCAGTGCCGGGAACGATGAAGGCGGCCGAGCGCTGCTCGAGGCCTTCGGGTTCCCCTTCCGCCGCCGGCAGGCAGGAGGGTGATGGCCAAGAAGTCCCTGATCATCAAGAACAAGCGCCCGCCCAAGTTCGGGGTGCGGGCCTACACCCGGTGCGGCCGCTGCGGGCGGCCGCGCGCCTACCTGCGCCGGTTCGGCATGTGCCGCATCTGCGTGCGCCAGCTGGCCCATCGCGGCGAGCTGCCCGGGGTGAGAAAGGCGTCGTGGTAGCCGTGCTCACCGATCCCGTCTCCGACATGCTCACCCGGCTGCGCAACGCCAACCTGGCGCTGCACGAGAAGGTGGCCATGCCCTCCTCGCACCTGCGCGAGGAGATCGCTCGCATCCTGGCGGCCGAGGGCTTCATCTCCGGCTACCAGGTGCGCGCCGAGGGCAACAAGAAGGAACTCGAGGTGCGGCTCAAGTACGGCACCGACCGCAGCCGGGTCATCCGGGGCTTGCGGCGCATCTCCCGCCCGGGGCGGCGGGTCTACGCCGGGTCGGGCGAACTCCCCCGCACCCAGGGCGGCCTGGGCGTGGTCATCGTCTCCACCTCCCAGGGCCTGATGCCCGACCGCGAGGCACGGCGGCGCCGGCTGGGCGGCGAGATCCTCTGCGAGGTGTGGTGATGAGCCGCATCGGCAACGCCCCGATCGCCGTCCCCCCCGGGGTCTCGGTCGAGGTGGACGGGGCGACGGTGACGGTGGCCGGTCCCAAGGGGTCGCTCTCCCGCACCCTGCCCGAACGGGTGGCGGTGGCGCTGGAGGATCGCATCCTGCGGGTGACCCGGCAGGACGACCAACGGCAGTCGCGCGCCCTGCACGGCTTGAGCCGGGCCCTGCTGGCCAACATGGTCACGGGGGTGGCCGAGGGGTTCGTCCGGGAGTTGCTCATGACGGGGGTGGGCTATCGTGCCGCTCTCCACGGGAGCACCCTGGAGCTCCAGGTGGGCTTCTCTCACCCGGTGCGTCTCGAAGCCCCCGAGGGCATCACCTTCGAGGTCCCCGATCCGACGCGGATCGTGGTGCGGGGCATCGACAAGGAGAAGGTCGGCCAGGTGGCCGCCGAGATCCGGCGGGTGCGGCCGCCGGAGCCCTACAAGGGCAAGGGAATCCGCTACTCCGACGAGAAGATCCGCCGCAAGGCGGGCAAGGCAGGAGTCTCCGGGCGATGAGCGCAGTACGACTCGAAGGGCGGCGGCGCCGGCACTTCCGGGTGCGCCGCAAGGTGCGAGGCAGCGCGGCGCGGCCCCGACTGGCGGTGTTCCGCTCCAATCGCTACATCTACGCCCAGGTCATCGACGACGACGCCGGCCGCACTGTGGCGGCGGCGTCCTCGCAGGAAGGCGCCTTGCGCGGCCGCCGCCTCACCCGGGAGACGGCCGCCGAGGTCGGTCGACTGGTGGCGGGGCGGGCCAAGGAAGCCGGGGTAGGCAGGGTCATCTTCGATCGGGGCGGCTACGCCTACCACGGCCGGGTGCAGGCCCTGGCCGATGGGGCGCGAGAGGAAGGGCTGGAGTTTTGACCACGCGACGCGATACCGAGCCATCCCAGTTCGACGAACGGGTCATTGCCATCAACCGCGTGGCCAAGGTGGTCAAGGGCGGCCGGCGCTTCTCGTTCACCGCGCTGGTCACCGTGGGCGACCGCAGCGGGCGGGTGGGCATCGGCTACGGCAAGGCCCGCGAGGTGCCCGCCGCCATCCAAAAGGGGGTCGACGCGGCCCGCAAGGACATGAGAGCGGTCCCCATGGCCGGGACCACCATCATCCATGAGACGGTAGGCCGGCAGGGGGCTTCGCGAGTGTTGATCAAGCCGGCGGCGCCGGGAACCGGGGTCATCGCCGGGGGGGCGGTGCGCCAGATCCTCGAAGCGGCCGGGATTCGCGACGTGCTGGCCAAGTCGCTGGGCTCGCCCACTCATGTGAACGTGGCCCGGGCCACCGTCAACGCCCTGTTCGGCCAGCAACGGCCCGACGAAACCGCCCGGCGGCGCAGCAAGACGGCGGAGGAAGTCACCCCGCCGGCCTTGCTGGCCGCCTACCGCACCGCCGAGATGATGCGGGCCCAACCCGGGTCCGGGTCCTGATCCAGGAGCGTCACCACATGGCCGACGACAAGACCCTGCGGATCACCCTGGTGCGCAGCACCATCGGTGAGAAGCCCAAGACGCGGGCCTGCGTCCGCACCCTCGGGCTGCGCAGGATCCGCCACACCGTGGAGCGCCCGGACAGCCCGCAGGTCCGCGGCCTCATCGCTCGCGTCCGGCATCTGGTGGAGGTGGAGGAGTCATGAAACTGCATCACCTGAAGCCGGCTCCCGGGTCCAGGAAGGACCGCATCCGGGTGGGGCGCGGCGAGAGCGGCCGCCGGGGGAAGACCGCCGGACGGGGCACCAAGGGCGCCAAGGCGCGCAAGAACATGCCGCGGTGGTTCGAGGGCGGGCAGATGCCCCTCTACCGGCGCCTCCCCAAGCTGCGGGGCTTCAAGCGGCCTCAGAAGGAGTCGTTCGCCGTGGTCAACGTCGAGCGGCTCAACGAGTTCCGCGCCGGGTCCACGGTGGGCCCCGACGAGTTGCGCGCCCGGGGCCTGGCGAAGAAGCGCGGCCGGGTGAAGGTGCTCGGCGAGGGGGAGCTGACCAAGGCCCTGACGGTGCGGGCTCATGCCTTCAGCGTCGGCGCGGTGGAGCGCATCCAGGCGGCGGGGGGCACGGTGGAGGTCGTCGAGTGAGGCTGCGGGCCGCCGCCGGGTTCGGCCGTCCCCGGCCCGGCGCGATATCCTCCCGCCGTCCGTCGGCAGAGGGCGGGGCCTAGATGCTGACCGTTTACCGCAACATGTTCCGGATCCGCGACCTCCGGAACAAGATCCTGTTCACCCTCTTCGTCTTCCTCATCTACCGGCTGGGCACCGCCATCCCCGCCCCGGGGGTGGACCTCGACGCGGTCAAGGAGTTCGCCGCGCAGGGGGAGAAGGCCGGGATCGTGGGCCTGCTGAACCTGTTCAGCGGCGGGGCGCTCGAAGCGTTCTCGGTGTTCTCCCTGGGCATCATGCCCTACATCACCGCGTCGATCATCATGCAGTTGCTGGCGGTGGTCATCCCCCGTCTGCAGAAGCTCCAGGAAGAGGGCGAGACCGGGCGCAAGGTCATCACCCAGTGGACCCGCTACGTCACCGTGCTGCTCGCCCTGCTGCAGTCCACCGGCCTCACCTACCTGTTTCACCGGGGCACCCTCACCGGCGGCATCGACCTCATTCCCAAGTACAGCGCCGGACGGGTCCTGCTCATCGTGCTCACCCTCACCGCCGGGACCGCTTTCATCATGTGGCTCGGCGAGTTGATCACCCAGAGAGGCGTGGGCAACGGCATGTCGCTCATCATCATGGTGAGCATCGTCAGCCAGATGCCGGCGCAGTTCGTGGGGGTGTGGAAGACCACCTCGACCCTGAAGTTCGCCATCGTCATGGCCATGTTCGTGGCGATGATGGCGGGGATCATCTTCGTGGACCAGGGCCAGCGGCGCATTCCCATCCAGTTCTCCAAGCGGGTGCGCGGCCGCCGGGTCCTGGGCGGGCAGAGCACCTACATCCCGCTGAAGGTGAACACGGCCGGGGTGATCCCGGTGATCTTCGCCTCGAGCATGCTCTACCTGCCGGCCATGTTCGTCACCGCCATCCCCAGCGGAGGCTTCTTCGGGGCCATCCGCAACTGGATCAACGACAACCTGGTCAGCTCGCAGTCCTGGTGGTACGTGTTCATGTTCGGGCTGCTGATCGTGTTCTTCACCTACTTCTACACCGCCATCCAGTTCGACCCGGTCCGCCAGTCCGAGATGATCCAGCGCCAGGGCGGGTTCGTCCCCGGCATTCGCCCCGGGTCGGCCACCACTCAGTACCTGCAGCACATCATCAGTCGTATCACCCTTCCCGGATCGCTCTTCCTGGCCCTGGTAGCGGTGCTCCCCTCCATCGTGGCCATCCTCTGGAAGGTCAGCCTCGGCTTCAGCGGGGTGTCGATTCTCA
>VGBK01000105.1 GCA_016870535.1 Actinomycetota bacterium | reverse complement strand
CGGGCTTTCGTAACCGGGAAGGGTGTTGGCATAGGCGTCGTGGTGGGCCCCTTGCAAGTGCCCGAACTCGTGGCCGAACGAGTAGTAGCCGGTCATGCAGTCCGCGCGCTTGGTCACCTGGAAGGCGTTGGCCGCCCCGGGCAGCAGGCCGGCGGCGATGCCGCAGTACTGCCCTCCGGAGTTCTCCACGATCAGCGACACCATGTCGGCCCCGTACTGGTTGCGCAGGCCGTGCACCGCGTCCAGGTAACCGTCGTTGGTGGCCACCAGGCGGTTGAGGTCGAGGGAGATGTTCCCCGGTTCGGCGTAGTTGAACTCCTGCACGTGCACCAGGCGCAGCCGCGGGGCGATGCCCGACTTCTCGTAGGAGGTATTGGTCTCCTGCATGGCGAGGGCGATCTGGGCTTTCATGGCCGCGGTTCCGCCGGCGCCGATGCGGGCCGCCTTGGTGTACACCACCATGACGTCGATGATGGTGGTGGCCCGGGGAGTGGTGTCGGCGACGAGGGTGATCGGCCCCGGCGAGTCGTAGTGGACTCCGGGAGGATGGTCCTCGAGTTTGCTCTGGTCGATCTCCACCACCCGGTAGCGGCCGCTCGGGGTCAGGGCCACTTCGAAGATGCCTTCGGCCGAGGCCACGTGGGCCATGAAGGCGCCGTCGTAGGTGACCAGGTGGAAGTAGCCGTCGTTCTCTCTAAGGTCCCCGCTCCAGTTGTAGCCGCCGGGGGTGATCGTCACCGTGTCGACGACGCCGGTGAACCGGGCGTCGGGGAACAGGTTCAGGGCCACGCTGGCTCCCGCCCGCCGGGGCAGGCCGGAAGTGTCGAACAGGGCCCCGACGTCCACCGAGACGTAGCGGGAGCGGGCGGTGGCGGGCGAGGCCGCCTCGGCCCGGCCCTGGGGCACCTCGCCGAACAGGGCGGGAGGCCCTGAGGCCGCGGCGGGGGCGGCGCCGCCCACCGGGCCGGCGGCCAGGGCGAGCAGGACCAGTACGAGGGCGGGGGCCCAGAGCCGCACCCACCTCCGCGTCGAATCGTGTGACGGCCGGGCCATCATCCTTCACCTCCGGGTAGTTGGTTCTGGTCGATTTCGTAGAGGCGGTAGATCGCGCCGTCCAGCACCGCGGCTTCGAAGATGCCGAGGGGACTGGCGACGTGGATCATGAACACCTCGGCGGTGTGCACGATGAAGAAACTGCTGTACTCGATGTCCTGCAGGTAGCCGGTCCACGAGAGCACCCCGCCCTCGTCGGTGAACTCGTCCACCACCCCGGTGTAGACGGCATCGGCGAACAGGTTGAAGGGGATCTCGGCGCCGGAGTCGACGAGGAGGGGGCGCCCCGCCGCATCGAGCAGCAGGGTGGTGTCGAGGCGCACCGCTCTGGACCGGGCCTGGGCGGGCGAGTCGGGGGGCAGCGGCGTGCCGTCGGCGGGGAGGAAGAGGCCGGTAGCCAGGATGGTGGTGGTCACCAGGGTGGAGGCGGTGGAAGTCGGGAGATCGGCAGTGGTGGAGGCTCCCCCGCCGTCGCCGCAGGCGGCGAGCGGAAGCAGTGCCGCGGCGGCGCACCAGACGCCGACCTGGGCCCAGAGGCGGGAGGCAGGACGGGTCATGTCCTCCTTTCGAGCCGACTCTAGGCACACGCCGAAACCCAAGTGAGGCGCCGGGCCGTCCGGCGGGTTCCCGGGGGCCTTCGGGTAGCCCGGCACCGGGAGATACGCTGGAGCCCCCGCCTCCGAAGGAGCCCCCATGACCGAGATCACCCTGCCGGTGCCAGAGATCCACTGCCACCACTGCAAGATGGCCATTGAGGGCGCGGTGGGCGCCTTGCCGGGGGTGGATCGGGCGGAAGTCGACGTGCCTTCGGCCACCGTGGCCCTGGCTTTCGAGGCCCCGGCCACCCTGGAGCAGATCGTGGCCGCCATCGAGGGGCAGGGCTACTCGGTGCCCTCTCCGGCCTGAGGCTGCGTTGGCCGCCACCGAGACCATCACCTTCGACGTCGAGGGGATGACCTGCGCCTCGTGCGCCTTGCGCATCGAACGCGTCCTCTCGCGCCAGGAAGGGGTGGCGGGGGCGGTGGTGAGTTTCCCCGCTCAGGAAGCCCGGGTGGAGGCGGCTCCCGGCACCGATGCCGCCGCCCTGGAGGCGGCGGTGGCCCGCCTGGGGTACAAGGCCACCCGGGCCCGGCCCGAGCAGGCGGCGCCGGCGACGGTGGAGCGCTACGGCGCCGAGGCCCGCTACCAGTGGCGCAACTTCATCGCCGCCGCCGCCCTCACCTTGCCGGTCTTCGCGCTGTCCATGTTCGGGGACATGCACAGCCGCACCTTGCAGGCGGTGGTGTGGGCCCTGGCCACTCCGGTGCAGTTCGTGTTCGGGTGGCAGTTCCACCGCAACGCCGCCCGGCGCCTCCGCTCGCTGGGGGCGGGCATGGACACCCTGGTGTCGCTGGGCACCCTGGCCGCCTACGGGTACTCGGTGTGGGCCTTCTTCCACCACGAGCACCTGTACTTCGAGACGGCGGCGGTCATCATCACCTTCATCCTGCTTGGCCGCTTCTTTGAAGCCCGGGCGAAAGGCCGGGCCTCGGGGGCGGTGGCCCGCCTGCTGGAACTGGGGGCCAAGGAGGCCCGCCTCCTGCGGGACGGCGCCGAGGTGGGCGTGCCCATCGCCGCGGTGCACCCCGGCGACCTGATGGTGGTGCGCCCCGGGGAGCGGATCCCCACCGACGGCCGGGTGGTGGAGGGGTCGTCGGCGGTGGACGAGAGCATGCTCACCGGGGAGTCGGCGCCGGTGGAACGGGGGCCGGGCGACGCCGTCTTCGGCGCCACCGTCAACCAGCACGGGCGCCTGGTGGTGGAGGCCACCCGGGTGGGGGCGGAGACCGCCCTGGCCCAGATCGTGCGCCTGGTCGAGGAGGCCCAGGCCACCAAGGCACCCATCCAGCGCCTGGCCGACCGCCTCGCCGGGGTGTTCGTGCCGGCGGTGCTGGCGGTGGCCGCCCTGGCCTTCGGGCTCTGGCTGGGGATCGGCGGGGAGGCGGGGAAGGCCCTGCAGGCGGCGGTGGCGGTGCTGGTCATCGCCTGCCCTTGCGCTCTGGGCCTGGCCACCCCCACCGCCATCATGGTGGGCAGCGGCCGGGGCGCCGAACTGGGGGTGCTATTCAAGGGGGCCGAGGTGTTCGAGCGCTCCCGGGCGGTGGACACGGTGGTGTTCGACAAGACGGGCACCCTCACCCGCGGCGCCATGAGCCTGGCTTCCCTGGTGACCGACGAGGACCGCCGCCGCACCCTCTACCTGGTGGGCAGCCTGGAGGCGGCGTCGGAGCATCCCGTGGGCCGGGCCGTCGCCCTGGGCGCCGAGGAGGAGGGGGTGGACCTGGGCCCGGTGGAGGGCTTCGCCGCGGTGCCGGGCCTGGGGGTGCGGGGCCGGGTGGACGGGGTGGAGGTGCTGGCCGGGCGGCCCCGCTTGTTCGAGGAGGCGGGATGGGAGGTCCCCGCTTCGCTGGCCGCGGCTGCCTCCGCCCTGGAGGGTGAGGGCCACACCGCCTTCCCGGCCGGATGGGAGGGGCGGGCCCGGGCCGTCCTGGCCGTGGCCGACGGCCTGCGGCCCTCCGCCGCCGCCACGGTGGCGGCGCTGCACTCCTCCGGGGTGGAGGTGGCCATGCTCACCGGCGACAACCGGCGCACCGCCGAGGCGGTGGCCGGGGCGCTGGGCATCGGCCGGGTGGCGGCCGAGGTGCTGCCCGGCGACAAGGCCGCCGAGGTGGCCCGCCTTCAGGGGGAAGGGCGGGTGGTGGCTTTCGTGGGCGACGGCATCAACGACGCCCCCGCCTTGACCCGGGCCGACCTGGGCATGGCGGTGGGCACCGGCACCGACGTGGCCATCGAAGCGGGAGACGTGGTGCTCATGTCGGGCGACCCGGCCCTGGCCCGCACCGCCCTGGGCCTGGCCCGCGCCACCTTCAGCACCATCCGCCAGAACCTGTTCTGGGCCTTCCTGTACAACACCGCCGCCATCCCGGTGGCGGCGGCCGGCCTGCTGGACCCGATGATCGCCGCGGCCGCCATGGCCCTGTCGAGCGTATCGGTGGTGGGCAACTCCCTGCGCCTGCGCCGGTTCGGGCGCGGCTGAGGTCTGGTCGCGGTCTTCGCGTCCCCCTCCGGCCCTGGCGGGCCACCTCCCCCGCCGGGGCGGGGGAGGAGAAGAGCCTGGCTTCCCCCTCCGGCCCTGGCGGGCCCCCTCCCGCTCCGGCGGGAGGGGGTTGGGGGGAGGGCTGCTGAGGGCGCGGTTTCTCCCCCTCCCGCTCCGGCGGGAGGGGGTTGGGGGGAGGGCTGCGGAGGGCGCGACGAAGGTTGGGTTGATCGGCTTCCCCCTCCGGCCCTGGCGGGCCACGTTCCCCGCTGGGGCGGGGGAGGAGAAGAGCCCGGCTTCCCCCTCCGGCCCTGGGCTCCCCCTCCCGCTCCGGCGGGAGGGGGTTGGGGGGAGGGCTGCGGAGGGCGCGGCTGAGGTCTGGTCGCGCCCTTCGCTTCCCCCTCCGGCCCTGGGCTCCCCCTCCCGCTCCGGCGGGAGGGGGTTGGGGGGAGGGCTGCGGAGGGCGCGGCTGAGGTCTGCGTGTTTGGCTTCCCCCTCCGGCGGCTCGCGGAGCCTCGCCGCCACCTCCCCCGCTGGGGCGGGGGAGGAGAAGAGCCTGGCTCCCCCTCCGGCCCTGGCGGGCCTCCTCCCCCGCTGCCGCGGGGGAGGAGGCCTACTCGCTCTTGGCGGCGGCCGCGGCCGGCCGCTTGACGATGGCCTCGGCCGACACCAGTTCCTTGCCGATGCCCAGGCGCTTCACCCCGACGCCGAGGGCCAGGCCCAGCAACTGGGTGAAGTAGAGGATCGGCATCTGGTAGTCGGCGTCGTAGGCCCGATTCACCTCGGCCTGGTAGCACTCCAGGTTGGTCTGGCACAGGGGGCAGGTGGTGGCGATGACCTCGGCCCCGGCGTCCACCGCGTTCTGGAGCAGGTCGCGCAGGGTGGCCACCGCCGCCGGGCGGTTGGTGACCATGAGGGCGGCGCCGCAGCAGCGCAGCTTGTAGGGGTAGGGCACCGGGTCGGCCCCCGCCGCCGCCAGCAACTCCTCGAAGTACTGGGGGTCGTCGACCTGCATCTGGTTCAGGCCCGGCCGACGGGGACGCACGATCTGGCAGCCGTAGTAGGGAGCCACCCGCAAGCCCTTGAGGCGGTCGTTGGCCTTGTGGCGGATGGCCTCCAACGCCTCGGGGGTGACGAAGGCATCCATGATGTGGCTCACCTCGATGCTGCCCAGATAGTGGAGGTCGTCGGCCTCCAGGGCGTAGTTCATGTGCTCCGCCAGGTCGGCGTCCCGCTTCAGGGCGGCATTGGTGGTCCACAGGTTCTTGTAGCAGGCGTTGCAGGGAGCCACGATGTTCAACCCCTGCTTCTCGGCGATGGCCAGGTTGCGGGCGCACAGCACCGTGGCCAGCAACTCATCGACGTGGGAGTAGGCGGTGGCCCCGCAGCAGTTCCAGTCCTCCAGTTCCTCCAGTTCGATGCCCAGCTTGTGGGCCACCTCCATAGAGGAGACGTGGTAGGTGGCGGCCATGGTCTCCAGGGAGCAGCCGGGGTAGTAGGCGTAGCGGGTCATTCGATACCGTCCAGGGGCATGACCCGCGCCACCATGGAGCGCAGGTTCCGGATCCGCTTGATGCGGGAAGGGATCAGGGGAAGGCGGCCTTTGGCCAGCAGCTTCATGGCCATCTGCATCTCACGCACCACTCCGGGGATGCCTCCCTCGAAGATGAAGGCCGGGGCGTAGCCGGGCTCGTAGGACTTGCCGGTGCGCAGGATGGTCTTGGTGAAGCGGCGGGAGAACTCCGGCGCCACCCAGTCGCGGTTGAAGGTGTCCTTCCACAGCGAGTAGCGGGTGAGGGCATACATGACGTCGGCGGGGCGGATCCCTTCGGGGCACTTCTCGGTGCAGGCGTAGCACGAGGCGCAGGTCCAGAAGGTGTTCGAGGCCATGACCTCGTCCTTCATGCCGGCGTTGATCAGCCCGATGAGGAGGCGCGGGGTGTGGTCCATGAACTCCACCACCGGGCAGGCGGCCGAGCAGGTGGCGCACTGGATGCAGCGCACCAGCGAGGCGCCCTCCTCGGCGTGCAGGAGGTTCTCCACCTCCTCGCGGAAGGTGATCCGGCGGGCGGTCGTCGTGTCCACTACCACCTCCGGCTCACTTGGCGGCGCGCCGCGCCTCGGCGGCGCCGATCATGGCGGCGGCCTTCTGCAGCAGCAGGTCGGGGTCCACCGGCTTCTCTACGAGTTCATCCACGGGCACGAAGCCGGGGTGCACCGCCTGGCCGGGGAAGAGGAAGGCGATCTGCTCGCG
>VGBK01000104.1 GCA_016870535.1 Actinomycetota bacterium | reverse complement strand
GGGCGACGGCCTGAAGGGACTCGTCGCCGCCGACGCAGTTGGGGTCGTTGCAGTGCACCACCTTCAGATCGGTATTGGTATGGTCCCAGTAGGCGATGACCGGGTAGCGGAGGCGTCCAACACCAGCGAGGCGTATGCGCCGACATCGCCGGCGCTGTCGACCGTGACCGACCCCGCGTCGACCGAGCACACCGGCCCCGACCGGCCGTAGCCCACCAGAGAAGCACCCGGAGGGCAGAGCGCTCCGCGGCCGGCGAACGTTGCCGAATCCCGACCGTCCAGCAGGTTCGCATCCGCCGCCTTCCCCCCCAACGGCAAATAGACCCCGGTGTGGTTGTGCGACGCCGCCGAGAAGAAGGAGGCGTGCTTGCCGTCCAGCAGGTCGGCGTTCAGGCTCGGCACCCGAACGGTCGAGTTCACCTTCAACGGCGGCGACGACCCCACCACCACCCGCAGGTCCAGAGCGGGCGAACCCGACTGGCTGTTGGTTATCCGCAGGTTCGTGGTCGCGGCCCCCGACAGGGAGGTCACCGCGTCGGCGGCATTCGCCCTCCCCAGGATCATGTTGCCGCCCACGGCGGCCCCCACCGGGAACGACAGCAGCACTACCGCCGCCACCAGCGCCCCCACCAAGCCGGCCTTCACATAGCCCCAACCCGAATCCTTGAACCGCATGACCGCCTCCTCGACCGCACCGATAGCCGCGGGAGGCAACGGTCACCAGTACCTAGGCCGCCGGCACCCCCCGACCCTGATAGCAGACAAGCTACACCGCGCCACCGACCCGCGTCAGGAAGAAGGGCCAACGGTGACCCCCGACCCGGCCACTCAGCCAAGCCGTGCGAGGAGGCCGCACTCTGGGGTGCTGAGCTGTTGCCTGAGGGATTGCCTCCCGAAGCCCCCCTGCTCAGCCAAGGATCTTCTTCATAGGCTGGTAGGGGAGCCCGCTTCCCTGGAAACTGCGACCCGTCCGTACTCCCGTGGACCGCTGGTAGCCCAGCGCCTCGTAGAAGGGCAGGGCATACAGGGTTGAGGCCAGCTTGATCCGGGTGACACCCTGAGTCCGGCATGTCTGCTCGAACCGTTCCACCAATCGGCGCCCGACCCCCCGGCGATGGTGCTCGGCGTCCACGAACAGGCTCTGCAGCACCGTCCGTCCCCTCCCGTCCAGGCGACCCCCTCGCAGCACGCCCACGATGGCGCCCGCCTCCTCCGCCACCAGTACTTCCGGAGCGGTGATCGCCGCGGCGATGGCCGCTCGATGAGCCGGCTCTGTCGACTCTGCGAACCGGAAGGGCCCGAGCAGTGCAGCCCGCTGGTCTGGCGTAGCGAAGCCCAGATTGAACGCCGTGTACGTACGCGCGATCAGTCGTCCCACGCCGGCCGCGTCGTCATCCCGGCAAGCCCTGATGGTGAGCATGGTCCCCTCTCGAGGGAGGCCGACCGACCGTACCAGGCTACCCCACGCCCGCCGGCGTCCGGGTGAGTCCGGGCCAACCTGGGGTGCTGCCTGCCGACCAGACCCTGTGCGCTTCCATTCTCCCCCCTTCAGGCGGGAATCCCCGAGTCTTCGAGGGGGAGGGGTTGGCCTACCCCGGACCCGTCGGGTTCCCGGGTGGAGCGATAGGGGCGTGGGGGCTACCTGCAGATGCCATCCCTCTTCTCCTCCCCCGCGGCAGCGGGGGAGGAGGCGGCGGGGCTCTGCGGGCCGCCGGAGGGGGTGGCCATCTTCTCCTCCCCCGTGGGGACGGGGGAGGCGGCCCGTCAGGGCCGGAGAGGGAAGCCATCTTCTCCTCCCCCGTGGGGACGGGGGAGGCGGCCCGTCAGGGCCGGAGAGGGAAGCCATCTTCTCCTCCCCCGTGGGGACGGGGGAGGCGGCCCGTCAGGGCCGGAGAGGGAAGCCATCTTCTCCTCCCCCGTGGGGACGGGGGAGGCGGCCCGTCAGGGCCGGAGAGGGAAGCCGAACACGCAGACCTCCGCCGCGCCCTTACCTCCCCTCCCCCCGGCCCCCTCCCGCTGGAGCGGGAGGGGGAGCAGTCCGCTCCTCTCCCCGCCGCCGCGGGAGGGAACCGTGCCTTGGGCGAGGGTGCGGGAATGTCACTGGGTCGAGGCGCAGAGGCCAGAAGCCGTGGAGTTTGCGCACCCCCTACCGGCGGGGCCAGGGGGGCCCAAGGCGGACAACACGCCGCGTGGGCTGCCGCCCCACGCCCCTCCCAAAGCGGCGGCGTCTCCGGAGATAGCCGAAGCTGGCCCGCCGGCGCCCGCTCAGATGGGCGAACCTGGAGAGGAAGGAGCGGAGCAGCGGTCGTCTGAACAGGACCTCCTCATAGCACCCGTCGACCGCGGTCTGCACCAGGTCGGTCATTGCCCCGATCACCTCAGCCGGCGGCTCGTCGCAGGCGTCGCAGCCGCAAGAGGGGAAAGCCTCCACCTCGCCCTCACCGCGCCGGATCAGCACCCCGGGAAACGGGGTGAAAGCGAAGACCAGAGGAACCCCCAGGCCGGGGACGAGGCGGATGGTGCCCCCAATGGCGCCCCGGAAGGTCGGGAAGTCGGCAGCAGCATCGCCGGCGCTCGTAGTGACGTCGAAGGTATCGACCAGTTGGCGCACCAGCGTCTCGGCGGCGTCCACCACCACCCGGTAGCGCTCAGGGTTCGTTACCCGGCCGTAGGCCTCCGGTTCCGGCTCGTGCAGATCCACATCAGCAGTGTGCCGGGGACCGCTCTGACCTGCAACCAGGCGAACGACTGCCCCACTGCCCGCAGGCACCGCGGAACCCACCCGCGGAGACGCTCCCCGGCGCATCCCCAGGAACTCCGAGGCATCACCCTCCTGGTCCAGGCTACCGGCTCAGCGTCCCAGGAGCGGCGGGGGCTGCGATCCTGCCAGGAGTAGGCTCAGGCCGGATCTACTTGGAGAGTCCGGGTGCACCGTGTCCGCATAGCGGCAGTGGCGCTGCTGGGTCTGTGTTTCGCAGTGGCTGCCGCCGGGTGCGGGGCGGGGTCACCCACCACGACGGTTGACCCGGACTCGGGCCTGCCTGCCGAGTTGACCGCCCCCTTCCCTGGACCCGGTGTCCAAGTGGAGTTGCAGGCTCGGGCGATGGCCCGGGCGTGGCGAGAGTGGGGTTCGGGACAGACCCCGGTGTGCGTTCGGGCTACGGCGTCGGCCGAGTTGCGGGCGGCGATTGCGCGGGTGTTCTTGGTGGAGGTCGAGTACCTGGATGCGGCTTGGCCGGAATTGGCTGCGGGAAGGGGATACCGCTGCGTTCTGGTCACAGGGCCGGGTGCGGTAGTACGGCTGGGTCCCGACCTGGTCGGGGTGGAGGCGGGAGCGGCAGTGGCCGAGCTCAATGCCGGAGCGGGCATCTACCAGTTCCGCTGGGATGGGAGTGAGTGGCAGGACGCGACACCCCAGGAGACCGGGGTCACCCCGACGACCCGGGTCAGCTGACGGACCGGGCCGCCGTGACCCTGGAAGGCCTAGGGTTTGGCCGGGGAGCTTGCACATCACCCTGGTGTGGGCGAGGGCGGTCACATCTGTTCCTGGCTGCCGGGTGTGGGTTCTGTCACTGTCGGGTGATAGATAGTTGTCATGAGCGTCGGACACGCTGCTGCGATGGGAACGCCGGATCTGCCGGCCCCCAAGAGCCTTTCTGATGATGGGCTGGTGGCTGAGCTGGGCCGGCTGGGCCGCCTCGCCGCCCAGGTCGAGGCGCAGCGGGCCGTCCTGGTCACCGAAGCCGAACGGCGTGGCCTACCTCGCCGGCGGGGATACGCCTCTACTACCGCCTGGCTGACTGCAATCTCGGGGGAGCCGGGGTCGGTGTGCCGCCGCCAGGTGGCGGTGGCTTCGGCTCTGGAGAACATGCCGGAGACCAAGGCGGCGTTCTGCGCCGGTGAGGTGTCCGAATCCATGACGACGGCCATGGCATTCTCCCCGTAGACGGCCGATGGAACTCCCCGCGTGCGGTCACGGGTCTTCCCCGCGTACGGCCACCGGGTTCCCCACCGGGGCGGAGGGGTTCTGAGGTGCTTGGTTGTGGGTTCCTTCTCGCCTGTCATCGACGCCGGTGACGGGTGTCGTGACAGCGAGGAGGAACCGCACCCATGTTGTCAGAGGAGAAGATCGTGGAAGTGTTGGAAGCGTACGATTTGACCAGGTCGTTCCGGTCGGCGGGGATGCTGTGTGGGGTGGATCATCACACGGTCCGCCGGTATGTGGCGGCCCGGGAGGCGGGTCTCGACCCGACCGGGACGGTGGAACGGGCGAAGGTGTCGGACCCGTTCTGCGACAAGATCTCCGAGTGGATCGATCGGTCTCAGGGTCGGGTCCGGGCCGATGTGGTGCATGGGCGGCTGGGGGTGATGGGCTATCGGGGGTCGGAGCGGACTACCCGCCGGGTGGTGGCGGCGCTGAAGGCCGAGTGGCGGGCGGATCATCGGCGGGTGTATCGGCCCTGGATTCCCGAGCCGGGTTTGTGGGTGCAGTGGGATTACGGCGACGGCCCGCGGGTGGGGGGACACAAGACGTGTCTGTTCTGTGCGTGGCTGGCGTGGTCGAGGTTCCGGGTGATCCTCCCTTTGGCCGACAAGTCGTTGCCGTCGGTGATCGGAGCGTTGGACCGGTGTTTTCGGATCATGGGGGGTGTTCCGACCTATGCGTTGACCGACAACGAGAAGACGGTCACCGACGCTCATGTGGCGGGGGTGGCGGTGCGTAACCCCCAGATGGTGGCGGTCTCGCACTACTACGGGGTCCGGATCGTGACCTGTGTTCCGGCCGATCCGGAGTCCAAGGGCGGGTCGGAGGCGACGGTGCGTATCGCCAAGGCGGATCTGGTTCCCACCGCAGCCAACTTGTTGGACGACTACGGGTCGTGGAACGAGCTTGAGGCGGCGTGCGAGACGGCGATGGCCCGGTTCAACACCCGCGTCCACACCCTGACCGGCGACAAGCCGGCGGATCGGCTGGCCCGGGAGGTTGAGCTGTTGCATCCGGTGCCGGCCGAACCGTACACGGTGGCGTTCGGGGAGACCCGGGCAGTGTCATGGTCGTCGCTCATCCATTTCCGGGGGGCACGCTATTCGGTGCCGCATGCCTTCATGGGCCGACGGGTGTGGGTGAGGGTGGCGGGTTCGGAGGTGGTGGTGACCGGCGAAGTCGCCGCTGCCGCCACCGAGATCGCCCGCCACCGGCTGGCGGGGCGGGGTGAGACCCGCATCTGTGATGAGCACTATCCGCCCCGTCGGGACACGGTCGAGCGTGCCCCGAAGCCGGCTAACCGCCACGAGCAGGCGTTCCTCGGGATCGGGGCGGGGGCAGCCCGGTGGCTGATCGAAGCCGCCGCGGTGGGTGCCCGTCAGATCCCGCTCCGCATGGCCGAGGCGGTGGCCCTCACCAAGCTGTATCCCCGCCAAGCAGTCGATTCCTCGCTCGGGTTGGCGGCGACGGCGGGACGCTTCAGCGCCGGGGATCTGGCCTCCATCCTCGAGGTGGGAGACCGGGCCGGGCCGATCCGTCCCCCAGCCGATGGCTGGCTGCAGACCGGTACCGCAGCGTGGGCCGGGATCCGGAACGGGGTGGCGGAATGACGGCGGCTCACCTCCCTCCCGCCCCGGTGCTGGACGAGCTGGTCTCCCTGTGCCGGCGTCTCCGGCTCAAATACGTCCGCGAGCAGATGCCCGACGTGCTGGCCACCGCCAAAGCCCAACGGTGGGATCCCGCCGAAGCCCTGCGGGTCCTCCTCCACGCCGAAGCGGAGGGCAGGGACCGGGCCGGGATCGAGAATCGACGCAAGCAAGCCCGCTTCCCGACCGGTAAGACCTTCCACATCTGGGATGAGACCCGCACCTCCATCCCCACTGCCACCCAGCACGGGCTCCGGAGCCTCGAATGGGTGACCAGAGCCGAGAACCTAGTGGTGTGCGGGCCATCCGGAACAGGCAAGAGCCACTTCTGCGAAGCCCTCGGCCAACACGCCGTCGACCAGGGCCTCACCGTAGCCTGGTACTCGATCGAGGACCTCGGGACCCTCGTCCGCCGCCACCGAGTCGACGACTCCATCCCCCGGGCGTTCCACTCGATCCTCCGATCAGACCTGATCTGTGTGGACGACATCGGGCTGCTGCCCATCAGCACCGACGCCGCCGAAGGCTTCTACCGGCTGATCGACGTCTGCTATGAGCAACGCTCGGTCACCGTCTCGTCCAACCTCCACCCGTCGGCGTTCGATCAGCTCATCGACAAGAACCTGGCCTCAGCGCTGGTCGACCGGCTCATGCATCACGCCCATGTGATCGTCACCGAAGGCGACTCCATCCGACTCACCGACGCCACCAGCCGAAAGGGGGTGCAGCCACTCACACACTGAAAACGGGGAACCCCCTGACCGCCCGCGGGGAGAACCCATGACCGCCCGCGGGGAGAACTCACGGCCACACGCGGGGAAGACCCGCGGCCGCCACTGGGGAGAAACCAATGGCCGTTGACACGGGATCGAACAGCTGCTCACCCGCAGCAACATGACGCGTCCACGCTGGGCGGTGGAAGGCACCGGCACTTTCGGCCGGGCCCTCACCGACCGGCTCCTCCAAGCCGACGGCAGTGTC
>VGBK01000103.1 GCA_016870535.1 Actinomycetota bacterium | reverse complement strand
AGTACCGGGATGGATACAAGGCGCATGTGGCGGTGGAACCCGAAACCGGGATCATCACCGCCTCCGATCTCACTGCGGCCAACGTCGCCGACGGGCCCGTCGGGGTGGGTCTTCTCACCGTTGAGGAGCAACCGGTGGAGGTGCTGGGCGACTCCGCCTACGGGTCCGGGCCGGTACGGGCTGATCTCGATCGCGATCACCACACGGCGGTGATCAAACCCTGGCCGCTGGCCCGCAATCGTCGTCTCGGCGCCGACCAGTTCACCCGAGACGACTTCCCCGACGCAGAACATGATCGGGTGGCAGTACACGTTCCCGGCGAAGGCGGGCGACCCCCCGCGCTGGCGGAGCTGTGGGGCGAACTTCTGCCCTCACTGTGGGCCGATCAAAGCGTGGAAGACGGCACTCGCGGTGGACAGGGCGCGGCCAACCCGCCTCATCCGGTTCTCCCTGGGCGGAGACGAGTACCCGGTACGGGCCCGCCGGGTGCGCCAGGTGGCGTCCGACATGCGGAGCTTGGGGTACGTGTTCGAGTACTGGGGGGTGTTCGAGCGCAACCCGAAGGGCACCGGGCACCACTTCCACGCCTGGCAGCGAGGCGACTACGTCCCGCAGAGGGTGCTCCAGAGGGTCTACCAAGGGCACGGGATGGGCCTGCCCGACATCCGGGAGTGGAACCCTGACCGGGCGGGCGGAGGGGGCGCGGCCTACGGGCTGAAGGGCTCCTCCCGTTACGGGTTGAAAGCCGATGACGTGCTCGACCTCAACGGAGGCAGGTTCGGCACCTGGACGCGGGACTCTTCGGCATGCCCTACAAGCAAGCCCTCGCCGAAGCGGTGCGCGCCCACTACGACAGATAGACGCGGAACCCGGGGCAGCCGGGGACTCTCGAACAAGAAGAAAAGGTTCATTACAAGTGGAGCGCCTGGGGAGGCGCCGGGATTGAGGGCGCCGGGTCACCGGTCCGCCTGCGTGGCCTGCGTCGAGCGCTCCCGCGTGCGGTCAGAGGGGAAGAAGGACCGGAGCGGGGTTCCCGTGGGTCGGGGCTGTGGCGGGCGCGAAAACGGGGGCCGCCGGCCGGAGGTCGAGGGTGAAGGTGGGGGTGGGGTGCGCCTGGTAGGTGAGGTCGCCGCCCATCGCCTTGGTGAGGCGGTGGGCGATCCACAGGCCGAGGCCGAAGGACTGGGTCAGCCCGGGGGAGTCGCTTAGCGCCTGGTGGGGAAGGAAGATTAGGTGCTGGAGCTCGGGGGGGATACCGGGGCCGTGGTCGCTGACCTGAACCCGGATGGACTCACTGCCGGTGGCGACGGTGAGTCCGATGGGTGGCCTGCCATGTCTGGCAGCGTTGTCGAGAAGGTTGCGGAGTATCTGGCGTAGCCGCCCGGGATCAGCCCACACGAGCACGGGGCACAGCTCGACGGGTAGCTTGACGGTCACTGTGTGGGGAAACACCCGAAGCGCTGCGGCGATCTCCTGGGACAGGTCAGTCGCCTGGACGCTGACGGCGAGCTCCTTGCCGGCGCTTGCTCTGGCAGCGGTGAGAAGATCCTCCACGATGCAGGACAACTCGTCCGCCTGGGTGGAGGCGAGGGCTAGGAGCTCCCGCTCCTCGGCGTAGCCGATGTCGGTCCGGTGGAGCACCTCGTGGAGGAAGCCGACCACGCTGGTCAGGGGGGTGCGCAGCTCATGGCTGACGGTAGCTAGGAGCTTGTCCTTTCCCTCGACGATTCCCTGGAGTCGAAGACGCTCCCGGCGTGCGTCAAGCCCCGCGGCGAGCAGAAGGACCAGCAAGGCGCAGAGCAGGCTTCCTGCGATGCTGACAGGGACTGTGACCCAGGGGAGGGGAAGAGGGCCGGCACTGAGGGTGGGCTCCCGGTAGGTGACTTCGAGTAGCCACTCGCGGTTCCCGAAAGTCACGGAACCAGACCAGAGCAGGCCGGCCTGTGAAGGCGCAAGCCCAAGGGTCTGGCGATCCTGGAGGTCAGTGATCCGCCAGACAAGGCGGTTCGCCAGGTTTTGGGGGATAGCGGCGTCTAGGAGGAGCGAGAGGTCTGCGGGTCCGGTGATGAAGCCGACTGTGCTGCCGTCCTGAGCCCGGACTGGCATGAAGGCGACCAGCCCATCGGGGTCCGGCTCACTGAGCAGGTGCAGGAAGGGCGTGACTGCCAGTGTGCCGGACCGCAATGCGGTTTCGAGGGTGGCCGCCCGCAAGGGCTCGGACATAAGGTCCAGGCCTTCGGGCGCCGCGGCGAACACCCGCTGGGCAAAGTACAGAATTGGGGCGTGGAACGGCGCGGGTGAATGCTCAACGCGACCCCCTGCGGAGTCGATGCCGAAAGTGCCGTAGTCGACGTCGTTCTCCATAGCTTCAGCCTGCCAACGGTCGAACTCTTCGTCAGCGACCAGGGCCGCGAAGCCGTAGCCGCCCATTCCCGGAAGCAGTCCGATTTCCGAAGTGAACAGGTCGAACTCGGCGGCGGTCACGTGGTCGCTGGCGCGGAATAGCCCGGCCACTGCCGCCAGCCTGGTCTCGATCCGATTGGACGCCGTCTGCACCTGGGCCGCGACGATGGCCCCATCGTCAGCGAGCTCCGCCTGGTATTGGCGCTCGTTCTCCAGATAGACCCAGCGGGCAACGCCGTGCGAGACGGCGAGACCGATGGCAACGACCAGAGCCGCGACCACCAGACGGACCCAATGGGCCCGGAAGGAGCGCAAGGGTCTCAGCATCCCCCTAACCCCCCCCCGAACGCCGCAGCACCCACGCCAGATCTCATCAGGCCGCCTCTGGAGGCCCCTGTCGCGCCCCGAAGATCGAGGACAGCCGCTCTTGCCTGCGGCGCGTTGCACCGGACGCGCTGACCTCCTGGTCGGACACAGGGGACGCAGCCAGGGTCCATGGAACCCCTGCTGCGAGTAGAGCATCAGCCACCCGGGGCGCGGCCGCCCGGGCCCAGTCGCCCTGACAGGATGGGCAACGGAACGTGTACGAAGCCTCCCCGTGGTCACAGCTGAAGGCCACACGAAGGTCGCAGACTGGTACCTGAACGGCGCCACAGACGGCGCACATGACTGTGAAGGTCAACATCGAGAGCGGAATTCGGCACAGAATCGAACGGCCTTGAGCGGAACAGACCAGCAACAGCGGGGGCTCTGAGGAAGGCACTGACCGGGCACGACGCTCGGCCCGAACCTATCGGAAGCCGGCAGCGGGAGCAGACGGGGGGCGCGTCGAGGGCCGGGAGGAGGTGTGAGCGGCGCTGTGTGACAACGGGACACAGAACGCAAGAGTGAAGTCTTGACAGGGGTCCCGAGGGGCTGGGGTCTTGCGTCTAGCCGTTGGATAGGTCATAATTCTGACCTATGAGTGACACGATGCCGTTCTCCGAGGTGAAAGCGCACCTCTCCGACCTGGCCGATCGGGTGGAACTGCAGCACGATCGGATCCTCGTCACTCGAAACGGCCGGCCTTCGTTCGTGCTGATAAGCCCAGACGACCTCGAGTCCCTGGAAGAGAGCCTTGACATCCTCCATGACGACGAGCTGATGGAGTCTCTGCGCCGGTCTCGTGAAGAGGCCGCTGAGGGCAAGCGGTGGCGCCTGCGAGACCGCATCTGAGGCAGCCTGGTGTACGAGGTCGAGATCACCCCTGAGGGCCTGCGGCATCTTGAGCACCTGCCGGGGAAGGTGCGAGCGGCCGCCCTCGAATCGATCCTGGGGCCGATCGCCGCCAACCCGCAGCGGCTCGGCAAGCCTCTTCTCGGAGAACTGGAAGGTCTCTGGTCTGCCCGGCGAGGCGACTACCGGATCATCTACGAGATCATCGAGGACGACCAGGTTGTCATCGTCCACCGTGTGCAACATCGCCGCGACGCTTACCGAGCCCGCTGACCCTCGTCGGCCGCGGCGGGTCAACTGGGGCGGAGGCTGAGCAGAGACTCCACCCTGGTGATGTCTTCGAGGGGGTCCCGAGAGACTGCTGACGCGTGGGCGCCGTCGCCTCGACCGGCGTGCCCTCACCGGATGGGTGAGAGGCTGAATGGAATCCCGGTGAAGTCCTGACAGGGGCCCCGAGGGGCTCCTAACGGTCCTCGTACGGGTAGCGGCGCGGTGCAGTGACGGGTCAGTCCCTTATCTCGCTGGCCCAAGGCGCCCGCCGGACGGAAACCGACTGCAGGTCACCCAGCCTCCGACCCTGTCGCAGTGCTCGACCCGGCCGACGCCAGCGGCCAATCCAGGCATGTTCCCCTCGGGCCGGTTACGCCCTCAGGTTGTGGGGTTGGCCGATAGGTCGGTGACACGGCGGGTTCCGTGGGTCAGCAGTCGGCGACGGCATCGAGGGCCTTGCAGATCCGCCGGCGCCCGTCAGAGCCGAGTGTGCCGAGGCGTCTGGTGAGCACCGACTTGGGCACCGCGGCCAGGTTGTCAAAGGTGGCCACGCTGTCGTGGTCGATGCCTTCGGCGGGACCGACCGGAACACACGTAGGGATGCTACGGATCGTGGCCGTGATGGGAGCCACGACGACGTTGCTCAGGAACGGGATGGCCTCGTCCCGGGAGACGACGAGTACGGGTCTGCGCTTCTGGTTGGGAGTCTCCATCAACCAGAGCTCGGCCTGGGCTACCACGGTTCCGCCTCGGTCATGGCGATGGCGTTCGCCATGGCGAGGGCGTCGTCCTCGGAGCTCTGGGGCTGTTCCCGATACGACTGTGCGATGGCGGCACCGATCTGAGATCGGCGAACGGCATCGGCCAGGTGGTGGACACCTCGGCGGATCACCGCCGACCGGCTGTCTCCGATGCCTTCCGCCACGAGTTCGTCGATGAGGGCCAGTTCCTCGTCGGTGAACCGAGTCGGCACTGGGGTTGTCATACGGGGCAGTATACCGAGCGTATAACGGCTTGGGAGTGGAGCCATTGCTGGTTCCCCGTAACACCCTCTCGGAACACCTGTCACGAAGTGCGGACCGCTGACGCTCCGATCCGGAATGGAACCCGCACGACGGCGAACTCCCGACAGCGGCCCCGAAGGTCCCTTGACCTCATGTGACCATGGGCGACCGTGCCGGGAAGGGACACCCGCCTCCCGGTCCGGGCGCCTCGACGTGAACCCGGGGGATCGCCTGGCCCCCCGAGTTCACCCCCGCTCGGGCACGGGTGGGGCCGAATCGGATGGCGGTCGGTTCATCCGGTGCCGTACTTGCGGACGAACCCGTCGTAGCTCCCCTGGTTGATGCCCTGCAGGCTGCCCTCCGTGTACCCGGCGGCGTACACCCCGGTGGCATCCACCGCCACCCCCCTGACGAATTCACCCTCGGGGGTGCCGAACTGACGGGTCCACAGCAGCTTCCCGTCGTGGCCGTACTTGCGGACGAACCCGTCGAACCCCCCCTGGTTGGTGCCCTGCAGGCCGCCCCGTGTGTGTCCCGCGAGGTACACCCCGCCGGCATCCAAAGCCACCCCCAACACCGCGTCCCACTCGGGGGTGCCGAACTGACGGGTCCACAGCACCTTCCCGTCATGGTCGTACTTGCGGACGAACCCGTCCGACTCACCCTGGCTGGTGCCCTGCAGGTTCCCCTCCGTGCCTCCGGCTAGTGCTGTGAGCATAAACGTTCGCGCGGGTGAGCAGCGCCCCTCCTGATGCGTCACCGGCGTCATCGCAACCGATCACGGCAGGGCACCGAAGCGGACTACCCCTACAAGGTTGGTGGTCACAGCACTAGGTACACCCCGGTGGCATCCACTGCCACCCCGTAGACCGCGTCCCACCCGGGGGTGCCGAACTGACGGGTCCACAGGTGCTTGCCGTCGCGCCGGTACTTGCAGACGAACCCGTCCGACTCACCCTGGCTGGTGCCCTGCAGGTTCCCCTCCGTGCCCCCGACGGCGTACACCCCGGTGGCATGCACCGCCACCCCCCTGACGAAGTCAAACTCGGGGGTGCCGAACTGGTGGGTCCACAAGTGGTCGCCGTCACCGGCTACCGCCGCCGGGGCCGCCATCGCTCCCACCAGCAGCAGCACCACCACCCCAACCCCGAACCGCCGGCTGGCAGACATCACCGCCCCCTTCCCCTCACCCCGGACCAGACCCGGGACCGCACATGCTCACCGTCACCAGCAACCCTACACGCCGCCCCCACACGCCGGCTGGCCTCGACCCGAACACCCCACCGGTCCCGGTCCCCCGCCACCGCACGCCGGAGGACCGAAGAGGGCCGGGTCTACAGCCCGGGCAGCCATCCTGATCCAGAAGACCGGCCCGGGAAGATGACTGCAGGGTTCCCGAGGGGCTCTGGCGACGGCGCCAGAGCCCGAGGTGACTCCCGCTAGGCCCGTTTTCCGCACGACTGGCGGTTGGCCCAGGGTGCGGTCGGCCTGTTGTGCCGCCATGAGCAGGGGGTTCTGCGGGGCAGGTCAGCGCTCACTGGCGAGTCCGTTGTGCCAATGAGGTCGGCTGACCCGCCGCCGCTATGCTGAGTTGCATGCTTGTGATTCCAGGTGGAGCCTGGTAGTGTTGTGCCAACCATGTACACGAGGATCAAGCGTGTGCGGCGGGGAGACCGCGTCTACGAGTACGTCCAGCTCGTCGAGGGTCGCCGTGAGGGCGGCAAGGTGCGCC
>VGBK01000102.1 GCA_016870535.1 Actinomycetota bacterium | reverse complement strand
GCCTCGATGGCCCTCTCTTCGGGCGGCAGGATCTCGGTGAGCAGCGAGGCTTCGCGCCGGGGCATAGCCCCTCATTGTCCCACGGCGCCGAATCGGCGGGATCCGGCGTGTCGGAGAGGATCCCTTGAAAAAGGTTGGGAGAAGGATTTCGAAGGTTCACTATCTCTCGACTAGCATGCCGCAATCGTGGGCCGGATAACCCGGCCCACCGCCATAGGAGACAGCAGTCATGATGAACAAGCGCATCATGCGCCTCGCCATCGCCGTGCTGGCTCTCGCCCTGGTGGCGGCAGCCTGCGGCGACGACGCGGCGACCACGACCACGACGGCCGCTCCGACCACGACGGAGGCGCCGACCACGACGGAGGCGCCGACCACGACGGAGGCGCCGACCACGACGGAGGCGCCGACCACCACGGCGCCGTCGGGACGAGCCAACGGCGTCCTGGAGATCGGCACCATCCTCCCGGAGACGGGGGACCTGGCCATCCTCGGGCCGCCGATGATCGGCGCGGTGCAGATGGCCGTGCGCGACATCAACGCCGCGGGTGGCGTGTTCGGCGTGCCGGTGGCGCTCAGCCTCCGCGATAGCGGCACCAACGAGGACATCGCCAACGCCAGCGCCGACGCCCACCTGGCGGCCGGCGTCGATGCCATCGTGGGGCCGGCGAGCTCGCGGATCAGCCTCTCGGTCATCGACAAGATCACCGGGTCGCAGACCCTGATGTGCTCGCCGTCGAATACCGGCTCGGTGTTCACCACCTACGACGACAACGGCGGCTACTACACCCGCACCGCCCCGCCGGACTCCCTTCAGGGGCAGGCGCTGGGCGACCTGGTGACGGCCGACGGCTTCAGCGAGGTGGCCATCATCGCCCTGAACGACGCCTACGGGCAGGGCTTCGCCGACGCGGTGGCGGCCCAGTTGGATGCCAACGGGGCCACCGTCGTGGCCAACGTGGCCTACGACCCGAACGGCACGGTCTTCGATGCCGACGTCCAGAAACTGGCGGACGCCGCTCCTGAGGCCGTGGTGCTCATCGCCTTCCCCGACACCGGGAGCGTGATCCTGCAGGCGATGATCGAGCAAGGCATCGGCCCCACCGCGGTGCAGATCTACCTCACCGATGGGACTCAGGGCAGCGACCTGCCCACCAAGGTGGATCCCGCCAACCCCGGCGTGCTCGACGGCGTCAGGGGCACCGCTCCCTCGGCGGCTCCTCCGGGAGGCGCGGCCTGGTTCCTGGATGCCTTTGCCGAGTTCGCCCCCGGGACCGACACCATCTTCGCCGCCTACGCCTACGACTGCCCGATCATCTTCGCGCTGGCGGCGGCGGTCGCCGGGACCGACGATCCCACCGTCTGGTTGGGCGAGGTGAACGGTGTGACCAAGGACGGCGAGAAGTGCGACAGCTTCGCCGCCTGCCTGGCCCTCATCGAGGCCGGGGTCGACATCGACTACGACGGGGCTTCGGGGCTCCTGAACTTCGTCGATGCGGGCGAGCCCGGAGCCGGCTTCTACGACGTGTGGTTCTTCGACGCCGAAGGCGCGATCGTCGTGGAGTCCACGGTGCCCGTGGGGTAGTGGGTAACCGGTCGAGACGAGGAGTGGAGGCCGGCCGCAGGGCCGGCCTCCACCGCGCCGGGCGCCGTCTCAGGCCTTGGCCAGGGTCCCCAGGTACAACTGCACCACCCGGGGGTCGTTGAGCAGGCTCCGGCCGGTGCCGGTGTAGGCGTTGGCCCCCTGGTCCAGCACATAGCCGCGGTGACAGACCTGGAGGCAGCGGCGAGCATTCTGCTCGACCATCACCACCGACACCCCCGCCCGGTTGATCTCGTCGATGCGAACGAATACCTCGTCCTGGTTGGCGGGGGAGAGCCCGGCAGAGGGCTCGTCGAGCAGCAGCACCGCGGGCTCCATCATCAGGGCGCGGGCCATGGCCACCATCTGTCGCTCCCCGCCCGAGAGGAGGCCGGCCCGCTGGTTGAGGCGGTCGCCGAGGTGAGGGAAGAGCGACAAGACCGAGGCGGCGCGGGCTTTGTGGTCGGCCGGCTTCAGGTACACCCCCATGAGCAGGTGCTCCTGCACCGTCAAGCGCGGGAAGACGTTGTTGCGCTGGGGCACGTAGGACACCCCCCGTCCCACCAGCTCGTGGGCCGCCAGGCCGGTGATGTCCTCGCCCCTGAAGGCCACCCGGCCTTTGCGGATGGGCAGGAGGCCGAAGAGGGCCTTGATGAGGGTGGACTTGCCCGCCCCATTGGGGCCGATGATGCCCACGATCTCCCCCAGGCCGAGGCGGAGGTCGCAGCCGTTGAGGATGTCCACCCCGGGCAGGTAGCCGGCCACCAGGCCGGTGGCCTCGAGCAAGGGGGCTTCGGGCGCGACGGTCATGCTCCGGCGGCCTTTCCGTGGTCGCGTCCCAGGTAGGCGTCGATGACCTCAGGATCGGCACCGACGGCTGCCGGCGGGCCTTCGGCGATGACCCGGCCCTCGGCCATGACCACCACCCAGTCGCTGGTGCCCATGACCACGTCCATGTCGTGTTCGATGAAGAGCACGGTGGCTCCCTCCGTCCGGATCTCCTGGATGTGGGCGAGCAGCGACTGGCGCAGGGCGGGGTTGACCCCGGCCATCGGCTCGTCCAGCATCAGCAGGCGGGGGCGGGCCATCAGCGCCCGGGCCATCTCGAGCAGCTTGCGCTGCCCGCCCGACAGGGTGCCGGCGAAGTGCCGGCTGAGCGGGGCCAGCCCGAAGCGCTCCAGGAGGGCCTCGGCCTGCTCGCGATGGGCGGCTTCCTGGGCCCGCCAGCCCCCGAGCACCGCGCCGGCGAGGCGCTCCCCGCGCTGCCCGGGAGCGGCGAGGAGCAGGTTGTCGAGCAGGCTCAGGCGGCCCAGGGCTTTGGTCAGCTGGAAGGTGCGGACCATCCCGACCCGGGCCACTTGATGGGCTCGCTTGCCCTGGAGGGGCCGGCCGTCGAAGTGCCAGGTGCCGGCGTCGGCCCGGTCGAAGCCGGTCAGCAGGTTGAAGAAGGTGGTCTTGCCGGCCCCGTTGGGCCCGATGAGGCCCGTGATCGACCCGCGCTGGATCTCGAGGCGGTCCACGGCGACGGCACGCAGGCCGCCGAAGGAGCGCTCCACCCCGGCGGCGACGAGGATGGGGTCTGGCTTGGGCACCCCCGGCAAGGGGGCGACGCCCTGGAAAGCGGGGGAGGACTCAGCGTTCATCGGTGAGCAACTCCTCCCGGCTGCCGAGGATGCCCTGGGGCCGCAGGATCATGAGCAGCATCAGGCCCAGGCCGACCAGGGCGAAGCGGATCGCGGCGACCTCGTTGCCTTCGATGGCGCTACCCAGCCACCCGGCCTCCAGGGCTCCTCGCAGCACGCCGTCGGTGAACTGGAGCAGGAACCAGAAGATGACGGCTCCTACCACCGGGGCCAGGATGCGGCCCGGCCCGCCCAGGATCAGCACGGTGTAGGCAAAGAAGGTCAGGATCGAGATGAAGGTGTCGGGATTCACCGCCTGGGTGTCGATGGCCAGCAGCATCCCGGCCAGGGCGCCGATGACCCCGCCCAGGATGAGGCTCTGGATCTTGTAGGCGAAGACGTTCTTGCCCAGGGAGCGGGCGGCGTCCTCGTCCTCGCGAATCGCCTTCAGTACCCGGCCCCAGGGGCTGCGCAGCAGGACGGTCAAGAGCAGCAGTATCAGGCCGACCGTCAGCCATCCCACCGCCATCACCCATAGTTGGCGATGGCTGAAGTTGAAGGTGCCGAAGCCGTAGCGGCCGGGAGGGATGGGATTGAGGTCGAAGAAGGGGTTGGCGAACTTCTGGATGCCGAAGACGCCCCCGGTGAGCGACTGCAGGGCCCGGCTCCGGGTGACGTAGCGCAGGATCTCGGCGGTGGCGATGGTCACGATGGCCAGGTAGTCGGCCCGGAGGCGCAGCGTGGGGATCCCGAGGAGGAGGCCGAGAGCGACGGCGAGGCCGATCCCCACCAGCAGGCCCAGCCACAACGGGCCGCCCTCGTTCACCGTCACCGCGGTGCCGTAGGCGCCCACCAGCATGAACGCCACCTGCCCGAAGTTGAGCAGGCCGGTGTAGCCGAAGTGCACGTTGAGCCCGGTGGCCGCCAGAGCGTAGGCCGCAGCCGGCACCCCGATCGCGGCGCGCAGGGAGTCGGTGAGGATCTTCACCAGGTCCACGTCGCGCCTCCTCGGTGGCGGGGGCTCATCCCACCCTCTCCTTGACGCCGAAGATGCCCTGCGGCCGAACCATGAGCACCAGGATCAGGACGGCCAGGGCCACCACGACCTTGAACTCCACGGGGAGCCAGAAGGTGCTGGCCTCGGTGGCCACGCCGATGATGATGCCCCCGAGCGCGGCGCCGAAGGCGGTGCCGATGCCGCCGAGGATCACCGCGGCGAACATGGTCAGCAGGAGGATGAAGCCCATGTCCCACTGCACCGTCTGGGTGATGCCCAGGAAGATGCCGGCGAGACCGGCCAGAGTTGCCCCCAGGGCCCACGTGTAGAGGATGACCCGGTCGACGCTGATGCCGGAGGCCTCGGCCAGGTCCTTGTTGTCGGCCACGGCGCGCAGCGCGATGCCCAGGCGGGTGTGGCGGAGCATGAGCCCGAACGCGGCCAGGACGGCCAAAGAGACGAGGGTGATGAACAGGGCCTTGGGAGGCATGGAGACCGGGCCCAGTGAGATCTGGGTCTGCACGGCGTACTGCCGGTAGGGCTGGGGGGCTCCTCCCACCAGGATCAGGTAGATGTGCCGCACCAGCAGCGAGAGGCCGATGGAGACCACGATGAGCGCCACGTTGCCCGTTCGGCGGCGACGCAGCGGGCGGAAGAGGCCGCGCTCCAGCCCGGCTCCCAGGGCGGCGGCGAGCAGCAGGGTAGGGGGCACGGCCCACAGCAGGTGCAGGCCGGGCCCGGCGGCGGAGGTGCTGAAGAACCAGGCCACCACGGCCCCGAAGGTGACGACTTCGCCGTGGGCGAAGTTGACCATGCCGGTGACTCCGAAGATGAGCGACAGCCCGACGGCGGCCAGGGCCACGATCGACCCGTAGGTGAGGCCCTTGGCAGCCAGGTTGGCGAGACGGGTGAACCAGCTGCGGGTCTCCACCTGGCGCTCGCCGAGGGGGAAGACGACCGACTTGCGCTGGCCGGCGCGTACCTCGACCCCCTCGAGTTCGGTGCGGTCCGGGTTCCGCAGGGCAACTCCCTCGGGCAGGCTCTGGACGTCGAGGCTCACGCGGTAGGTGCCGGGCCCGGGCAGGGGGACCTCCCAGGAGCCGTCGTCGCCGCTGACCCCAGTGCCCACCACGCCGGAGGCGTCGGAGACGGCGAGCACCACGCCGGCGACGGGATCGCCCTGCGCGCCTCCCTCACGAAGGGTGCCGCCGATGGACTCAGCGGCGGGCGCGCCGAGGAGCAGGAAACAGGAGACGATGTACGCCAGGATCGGCGGCATGCCGGGGCTCCATGCTCTGCTCGTCGGGCACGATGGCGGGATACTAGAGGGCCGGGAGGGGGTTCCGGCCGCGGCAGACGCCGGTGATGGCGGGCTCAGCCGTGGGAGCGCGCGAAGTCGAGCAGGAGGGCGGCCAGACCGGGGTTGGCGCGGAACATGGCCGTCCCGTGGCCCCCGGCGGGGTAGACGACTACCCGGGTGTCGCCGGCCACCGCTGCCGCCATGACCTCGGCCGTCCCCACCGCGCCGCGGTCATCCTCGGCGGCGATGAACAGGGCAGGCTCGGTGACGTCGCCGGCTCGCGCCAGGCCGGGGGTGTTGTGCCACTCGGGCACTCCCGAGAGGGAGGCGATGCCGGCCAGGTCCTCCTCGGCAGCGGCAAAGAGCGCGGCGGCCCCGTTCATCGAGGCGCCGAAGAACAGCACCCGGTCGGCTCCATTGGACCGGGCGAAGGCGATGGCGCCCAGGGCATCGGATCCCACGTCGATCAGATCCCGGGTTCCTTCCGAGCCCCCGTACCCGCGGTTGTTGTACGCCAGGGCGGTGAACCCGGCCTCCTGGGCGGCGGTGGCGAAGTCGAACCAGGAAGCCATGTCGGCCGGGTACATGTGGGCCAGGAGGATCCAGGTGTCGCCGGCGGGGAAGGCCCGGCCCTCGAGGACGGTTCCGTCGGCTGCGGGGAAGGTCACCCCGCGGGGAGGTTCGAAAGGCGGTGCCGTGGTGGGGAAGACGGTGGTGGCCGGCGCCTCGGCGGACGTGGTGGGAAGCGGTTCACCGGCGGTAGCCGTAGTGGCGGGTGGGTCCCCTGCTGTGGCGCTGGTGGCGGTACCCCGGTCGCCGCCGCCGCAGCCACCGAGCAGCAGCAGGGTGGTGAACCAGATGAGACTGCGTCTCGCGGCATCCTTCATGGGCGGCCTCCTCTCCGTCGGCGGCCCGGCCGAGCGGTTGATGGGTCGAGCCCCGTACCGGTGGGACCCTAACATCAGCCTATGGAGCACCGACTGTCGACCCTCCCCAACGGCCTGCGGGTGATCACCGAGACGATGCCCGCGGTGCGCTCGGTGGCGGTGGGCTGCTGGGTCGACACCGGCAGCCGCGACGAGACCTCCACCGAGGCCGGCTGCTCCCACTTCCTGGAGCATCTGCTCTTCAAGGG
>VGBK01000101.1 GCA_016870535.1 Actinomycetota bacterium | reverse complement strand
GGCCTTCACCGAGTTGCGTATGTAGTTGAAGCCGTTGGGCAGGCCGGACCGGGTGGCGCTGAGCCGCCCGGTGAAGGCGGGCGTGGAGTAGGGATAGCGGTCGGTGGTGGTGTACAGGTCGATGACCCACAGCAGGCGGCCGTCGAGGATGACCGTGTAAGGGTCGGCGTCGGCGTACAGGAACGGCGCCGCTTTCTTGACGATGTCCCGGATGTTGCGCACCATCAGCACCCGGCTGTCGCTGGTGATCTGACCGCTGATGAGAGTGTTCAGGTCGGCGAAGCGCAGGGCGAAGGCGGCCCGCCGGAAGAACGACCCCATGCGGATGCCACCCTCGCCGTCGTAGGAGTTGAAGGCGAAGGTGGCGTCGCCGGCGGCCGATTCCAGCGGGTAGTCGACCTCCTTCTCCTTGGTGCCGACGATCACGAAGTTGGCCGACCTGATCGCCTCGCCGAAGTACACCCTGGGCTGGGCGATCTCGAGCACCTCGGGGATCTCGGCGGACTGGGCGATGTCCTTCACCAGGAAAGCGGGCTGGCCTTCGGGGCTGACGGAGTTGGCCGGGCTCACCACCATCCCGTAGCCGTGGGTGAACACCAGATGACGGTTCACCCAGCCGGTCCCCGGCAGGTTGCGCTCATCCAGCTCGCGCGGGGTCAGCATCACCTGGGTCGTCCGGCCGTCGAGCGGGTAGCGATCGACGTCGACGTCGTCGAACTGGTAGAAGGGACGCAGTTCCTGCAGCTGCCGGTAGGTGGTGAGCAGCACGGTCGGATCCCACAGGCGCACATTGCCGATGGTCGGCGCGTTCAACGCGAGGTCCTCGGCGGTCAGGTTCAGGTCGGCCGCGAACGGGCGCACCTCCACGCCGCTCAGGTTGAAGGCATCCCGGGTGGCGTTGATATTGCGCTCGATGTAGGGCAGTTCCTTGTTGATCTCGTCGGGCTGCACCGAGAAGCGCTGCACCGCCGCCGGCCAGATGCCGCCGAGGGCGATGGAAGTCACCAGCCACAGGCCCACCGCCGCCGCCGGGAGGATCCACCCCCGGATGCGGATGTTCACCAGCAGCAGCGCCGCGGCGAAGAGGGAGATGAAGAACAGCAGGCGCAGGGCCGGGAGGCGGGCATGGATGTCGGCGTAGGAGGCGCCGAGAGCCGCCCCCCGCTCGCTGTAGAGCAGGTCGAAGCGGTCGAGCCAGTAGCCGACGGCCTTGAGGCCGGCGAGGACCGCCAGCAGCACCGACAGGTGCAGCTTCACTCCTGGGGCCACCCGAAGGCCGCGCGGCTGCACCCGGATGCTGCCGCTGAGGTAGTAGAAGGCGGACACCACCACCGCCGTCACCACGACGAACTGGAAGGCCCAGCCGAAGAGGTCGCGCCAGAAGGGAACCTGGAAGACGAAGAAGCCGATATCACGGGAGAAGACCGGGTCCACTGCCCCGAAGGAACGGCGATTGGTGAAGAGCAGCCAGTTCTCCCACCAGCCCACCATCCCCAGTCCCAGCACCAGGCCGAAGAAGCCCGAGACCCCCAGCAGCACCCACCAGCGATGGGTGCGAGCCCACGACCGGTAGCGCAGCACCACCTGCTCGCCGGGGCCGGGCAGCGCGGGTTCCGGCGCCACCCGCTGAGCCAGCCACAGGTTGCCCAGGATGAGGCCGAAGGCCACCACGATGCCGATCGCCGCCAGCACGATCTTGGTGACCAGCAGGGTGGTCCACACGGCGGAGAATCCCACCGAGTCGAACCACAGGAAGTCGGTCCAGAAGTTGGCCAGGCCGCGCAGGCTGAAGAGGAGCGCCAGCAGCACGGCCACCACCACCAGCGCGATCCGGCCTCCAGGGCCCAGGCGGCGGCGGCGGGCGGGAATGGGGGAAGGGTCCTCGTGTTCGATCATGTGCGAGCCATTGTACGGGATCGGCGGGACAGGCTCCCACTCCGGCGCGCCGCCGCGGCATCTGCCTCTGCAGCAGGGAGTGCCGGCACCTCGCGGTGAGGGATGGCATCTCTCGGCGCCCGGGGAAGTGCTGAGAGCCCTGAGGGGACCGCGCCGGGGCTCCGGAGTGAGGGCCGGGCCGCCACTACGCCGGCGCCACGGTGCAGACGCAGCCGGGGTCGGCGGGAGGCCGGGCGGTGCCCCGAGGGGGCTCACCCCCCGGATCCCACAACGCACCGCGCGTGGCCGGGCACTCGGCGCAGAGCAGCCCCGAGGCCACCGCCCCCACCTCCTTCACCCCGAGCACCGCCAGGCCGGCGAGCAGGCTGTCGTGGTAGGCGGCGTAGGCCGCCGCCCGCACCCAGCGCTCCGCCCCCTCGCTGCGCCAGGCCCGGAATACCCGCCCCACCTCCGCCGCCACCTCGAGCGGCCCGGCGCCGGCCGCCGCCGCCCGCGCTCCGTCCACCTGCGCCACCAGCTCCGCCGCCATGTCCCGGATCAGGCCGGTACCGCGCCCGCCGATCACCGGCGCCGGCGCCTCGCCCCCGGTGAATGCTCCGGCCGCCGCCGCCCCCGCCTCGGCGGCCTCCTCGGAGACGGCATCCAGCGCCGCCTCCAGTGCCGCCGGGGCGTCGGACGACCCCTCCCAGACTCCCGAGACCCGCAACGCGTCCAGCGCGGTGTTCTGCAGTTCGACCAGGGCCTCCTTGACCCGCCGCAGCGCCCGGTTCTGCACGGGGAGCAGCAGGCGATCCCGCGTGGCAAGGGGATCCGGCCCCGACGGAGGGCCCGCGGCTGCCGGCGCGCCTGCCGCCTCCGCCGCCGCCCCTTCGGCGACGGCAGCGGCAGCCGCGAGGGAAGCGGCCCGAGCCCGGGACCGCCGCGGTGCGCTGCGCAGGCGAGCGAAGAGGTCGTCCACCACCCCTGCCGGCCTCTGCCCCCCGGCCGGAGCAGGCGGCGTCTCCCCGCCGCCTTCCTCGGCCTCGTCCCCCACCGCAACTCTCGGCTCCCGCCCGGGAGGTGCGGCCGCCTCGTCACCCTCTTCCGCCGTGGCGGCCTCACCCTCCTCCGCCCCTTCGAGACTCCCGGCCGGCGCCTCGTCGTCGCCCGGCGCTCTCGCGGCCGACTCGGGGGCCACCGGCGGCGACTCCCCGGGACGAATCAGAGCGGCAGAGGGCTTCTCACCCCTCCCCGCGTCGGGCTCGGGGGTCACCGCCGCCTTCTCGCCCGTCTCCGGCGTTTGCGGCGAGGCGGCAGGTTCGGCCTCCTCGACCGCGGCGGCCGCGGCGGCCGCCCCGGACGCGACCTCGACCTCACCGCTCCCCCGCAGCGCCTCCACCTCGGCCGCCAGAGCATCGCCGTACGAGCCGGGGTCGACCGCCCCCGGTGCGGCTCGGCGGGCACCGGGCGGCTGGATCACCCTGATGACGTCCTCGGGGCGCACCACAGGTACCTCACCCGTATCGCGCCGCCGCCGGGAACGGCCGGGCGGGACCTCCGGGGCCGTTGTCTCCACCGGCACCGGCTCCACCGGCAGCACTCGCTCCGGCTGCCCCTGCAATTCGAGCACCGTCCGCTCGGCCTCGAAGCGGGCCCCCCGCACCACATCCTGGGCCTCGCGGCGCGCCGCCGTCACCAGGCGATAGGCCTCCTGCTCCGCCTCGGCGCGGATCACCAGAACCTCCGCCTCGGCCTCGGCCACCATCGCCCGGCCGGCATCCCCGGCCTGGCGCAGCAGCGCCTCGGCGGCAGCCCAGGCGTCGGCTCTCAAGTGGAACGCCTGGCCTTCGGCCTCGGCCACCAGGCGTCGCGCCGCGGCGGCCCCGGCGGCCACCCTCTCCGCGGCATCGGCCCGGGCCCGTTCCCGCAGTCCCTGGGCGGCCTGCTGGGCCTCCCCCAGCATCCGGCCCACCTCCTCCCCTACCGCTCCCAGGTCGCGGGCCAGGTACTGCAGTCCCCCGGCGCGATCGATCTCTGCCAGGAGACGGCGATGCTCCTCCTCCTGCGCCGCCCAGGCCTCCCGGGCCTCGTGCAGCAGGCGTTCCACCGCCTCGCGGTCGTAGCCGCGCCGCGCCCCCGGCAGGCCTCTGGGGACGAGCCGATCCGGGCCCATCTGCTGGTCGGGCATGGGAGCACGATACCCGGCGCGTCCGGCGCGCCCCGGGATCAAGGCGTTTCGGGAGAGCCGCTCAGGAGGCGGCGACGCTGCCCGGAACCGGGTCCAGCGTGTCGAGGAAGTCGAGGGCGTCCTGCAGGGTGCTCACCGCCACCACTTCGATGTCGCGCCCGGCCGCCGTCAGCGCCTCCTCGTAGTTGTCGAAAGGCACCAGCACGTAGTCCGCGCCCACCGAGCGGGCGGCGAACACCTTCTGGCGCACCCCGCCGATGGCCCCCACCGTCTCGTCGTAGCTGATGGTCCCGGTCCCGGCTATGCGGTACCCCTTGGCCAGGTCCTCCGCGGTGAGCAGGTCGAGCACCGCCAGGGCGTACATCATCCCGGCCGACGGGCCGCCGATGTTGCGTGAGTCCACCTGCAGGTCGATGGGCAGGTCGAGTTCGAGGTTCACCGTGTCGAGCACCACCCCCACCATGGGGGCCCCTTCCAGCTCAGGGTGAGGGGCCAGGGTGATCTCGACCCGGAGCGGCTCCTCGCCGCGCACGCCCGCCAGGCTGATGCTCTCGCCCACCTGCCGGGAGCGGATGACGTTGCTGGCATCGTCGGCGGTGAGCACCCGAGTCCCCGCCACTTCCCGGATCACGTCGCCCACCTCCAACACCCCGAAGGCCGGGCTCCCCTCCACCACCTGCCTGATGACCACCCCGTCCCCGGTGAAGCCCACCTCGTAGCCGAGGCGGGTGAGGGCCACGTACACCGCAATGTCGATGGACTGGTTCATCGCCTCCAGGTTGGTGCGGGTCTGCTCCTCCTGGGTGACGCCCCGGGGGCGGATGACCTCTCGCCCCACCAGGTCCACCCGGGGGTCGAACTCGGCTTCGAGGAACTCGAAGGCGTTCACCTCGCGCAGCCCCACGGTCAGCAGGAAGAAGTCGCCGTTGGTGGTGTACGCCGGGACGTCGCCGATGGTGATGAGGTCGGCCACCTCCTCCACCGGCCCCGGGGCGACGGCGTAATAGGGGAGGGTGATCCTCCAGGTGGCCAGCACCGTCGCTCCGATCACCAGGAAGAGCCCCGCCAGGAAGAAGGGCCAGCGCGGGGCCCGGTGGCGCAGGGGCACGAAGCTGGGATCGGGGGCGAAGGGATCTTCCATGCCTGGGACGGGATGCTAACGAAGCATCCCCCATAGCGGCCTCCGGTCGGCCCCACCCTGCCTCCCCCGTGGGGACGGGGGAGGCGCGAGGCTGCGCAGCAGCCGAGCGGAGGGGCGCCAGGCTCTTCCTCCCCCGTGGCAGCGGGGGAGGCGGGTGAGGCCGCCGGGCCGAACCCGGAGGGGGAAGCGAAACAAGCAGACCTGAGCCGCGCCCTCAGCAGCCCTCCCCCCGGCCCCCTCCCACAGCCGTGGGAGGGGGAGATCCTTCTCCTACCCCGCGGAGACCTGGGAAGTGGCGGCGACGCTTTGGGAGCCGCCGGAGGGGCGCCCAGGCTCTTCCTCCCCCGTGGCAACGGGGGAGGTGGCTCCGAGTCCTCGAGGAGCCGGAGGGGGTTGCTGTAGCCGCAGACCTGAGCCGCGCCCCCAGCAGCCCTCCCCCCGGCCCCCTCCCACCGCCGTGGGAGGGGGAGACCAGGCACGCCGGCCGACACGCCTCGTACACTGTGCTCATGGGACGCATCTCCAGAACCATGCAACTGGCCCGGGCTTCTTGGGAAGTGCTCAAGGCCGACAAGGAGCTGATCGCTCTCCCCGTTCTCTCCCTCGTCTCCACCCTGGTGGTGGCCGCCTCCTTCCTCATCCCCATGGCCTGGGTCGGGCGTTCGGAGACCGAGCAGAACCCCGCCTGGGTCATCCTCCCCCTGGCGTTTGCCGCCTACCTGGTGCTGGCCTACATCACCATCTTCTTCAACGCCGCCCTGGTGCACGCCGCCAACGAGCGCCTGGAGGGCGGCGACCCCACCGTGGGCAGCGCCCTGCGCGGGGCGGCGGCGCGGGCCGGGCGCCTGTTCCCCTGGGCCCTGCTCTCGGCCACCGTCTCCGCCCTGCTGCGGGCCGTCGAAGAACGGGCCGGCGCGCTGGGGAAGGTGGTCTCCGGTATCGCCGGCATGGCCTGGTCGCTGGTGACCTTCCTGGTCATTCCCATCCTGGTGATGGAGGATCTACGCGTCGGCGAGGCCCTCAAGCGGTCGACCGCCCTGTTCAAGGGCACCTGGGGGGAGAACGTGGCCGCCCGGGTCGGGTTCGGGCTGCTGGGCTTCCTGCTGGTGCTGCCGGGCATCGCGGCCATCGCCGGCGCGGCGGCGCTCGGCGACCCGGTGAACCCCCTGCTGCTCACCCTCGGCGTGGTGTGGATCCTGCTGGTGGTCCTGGTCCTGTCGACCCTCAGCGGCATCTTCCAGACCGCCCTCTACCGCTATGCGGCCGGCAAGCCTTCGCAGGGAGCCTTCGGCTCGGCCGACCTCCAGGCGGCCTTCGGCGCGAAGTAGGCACTGAGCGGCGCGGCGGGGGCAGCCGAACGAGCAGACCTCCGTCGCGCCCTCCGCAGCCCTCCCCCCAACCCCCTCCCGCCGGAGCGGGAGGGGGAGCCGGGCTCTTCTCCTCCCCCGCCCCAGCGGGGGAGGTGGCCCGCCAGGGCCGGAGGGGGAAGCGAAGAGCGCGACCCAGCCCCCACGCGCGCC
>VGBK01000100.1 GCA_016870535.1 Actinomycetota bacterium | reverse complement strand
GAAGGCCCGCTCGGCCATGCCGATGAGGCGCATGCAATGGTGGATACGGCCCGGGCCGAGGCGCGCCTGGGCGATGGCGAAGCCGCCCCCCTCCTCTCCCAGCAGGTTCGACCGGGGCACCCGGGCGCCGTCGTAGTCGATGATGCCGTGGCCGCCGCGCTCGTGGAAGCCGAAGACGCTGCTGCCCCCCACCACCGTCACTCCGGGCGTGTCGAGGGGCACCAGCACCATGCTCTGGCGGCGGTAGGGGTCGGCCTCCGGGTTGGTGACGCCCATCACCACGGCCACCCGGCAGCGCGGGTCCAGCGCCCCGGTAGACCACCACTTGCGCCCGGTGACCACGTACTCGTCGCCGTCCGTCTCGATGCGGCAGCGGATGTTGGTGGCGTCCGACGAGGCGACGTCGGGCTCGGTCATCGAGAAGCAGGAGCGGATCTCCCCGGCCAGCAGGGGTGTCAGCCACCGCTCCTGCTGCTCCGGGGTGCCGAAGTGGGCCAGGATCTCCATGTTCCCCGTGTCGGGAGCGGAGCAGTTGAGCACCTCGGGGGCCAGCCAGGGGCTTCGCCCGCTGATCTCGGCGAGCGGGGCGTACTCCAGCAACGACAGGCCCGCCCCCCGCTCCTCATCCGGCAGGAACAGGTTCCACAGGCCGCGGCCCCGGGCTTCCTCCTTCAGGTCCTCGACGATCGGGGGATGGAAGTACGGATCGCCCGCCGCCCGCATCTGCTCCTCGTACACCGGTTCCGCCGGGTAGATGTGAGAGTCCATGAAGTCGAGCAGTCGCCGGCGCCACTCCTCCATGCGCGGGGTGTACCCGAAGTCCACGAGCCTGCCTCCTGATCGCCGGTGAGGCGAGTCTACGGAAGGCGGCCTCGCCCGTGGAGACGGGAGCGGCACCACAATGCCTCCCATGCCCGCCGACCCCGCAGCCATCCGCCTCCTCGAAGCCGCCGCCGACCGGGCCTGGCCCCCGGCCGAGACCCTCCCCCACGACGGCTGGCTCCTCGCCGCCACCGGCCCCGGCATCGGCCGGCGGGTCAACTCGGCCGCGACCCTGGGCGACGGCAACCTGTCTCTGGAAGACAAGGTGGCCTTCGTCGAGGCCTTCTACCGCGCCCGGGGCTTGCCTGCCATCTTCAAGCTCACCCCCGCCGCCCGCCCCGCCGGACTCGATGGCTTCCTGGCCCAGAGGGGGTACGGGGAGGACGCCCCGGTGCTGGTGATGACCCGCCCCCTGGAGGCCGTCCCCGCATCCGACGCCCCCGCCCTCCCGGCCTCCCCTTCCCCCGAATGGCTGGCGGCCAACGCCGCCGTCCCCAGTCACTACCAAGCGGCTCCGGAGGCCTTCCGGCGCCTCCTCGGCCGCATCCGCCTTCCCGTCGGGTTTGCCCTGCTTCACGATGAGGGGACCGTCGGCGCCATCGGCATGGCCGTCGCCGACGGGAGCCGGGTGGGCCTCTTCGAGGTCGGCACCATCCCCGAGCGCCGCCGCCGGGGCCTGGGCGCCGCGCTGGTCGCCGCCCTGCTCGCCTGGGGAGCGGGACACGGCGCCGGCGAGGCCTACCTGCAGGTCATGGAGGCCAACGCCCCGGCCCGCGCCCTCTACGGCCGCCTCGGCTTCGAGGCCGCCTACCGGTACTGGTACCGGGTCCGGCGCTGAAGCCGCCCGGCCGCCTACCGCCGGCCCGGCGGTAAGGTGAACGCCCGTGGATCAGCCCTGGGCGGCCCCGCCCTACGCCTGCTATCGCCACCCCGACCGGCCCACCCGCCTCGCCTGCAGCGAGTGCGGGCGCCTCATCTGCGTCGAGTGCTCCCGGGACGCCGTGGTGGGCCAGAAGTGCCCGGAGTGCACCACCCCCGAACAGCGCACCCGGGTGATCCCGGTGCGCTCCGTCGGCCACCTGGACCGCCGCGCCACCCCGGTGACCTGGGCCCTCATCGGGGTCAACACCCTCCTCTTCGCCGTCCAGGAGTTCTTCCCGCGCCTCCGCATCACCGCTCGCGCCGCCCACTGGCCGGCGCTGGTGGACCAGGGCGAGTGGTGGCGCCTCTTCACCGCCATGTTCCTCCACGGCGGGGTTCTCCACATCATCTTCAACATGTACGTCTTGTGGCTGTTCGGCCCGGTCCTGGAGCGCCGCTTCGGCAGCCCCTCCTACGCCTCCCTGTACCTGGCCGGCGGGGTGGCGGGTGGCATGTTCTACCAGATGTTCGGGTCCGGCGCCCCGGCGGTGGGGGCCTCCGGCGCCATCTTCGGCCTGTTCGGCGCGTTGCTCGCCGCCTCCTACCGCCAGCGCCACACCCGGGCCGGCGCCGCCGTCTTCGGGCAGCTGGGGGTGCTCCTGGCCATCAACCTGGCCCTGCCGCTGTTCGTGCCCAGAATCGCCTGGCAGGCGCACCTCGGCGGCCTGGTGGCCGGGATACTGATCGCCGCCGCCTGGGACCGCATGCCGGTGGCGGGCCGCGGGGCTGCGGCGCGCCGCATCGCCATCGCCCTGTTCATCGGCGGAGCGGCGCTGCTGGTGGTGCTGCTGGCCTGAGACCCGGCGGTCGGCTCAGTCCTCCTCACCCTCCGGCGGACGGACGGCGAGCACGGGGCAGGGGGCGGCCAGCAGGATGTCCTGGGCGTCGCTCCCCAGGAAGTACTTGCCCGACTTGGTCCGATGGCGGTAGCCGATGACCAGCAGGTCGGCGTGCTCCTCGGCAGCCAGGTCGGCCAGGTCCTGCGCCGGGCTCTTCCCCCGCACCAGTTCCCGCACCTCGTAGGGCACGCCTTCTTCCTGCAGACGAGCCTCCGCCAACTCGAGAGCCTGCCGCGCCTCGGTGACCTCGTCGAAGCCGGTGCGACGCCCTCCCCACATGGAGAGCACCACCACCAGGCGGGATCCCCGCAGCTTCGCCTCCTGGACGGCGCGTTCCAGAGCAAGGTGCCCGCTGGCGGTCGGGCTGTAGCCGACGACGATGGTGTGAGGTTCCATGGCCCCGAGTCTATGCCGCACTCGCCCCGCCTGCCGGTGCCGATCGGCCCGGCTCGGCGGGACCGGCCCCCAACTCGTAGCATGCCCCCCGTTGGCCGGGAGGGAGAGCCCGGGCCGGGCTCGCCCCGCATCTCATGCCGGCCCGCAGAGAGAGGAGGCGGCCTTGACCATCACCGCCGCGCCCCAGGCGCCACCGGATCGCGGCCTGCGCTACTTCGCCCGACAGCAGACCCCCTGGTCGTGGGTGACCCTGGGCGTGGGGATCCTGGCGCTCATGGCGCTCTTCGTCGGAGCCGGCGCCATCCTGACCGCCTACGGCTGGACCCAGAAGTGCCCGCCGGGATCGAAAGCCGCCGAGTGCACCACCACCACTCCCCTGGTGGAGGGGCTGCTTAGCCCCGAACTGGGTGCCCTGGCGGTAGCCGTCATCGGCGTGGGAGCGGTGGCCGCCGTGCTGGCCCTGCTCCGCTCGCGCAGCGTCCCCAACAAGCAGGCCCGCGAGGCGGCGATCGCCGGGGCCGTCATCGGCATCCAGGCGGCGGTGCTCGCCGGGGTCCTGCTGTGGTTCCGGGGCAGCAATGTGGAGGTGTTCGCCCGCAACTTCCTGGACGTGCGCCTGCTGCGCGAGTTCTTTCCCCGCTTCGTGAGCGGGGCCAAGAACACCTTGATCCTCTCGGTCCTGGGTGCCGCTCTGGGCTTCTTCCTGGGCCTGGTCCTGGCGCTGTTCACCCTGTCGAAGCGGGCGGTGATTCGGGCCCCGGCTCGCCTCTACATCAACTTCTTCCGCGGCACGCCCCTCATCTGGCAGCTCTCCTTCGCCGGACTGGGCGTGGTCACCGCCCTCCGTCTCGGCTTCTTCTCGGGGACCGGCGGCCCCTACAAGGTGGCCATCGCGGTGCTCGGTCTGAACCTGGCGGCCTACTCGGCCGAGGTGTACCGCGCCGGCATCCAGTCGCTGGAGCGGGGCCAGATCGAGGCGGCGCGCAGCCTGGGCCTCTCGTACCTGCAGTCGATGCGGTTCGTGATCGTCCCCCAGGCCATCCGCCGGGTCATCCCGCCGCTGACCAACGAGTTCGTCATCCTCATCAAGGACACCTCTCTGGTGATCGTGCTCGGCCTGGCCTTCTTCCAGAAGGAACTCCTGGGAGTGGGTCGCGACATCTACAACTCCACCTTCAACGCCACCGCCTGGCTGGGGTCGGCCGCCGGCTACCTGATCATCACCCTGCCGATGATCCGCCTGGTCACCTACCTGGAGCGGCGGCTGCGCAGCGGCCTGACGAGTGTGGTCGGATGATGCAGGAGGCAACCATGAGCGAGCCCATCGTCCGGCTCCAAGGCATCAACAAGTGGTTCGGCAAGCTCCACGTCCTGCGCGACGTGAACCTCGACATCTACCCCCGCGAGGTGCTGGTCCTCATCGGCCCCTCGGGGTCGGGCAAGTCGACCCTGCTGCGCACCATCAACCTGCTCGAGGAGCCCACCGAGGGGAAGGTGTTCTTCGAAGGGCAGGAACTCACCGACATCCACACCGACCTGAACGCCGCCCGCACCCGCATGGGCATGGTTTTCCAGCAGTTCAACCTGTTCCCCCATCGCACGGTGACGGGCAACATCACCCTCGCCCTGCAGAAGGTGCTCAAGCTGAGAGCGGAGGCCGCCCGGCAGCGGGCCCTGCAGCAACTGGGCCATGTGGGCCTGGCCGACAAGGCCGGGGCCTGGCCCTCGCAGTTGTCCGGCGGCCAGCAGCAGCGGGTGGCCATCGCCCGGGCCCTGGCCATGGAGCCGGTGCTGATGCTGTTCGACGAAGTCACCTCGGCGCTCGACCCGGAACTGGTGAACGAGGTGCTTCTGGTGATGCAGCGCCTCGCCTCCGAGGGGATGACCATGGTCGTGGTCACCCATGAGATGGGCTTCGCCCGCGAGGTGGGCACCCGGCTCATCTTCATGGACCAGGGGGCCATCATCGAGGAAGGGGACCCGCGCGCCATCTTCGCCAATCCCCAGCAGGAGCGCACCAAGTCCTTCCTGAGCCAGGTGTTGTGAGCCGGTCGGTCACCATCGCCCGGCGGTTCCGCGGCCCGGAGAACTCGGGCAATGGGGGCTACACCTGCGGCCTGGTGGCCGGCTTCGTGGACGGGGACGCCGAGGTGACCTTGCGGCGGCCCCCGCCGCTGGAGCGCCCCCTCGCCGTGACCCGGGAGGGGGACCGCGTCCTCATTCGGGACGGACCCGGCCTGGTGGCCGAGGCGGTGCCCGCCATCGTGGAGTTGGAGGTCCCCCCGCCACCGGGCCTCGCCGAGGCAGAGGAAGCCGCTCGATCCTATGCCGGGCTCGAGCGGCACTTCTTCCCCGAGTGCTTCGTGTGCGGGCCGGAACGGGCCGCCGGCGACGGCCTGCGCCTCTTCCCCGGCCGGCTGCCCGGGCGCGGCCTGGTGGCGGCCGCGGTGCATCTGGACCGCTCCTTGCCGGCCGCCGGCGGCTGCCTGTCCCCGGAGATCGCCTGGTCGCTGCTCGACTGCCCCGGGGCTTGGGCCATGGAGCGCGAGATGGAGGAGAGCGGCGTGGTGCTCGGCCGGATGGCTGCCCGGCTACTGGAGCCCATCCCGGCCGGGACCTCCGGCGTGGCGGTGGGTTGGCCGCTGGGTCGTGAGGGCCGCAAGCTCTACTCGGGAACCGCCTTCTTCGCGGCCGACGGCAGCCTCCACGGCTCGGCCCGCCAGACCTGGATCGTCAGGGCCTGACGCGACTGCGCCCCACCGGGGGGTGTGGGGCGCAGTCGGCGTTGCCGGCCCGAAGGCCCGGCGAAGGGACCTAGGCGTGGCGGGAAGCCCAGGCATCGCTGAACTCGCCCCGCAGGCGGGGGAAGCTGGCCGGGGCGTGCTGGAAGCAGTGGTCCGCCTTGTTGTAACGGGACAGCCGCACGCGGCATCCGTCGGTCGCGCAAACCCGGTCTTCGCCGTAACTGCGCGGCCGCCGCCGCGCCCGGCCGACGCCGGTCGCTCGCATCGTGGCCTGCACCTGGGACCTCCGTGGTGAACGCTGTTGTCGGCCCCATTCATAGCACGCGGTGGGCCATTTAGCAATACCGAGATGGTGGAAACCCTGCGGCGCCCCCCTTCACCCATCACCCGCCCGGACGCGTGGAGGGGAGGCCGTCGGCCTCCCCTCCACCTCTCCGGTACTCGACCGGGTCAGTCTTCCTTGGGCGTGGCCTGCGCCATGGCGGCGATCTCCCGCACCACGTCGGCGTTGGCCAGGGTGGTCACATCGCCCAGGTGGCGCTGCTCCGAGATGTCGCGCAGCAGGCGCCGCATGATCTTGCCCGAGCGCGTCTTGGGCAGGTCGTCGGTGAAGACGATGCTCTTGGGACGGGCGATGGGGCTGATCTTCTCGCCCACCCAGGTGCGCAGTTCCTTGAGCAGGGCATCGTCCCCGGTGACTCCGGCCCGCAGGGTGACGAAGGCGGCGATGGCCTGGCCGGTCATCTCGTCGCTGCGCCCCACCACGGCCGCCTCGGCGACCTTGGGATGGGCCACCAGCGCCGACTCCACCTCGGTGGTGGAGATGCGGTGGCCGGCGACGTTCATCACGTCATCCACCCGGCCCAGCAGCCAGTAGTAGCCGTCCATGTCGCGCTTGCAGCCGTCGCCGGCGAAGTACTTGCCCGGCACCTGCGACCAGTAGGTCTCGACGAAGCGGTCGGGATCCTTGTACAGGGTCCGGAGAATCCCCGGCCAGGGGCGAGTCAGCACCAGGTAGCCGCCGCCGCCCAGCGGCACCGAGTTGCCCT
>VGBK01000099.1 GCA_016870535.1 Actinomycetota bacterium | reverse complement strand
GCCGGCGCGCCGGCTGGTGGTGGAGGCGCTGTCCCGAGCCGCCGGGCCTCTGGCCGCCGGGGACCTCCACGAGAGGCTGGGGGGCCGGGTGCCGTTGTCCTCCCTGTATCGCACCCTGGCGGTGCTCGAAGAGGCGCAGGTGCTGACCCGGGAGCACGACGCCGCGGGCGTGGCCCGCTACGAGCTGGCCGAATGGCTGCTGGGTCACCACCATCACCTGGTCTGCTCCGTCTGCGGCGAGGTGCGCGACGTCGGCGTCGACCCCGCCGTCGAGACCACCATCACCCGCCTGGTCGCCCGGGTCGCCGCCGACGCCGGCTACCGGGCAGCCGGCCACCGCCTCGACATCGAAGGGACCTGCGCCGCATGCCGGACCGCCTAGCCGCCGCAGGCCGCGGACTGGTCCTCGCCTACGGGGCCCGGCCGGCCCTCACTGCCTCCGACTTCGCCATCCCGGCCGGGCGGCTGACCGCGGTGATCGGGCCGAACGGCTCCGGCAAGTCCACCCTCCTCAACGGCCTGGCCGGGCTGCTGCCGACGCGCCGGGGGGATCTGGAGGTGCTCGGGCGGCCGCCCGGCAGGGCTCGCCGTCGCGTGGCCTACGTGCTGCAGGCCACCACGGTGAACGAGGTGATGCCGGTGACGGTGCGCGAGACGGTGGCCATGGGCTGCTACGCCCAGCTCGGGCTGTGGGGGTTCCTCCGCGCCCCGCAGCGCGTCGCCTACCTCGAAGCAATGGACCGCCTGGAGATCGCCGACCTCGCCGGGCGCCACCTGCACGAACTGTCGTGGGGCCAGCGCCAGCGGGTGTTCGTCGCCCAGGGCCTGGCCCAGCGGGCGGAACTGCTCCTCCTGGACGAGCCGATCACCGGGCTGGACCTGGTCTCCGTGGAGCGCATCCGCGAGGCGGTGGCGGACGAGGTGGCGAGGGGCGTCACCGTGGTCATGACCACCCACGACGTCGCCGAGGCCAACCGCGCCGACCACGTGCTGCTCATGTCGGGGCGGGTGCACGCTCAGGGACCGCCGGCGGCGGCCCTCCACCCCGACCGCCTCTCGGAGGCCTACGGCATCGGCATCGTCCACCTGGAAGACGGCTCGCTGGTGCTCGACGACGCCCACCACCACCCGGCGGCGACCCGCCACGTCCACTTCGAGCGCCGCCGTTGAACCGGCTCCCCGGCCGGCACCGAGCACCGGCCGCAGCACAGCAGGGCGGCGAACAAGCCGTCTCCTCGGCATCCGCCCCCAGGCCTACGAGCACCCCATGGAGTTGCCGCAGTTGAGGCACTTGTAGCAGGAGCCGTTGCGCACCGTGATGTGCCCGCAGACGTCGCACAGCGGCGCCCCGCCCATGTAGTTCCGGAGCGTGTCCTGCACCGAAGAGATCTGGGCCAGTTCGGTGGAGTCGCCGGCGGTGGCGGGCACGTCGTCCACCGGCCGCGCCCGGGAGCCACCGACCGGCGCGACCCTCCGGGGAGCCGGAGCGGGGAGGGAGAAGGCCGGCGCTTCGTCCTCCTCGGAGGCGGCGTCGGCCAGTTCCAGCTGCAGCCCGGCGTCCACTGCCAGGCCCTTGGGCGGAGGCAGTTCGTCGACCGGGGGCACCTGCACCAGGTCGGTGCGTCCCAGGTACTCCAGTCCCAGGGAGCGGAAGATGTAGTCGACGATGGAGTTGGCCATCTTGATGTTGGGATGGCCCTCCACCAGGCCCCGCGGCTCGAAGGTGTGGAAGGTGAAGGTGTCCACGAACTCCTCGAGCGGGACGCCGTACTGCAGGCCTTTGGAGACCGCGATGGCGAAGCAGGAGAGGATGCCCCGCAGGGTGGCTCCCTCCTTGGCCAGGTCGATGAAGAGCTCGCCCAGCGTGCCGTCCTCGTACTCCCCGGTGCGCAGGAAGACCTTGTGCCCTCCCACTCGGGCCTCCTGGGTCCATCCGCTGCGGCGGGCGGGGAGGATGAAGCGAGGCCGGGCCGCTCCCTTGTAGGCCTGAGAAGGGCTGACTCCCGGGGCGAAGTACCCCCCTACCACGCGGGCCTGCGCCTCGAGGGCGTCGCTCACCTCGACCGGCTCATCGTCGGGGGTGTGGCCCTCGTCGCTAGTCACCGAGAGGGGCTGGCTGGCCTTGGAACCGTCGCGGTAGATGGCAATGGCCTTGAGCCCCAACTGCCACGACAGCAGGTGGGCCGCCTCGACCTCCTCGACGGTGACTTCGTGAGGCATGTTGATGGTCTTCGAGATGGCCCCGGTGATGAACGGCTGCACCGCCGCCATGGCCTTGATGTGGCCGCTGTGGTGGATGAAGCGGGTGCCGTAGCGGCCGTTGCGGTTGGCGGTGTCGAACACCGGCAGGTGCTCCGGGCGCAGGTGCGGGGCCCCTTCCACCGTCTGGCGGCCGCAGATGTGGTCGCCCGCCTGGCGGATCTGCTCGGGGGTGAAGCCGAGGTGCGCCAGCAGGTCGAACCCCGGGGACTTCCAGCGCGCTTCGGGGATCCCGAGGCGGGCCAGCGCCTCGGCCCCGATGACGTACGGGGCGAAGGCGTGGCGCAGTTCGAACACCCCCGGCAGGGCCCGCTCCACCGCCTCGATCTCCGGGGCCTCCAGGCCCACCGCCAGCAGGGCATCACCGTCGACGTAAGGGGCGCCTTCGAGGGTCATCGTCCCCACCACGTGGCGCACGATCGCGGCCCGTTCCTCGGGTGAGTAGTTGAGGCTCCGCAGCGCCGGGTCGATGGACTGGTTGGCGATCTTGAAGAAGCCGCCGCCGGCCAGTTTCTTGAACTTCACCAGGGCGAAGTCGGGCTCCACTCCGGTGGTGTCGCAGTCCATCTGCAGGGAGATGGTGCCGGTGGGGGCCAGGCAGGTCACCTGGGCATTGCGGTAGCCGTACTGCTCGCCCAGGTCGACGGCGGAATCCCACGCCCGCCGGGCGGCATCGAGCAGCGCCCCGGGCCCGTAGAGCGGGTCGATGCCGACCACCCGGTGCGAGAGGCCCTCGTACTCCTCCTGGGGGGCGTCGTAGGCGGCGCGGCGATGGTTGCGCACCACGCGCAGCATCGCCTCGCGGTTCTCGGCGAAACGGGGAAAGGTCCCCAGCACCGAGGCCATCTCCGCCGAGGCGGCGTAGGACGCGCCGGTGAGAACGGCGGTGAGGGCGGCGGCGATGGCCCGGCCCTCGTCGGAGTCGTAGGCGATGCCGCTGCGCATGAGCAGCGACCCCAGGTTGGCGTAGCCCAGGCCCAGGGTGCGGTAGTCGTACGAGCCCTGGGCGATCTCCCGGCTGGGGAACTGCGCCATGGTGACCGAGATGTCCAGCACCATCGTCCAGAGGCGGATGGCGTGCTGATAGGCCTCGATGTTGAAGCTGCCGGAGTCGTCGTCGAAGAAGGCCCCCAGGTTCAGGCTGGCCAGGTTGCAGGCCGTGTTGTCGAGGAACATGTACTCCGAGCACGGGTTGGAGGCCCTGATGCGCCCGCCGGCGGGACAGGTGTGCCATTCGTTGATGGTGCCGTCGAACTGCACCCCGGGATCGGCGCAGGCCCAGGCGGCCTGGGCGATCTCCCTCCACAGGTGACGCGCCTTCACGGTGGACATGACCCGGCCGTCGGTGCGGGCGGTCAACTGCCAGTCGGCGTCGTCGAGCACCGCCTGCATGAACTCGCCACTCACCCGCACCGAGTTGTTGGCGTTCTGCCCGCTCACCGTCTGGTAGGCCTCGCCGTTGAAGTCGGCGGGGTAGCCGGCGGCGATCAGAGCCCGGACCTTGTCCTCCTCCTTCTTCTTCCAGGTGATGAACTCCTCGATGTCGGGGTGGTCGACATCGAGGATGACCATCTTGGCGGCGCGCCGGGTGGTGCCTCCCGACTTGATGGCCCCGGCGGCGCGGTCGCCGATGCGCAGGAACGACATCACCCCGGAGGAGCGGCCGCCGCCGGAGAGGGGCTCGTTCTCGGCGCGCAGGCGGGAGAAGTTGGTGCCGGTCCCCGCCCCGAACTTGAAGAGGCGGGCCTCCCGCACCCACAGGTCCATGATCCCGCCCTCGTTGACCAGGTCGTCCTCGATCGACTGGATGAAGCAGGCGTGGGGGGCGGGGCGGGAGTACGAATCGGGGGAGGGAACGGTGCGCCCGGTGACCGGGTCCACGTACCAGAAGCCCTGCGCCGGGCCGGTGAGGCCGTAGGCGTGATGCAGGCCGGTGTTGAACCACTGCGGGCTGTTGGGAGCGGCCATCTGGTGGACCAGCATGTGAGAGAGCTCGTCGTCGAAGGCCCGGGCATCGGCCTCGGAGGCGAAGTAGCCGTGGCGCTCTCCCCACCAGCGCCAGGTGGAGGCGAGGCGGCGGATCACCTGCCGGGCCGAGGTCTCGGAGCCGAGCACCGGCTTGCCGTCGTCGCCCAGGATCACGCGGCCTTCGGCATCGCGCTGCGGCACCCCGGCCTTGCGGAAGTACTTGGAAACCATGATGTCGGCGGCCACCTGGGACCAGGACACGGGGATCTCGGCGTCCTTCATCTCGAAGACCACCGACCCGTCGGGGTTGGTGATGCGGGAGTCGCGCCGGCTCCACTCCACCGAATCGAGGGGATCCTCACCCGGCTTGGTGAACAGCCGGGTGATGCGCAGTCCCGTGGCCTTGCCCATGTCGCTCCTCCCCGTCCCCGTTCGCGCCGCTCAGTCTGACCCTCCCCCAACCAACCACAACATATTGTGGTTCAATCGGCAGCAATCCACCAAATGTTGTGAGGGGAACACAAGTGTAGTTACACCATTGTCGGCCAGTCAAGCAGTCCCGTTGCCGGGCCCCGGGGGGAAGTCGGCGGTGCCGCGCCGCCGGGCCGTCGCCCGGTTCTAACCGCCCCGCCGGAGCCGGTCAAGCCCGGGCCCTGGCAGGTTTTCGCGAGGGCGCCGTTACTCCAGCGCGGCCAGCACCGCCTGCGCGAGCACGTCGTGGCCCAGGGCATTGGGGTGGATGTCCGGGGGCGACGCCAGCATCAGGGTGGTGAATGCGGCCGCGTTCTCCATGGGAGTGAACCCGTCGGCGACCAGCGCCCCGGCCTCAGCCGCGGCCGCCGCGGCCGCCGCGTTCAGCCGCCGGAGGGTAGACCCCGTCCCGGCCTCGAAGGCGATGCCCGTGCCCAGGCTGAAGGGGTTGTAGGTCTGGAGGAACACGATGGTGGCCTGCGGGGCGGCCCGCCGCAGCGGGCCGAGGATCAGCGGGAGGTGCTCCTCATAGGCGGCCAGGGCGCCGTCGAGGCGCCGCCGGCACGAGGCGGCGGCCAGGTCGGCGCTGCACTCCGGCGAGGTCAGGTGCCCCAGCAGGTCGTTGGCTCCGATGTCGAGGGTGATGTAAGCCACCCGGTTGGTCGACAGGAAGGCCAGGGCCTCGTCGAGCTGGCCCCCTCCCAGCAAGGAGCCGCTCGTCTCCCCGGGCACCCCGAGGTTGAGCAGGCCGTAGCCGCGCCCGTCACGCTCCTCCAGGCGGCGGTGCACCCGGGAGACGTACCCGTCCCGCGCCGAAGGCGCTCCCACGTTGGCCGCCAGGGAGTCGCCCAGGGCCAGGTAGTAGACCGCGCCTTCGGCGAAGGTGCCGTCCACCGTCCCCGGGCCGAACACCTCTGCCGGCGGCTCCACGGATGGCCCCACCGCGGCCGCGGCCGCCGCCAGGTCGGTGAGCAGGGAGGCCGCAGTGACCACCGGCCCGCCTCGCTGCACCCCGGTGACCACCAGGCGGTCGTCGCCGATGGTGATCGCCTGCACGTCCACTTCGGCGGCGGCGAGGAGGTCGTTCACTTGCTCGATCGACTCCAGCAACTGGTCGACGTAGTCGGCCACCGCGCTCCGGGCGAAGCCCGGCAGCCTGACCGCCCCCAGTTCCATGGAGCGGACCTCGATCTGCACCACCCCGCCGGCGAGAGAGACTCCCAGGGAGCCCGCGGCGTCGTAGTCGCCGCTCTTGAACTGGGCGGTGAAGGCGATGGTGCCCTCGGTGGGAGTGGGCCCGTCGATGATGTCCACCGCGATGCGGCGCAACGGCTGCTCGGCCTCCCCGAGGGCCTCCTGCAGCACTGCGGTCACTTCGTCCTCGTGCAGGTCCAGCCGGAAGGCGCTCTCGCCGACCGCCGCCTCCAGTCGCTCACGCGCCGCCGACAGCGTCTCCGGGTCGGCGGCCGCCGCCGGGCCGGCGGTGGTGGACAGGGCGCGCTGCACCGCCCGCGCTTCGTCGTAGATCTGCCACCCGGTCCACGAGAGCACCACCACCTCGGCGGCCAGCAGCGTCCACAGCACCGCCGACGGGGCCAGCGCCGTCACCAGGAAGGCGAAGGCGGCTATTCCGCAGAAGACGCCGATGCCGGCGCGCTCTTCGACGGTGAAGAAGACGACCGCGCCCACGGCCAGCCCGGCGAGGGCACCCAGCAGCGACGTGGCCACCTTGAGCCCGGTGTGATCTCTCCGGGCCCGGTAGCTGCCCGGCGTCGCCGCCGGCCTGATCCATCGGGCTCGCCGCGGCGGGGAAGGAGGCCGCGGGTAGGGCCTATGGCTCACTCACCCTCGGGCGGAGGCTGGTCGGACATGCCGGCGGGAGCGGGCGGCGCCTCCTCCATAGGCGGCGGAGGAGCGGCGTCGGCCCACGGGGCGGGCGGGGCGGCAGCGGCGACCGGGGCCATGCCCTTGGGCTTCTTGGCCGGCCCGAACAGCCCCCAGAGGGTGGCGAGCACCATGACCCCGACCACCACCACCGCTCCCTTGAGGGCGACGTTGGTGACGTTGTCCAGGAAGATCACCGGCCAGACGAAGGTGCGGTAGAC
>VGBK01000098.1 GCA_016870535.1 Actinomycetota bacterium | reverse complement strand
AGTGCCGCCGTCTGTTCGGCCCCGTGGACCGGGGCGCCTACGACCACCACGCCGAAAGTTCGCTCCACGAGGGGCAGTCCACCCGGCCGGGATGCCCCCCGCCAGGGGCGAACGGCTCAGACCACGTCCTCCCGGTAGGGCGACATTGGGCCCGGACGCGCCTCTCCCGGCGCCGGAGCGCCGGGAGAGGAGGAAGCCCGGCTCAGCCCAGCAGCACCCGCGCGACCACTTCAAGGTCGTCGACGCCGTTGCCCTGCAGCCCCATCCACGACAGCGTCCACAAGGTGTCCCCGATCACCAGCGACCGGGTGATCTGGGCGGACCCGTAGTAGGTCGGCCAGCACTGCTCCAGCCACTCGTCGGCTCCGACTTCCACCTCGCCGATGCCGTAACCCCTCAGAATCTCGGCGGCGACATCGGACGGGTAAGCCTCGCACGAGTACCCGCCCCGGCCCCCCATGTCGCCCGGTTCGCACACCTGCAGGACGATCTCCTTGTCCATGCCGATCTCCACCGGCCGGCAGTCCGAGCCGCCGGCCGCCGGTTCGGGATCATGCCGGACCCGGCCGACTTCGCGCAGGCCGTCGTCGGTCTTCAACACCACCGCCCCGGCGAAGTTGTGCGCCCAGTCCTGCAGGGGCAGGACCACCATCTCCTCGGCCGCCCAGTACAGGAAAGCCAGGTGGTCGTACTCCACGTCGCTGTAGCCGTCGGCCAGCGTCCAGGTGTCCACGGCTCGCGGGCTCGCCGGGTCCGAGACGTCGAACAGGGTGACCTTGGAACCGGTGACCTGCCCTTCCTCGGTAGCCTCGCGGCCCACGCCCAACAGGCGCCCCTCGCCGAGCGGGTGCAGGTAGGCCGAGTAGCCGGTGATCTTCAGTTCACTGACCACCCGGGGCGTGGAGGCGTCGCGCAGATCGATCACGTACAGCGGGTCGGTCTGGCGGAAAGTCACCACGTAGCCGGTGGGGCCGACGAAGCGCACCGAGTAGATGCTCTCCCCCTTGCCCAGGTCCCCCACCCGGCCCACCTGGACCAGGCGATCGCCCCGCACCGCCAGCACGCTCACCGCGCTCTCGGAGGTGCTGGCGGCGTTCCACGGGGAGCCATCGGTGGTGGCCACCCTCAGATGCCCGCGATACTCGTCCATGGAGAACTGGTTGAGCAGGTGGCCGTCCACCGACCCGGAAGCCAGGTAGCGGGCCGGGCCGTCGCCGGAGATGTCGAAGGCGTGGAGAGCCGTGGAGTAGTCCTCCTCCATGACCGCCAGGCGGGCATCGCCGACCAGTTCCGGCGGCACCCACACGTTGGTGGCCACGTAGAGGCGCTCGGCCGAGGCGTACACCGTCTCGCCCTGGGCGATGACCGCGGCGGCCGACGACGGATCGAGGCGCCCGCCGAGGTCCAGGGTCGCCACCGACAGGGTGTCGAAGCCGGCGAACTCGGCCGGCCGATGGGTCTGCTCGCAGTCGGCCAGCAGGCCCTGCTCCATGATCTCCGTGCCGGCGAACAGCACATAGGAGGGCAGCCAGTCCTCCAGTTTCGACTCCTCGATGACCCGCCGGTTCGTCTCCAGGGCCAGCGCTTCGGCGGCCGGGCTGCTGGGGTAGACGAAGGGGAGGTCGGAGGGATAGGACGAGACCACCAGGCGCACCGTGCCGTCGATCTCCCGGGCGCTCAGGAACCGCCCGTCGAGGCGCAGGGTGCGCACCACCCGCATCTGCGCCGGGTTGGACAGGTCTACCTCATGCACCAGGGTCGCCGGGCCGCTGGTGGGCGGCAGCACGGCGGTCACCGCCTCCGGGTAGGCCACCGCGTAGCCCTCGCCCGACGAGAAGACCAGGGCCCGATCTCCCGACATGAAGAAGCGGTGATCCCAGCCCCCTTCGAGCGAGAGCCGTCCGGCGAGGCGGGCCGAGGCGCCCTCGACCTCCACGTAGTAGAGGGTGCCGTTCAAGATGGTGAGGATGCGCCGCCCGTCGGTCTTGATGGTGTCGGGTTCGTCGACCCCGGCCACTTGCACGTTCGTGGTGGAGTGGCCGTCGCCCGACGGGGCGCCGGTCATCCCGGCGGCGGTGGTGGGAACCGCGCCGGACTCGGCCATGTCCACCCCGCCGAGCCAGGCGCCCGGCCAGTACCTCGGGCCGCCGGACAGGCCGTAGGGCCCCACCCGAGCCAGGGCCTCGGCGTGGAAGTAGGCCAGCAGGGCATCGCAGGAGTCGAAGCGCTGCAGGGCCGCCTCGAAGCGTACCCGGCTCGGGTCGAAGGTGGAGGCGATGCCGGTGATGGGCCCGGTGCCCCCGGGAAGACCCGTGGCGGCGGTGCCCACGGGGCCGCCCGGCCCCGTGGTGCTGGTGCCCGCACCCTGGGACCCGCAGGCGGCGACGAGCAGGCCGAGTACGGCGATGGCGGTGCTGAGCCGGCGCATAGTTCCCTCCCGGGAGGATTCGTCGACTCTATGACCGCCCGGCCGGGAAGGAAGGTTCCCGAAAGGTCCGTTCTCCGCGCCGGGAAGGCCGGGCCCGTCGTCCACCCGGGGTGCTTCCCGCCGGTCCGAGCCCTGCCGCTCCTTCCCCGCGCCCCCCTCAGTCCCCGCCCGAAGACCCGGATCGTCCCTCCTCGACGGGGAACGGCGCCTGGCTATCGTCCTCCCCCATGGACTGGATCCTGGTCACCAACGACGACGGCGTCGACGCCCCCTCGCTGCCCCCGCTGGCGAGGGCCATCGGTGCCCTGGCCCCGGTGCGGGTGGTGGCGCCCGACGGGGAGCGCTCCTGGGTGGGGAAGGCCATCACTCGCTTCGAACCCGTCCGCGTCCAGGTGGTCGAGCGCGCCGGCATAGAGATCCACGCGGTGAGCGGCTACCCGGCCGACTGCGTGCAACTCGGCCTGCACGGCCTCTTCGACGAACCCCCTTTGCTCGTCGTGTCGGGGATCAACGCCGGCTACAACCACGGGGCTGCCTACATCCAGTCGAGCGGCACCGTCGGGGCCGCCCTGGAGGGGGCCATCGGAGGGGTGGATGCGGTGGCTCTCTCCACCCAGAGCCGCACCCGGGGCTGGCGGGAGTGGCGCCCCTGGTCGCTGAGCGCCGCCTCCGTTCCCATGTGGGAGCGCCTCGCCTCCCTCGCCGCCGACCTCGCCGCCCCGGTTCTCGCCGCCGCTCCCCAGGGCCTGGTGCTGAACGTGAACCTCCCCGACGACGCCGATGCCGACACCCCTCGCCGCCTGACCCGAGTGGCCGAGGTCGGCTACGACCGCCTCTTCACCCGCACCGTCGGGGGGGAGTTCGTCCACGACTACCGCGGCTTCCTGAACCACTTCGCCCCTCCCGAGGGCACCGACGTGCAGGCCTCGGCCGAGGGGTGCATCGCCATCACCCCCCTGCGGGGCGTCAGCACCGCGGAGATGCCTCCCGCCCTGCGCCGGGCCCTGGCGATCTAACCCGGGCCACAGAGGCCGGCGAGCAGGGGGTAAGGGTCGGCCAGACCCTCGAGGCTCAGCCAAGGGCCGCCATGGTCGGGGATCCATCCCAGGTGGAGGTGAGGCGAGGTGGCGTTGCCGGACGATCCCACCCAGCCCACGAGGTCCCCCACCGCCACCACCGCCCCGGGGCGAATGCCCGGAGCCGACCACACCATGTGGGCGTAGTAGTAGACGTCCCCGCTGTAGTAGCCCTCCAGGTATACGCCGAACCCTCCCTCCCCGTGCCACCCGGCCTGCAGGATGGCGCCGCTCTCCAGGGCCACCAAGGGAGTTCCCCAGGCGGCGTGCACGTCCTCGCCCTTGTGGTCGCGCCCCCACGGCCGGCCCACGCCGAAGGTCGGCTCGAAGTGGTGCGGCCCGTCGACCGGACACACCCGCCCGCCGGGCAGCAGCCCCACCGCCCCGGTGTCGGCCGAGGCCCGCAGTGCCTCCATCACCCCCAGCAGGCGGTGCAGCGCCCGGCGGTAGGCCGCCCAGTCGGCCAGCACCGGCCGCAGTCGCGAGACGTCGGCACCGTCCTCGGCCATCAGGCCGAGGGCGGGAACGGGGTCGAAGGGGCCCGGAGAGGCCTGGGCGCCCACCGCGCTCACCGCCCCCGGCATGTCTCCCAGCGCCGCCGCGGCGCCGGCACGCCACCGCCACACCCGCTCCTCCACCACCGTGAGGCGCGCCTGCACCAGCACCGCCCGGTCGTTGCCCCCTACCCTCGCCCCGGCGGCGAAGCGCTCCAGGGCGGCCCTCTCCCTCTCGAGAGCGACCACGAGGCGCTCCAGGCGGGCCTCGACGCGACGCAGGTCCTCGGTGGAGGTGGCCCGGGCCGGCGGGGCCCACACCGCGGCCAGCAGCGCCGCCCCGGCGGCGATGATCCCGATCCTCCCTCTCATACGCCTTCCACTATGGCGTCTTCGACCGCTTCCGCCACTCCGCCGGAGACTCTCAGGCCGCCGGTGGCGCCGGGCCTGCTCGTCGCGGCGCCACCACCAGCTCCCCGCCGGGGCCCTGCAGGAGAGCCACCCGGGCCCCGGGGAAGCGCCCCAGCACCTCAGGAGTCAGCACCGTCGCCGGGGGCCCGTCCGCCGCCACCCGGCCTCCGTCCAGGAACAGGAGGCGGTCGGCATACTGGGCGGCCAGCGTCAGGTCGTGCAGGGCCGACACCACCGCCATGCCTCGCTCCCGCCGCAGGCTTTCCACCAGGTCGAGCACCTGCTGCTGATGGCCCACGTCGAGCGAGGCAGTGGGTTCGTCGAGCAACAGCACCTCCGGCTCCTGGGCCAGGGCCCGGGCCAGCACCACCCGCTGCCGCTCCCCGCCGGACAGGCTCCCCAGGTGCCGCGCCGCCAGGGCCCCCGCATCGAGGCGTTCCAGCGCGGCCAGGGCCGCCGCCACATCGTTCGCTCCCTCCGCCGCCAGGTACCCCAGGTGCGGCGTCCGGCCCAGGAGCACGTACTCGGCGACGGTCATGCCGGCGGGCAGCAGAGGATGCTGCGCCACCACGGCCACCAGGCGCGCCCAGCGCCGCCGCGGCATCTCCCGGCGAGAGCGCCCCCCCACCGCCACCATCCCCGACGCGGCCACCGTGCCCGCCAGGGCGCGCAGCAACGAGGTCTTGCCTGCTCCGTTCGGCCCCACCAGGGCGACCCACTCCCCTCCCTCCACACTGCAGTCCACCCCGGCCACCGCCACCCGGCCGTTGTAGCGGACGCCTACCCCGCGGGCGGAGATGCCGCTCACGGCCCCCACCCCCGGCGGCTGGAGCGCAGCACCACGGCAAAGAAGGGGGCGCCCACGAAGGCCGTGATCACCCCGAGGGGCACCTCCGCCGGGGCCGCCAGGGTGCGGGCGCCGAGATCGGCGAGGACCAGGAAGGCGGCCCCGCCCAGCACGGAGAGCGGCAGGATCACCCGGTAGCTGCTGCCCACCAGCAGCCGCACCGCATGAGGCACCACGATGCCCACGAAGCCGATCAGGCCGCTCACCGCCACCGCCGCCGCCGTGCCGAGAGTGGCGGCGGCCACCACCACCAGGCGCACCCGGGAAGCGCTCACCCCCAGCGTCGCCGCCTCCTCCTCCCCTACCGCCAGGACGTCCAGCAAGCGGCGGTGGAAGAGCAGCACCACCAGCGACACCGCCGCATAGGGGGCCAGGAGGGTCACCTCGGACCAGCCCACCGTGCTCAGCCTCCCGAGGATCCACGAGTACACCTCGCGCACCGTGTCGGCGTGCCGCTGCTGCACGAACGTCTGCACGGCAGTGAAGAAGGCGGCTACCGCCACCCCGGCCAGCACCAGGGTGGTCCCCGACCGCCCCCCGCCGGCGGCGCTCCCCAGCGCATAGGTGAGGAGCACGGCGACCACCGCTCCGGCGAAGGCGGCGGCGGGCACCAGAGGGGATGCGGGGCCGGTTCCGACGATGCCCAGCGTCGCCCCCAGGCCGGCTCCGGCCGCGACCCCGAGCAGGTACGGGTCGGCCAGGGGGTTGCGGAACACCCCCTGGTACGAGGCCCCCGCCGCAGCCAGCGTGGCCCCCACCAGGGCGGCCAGCACCACCCGCGGCAGCCGCAGGTCCCACACGATGGCGGCGCTCCGCTCCCCCAAGCCCGAGTCGACCGAGATGACCGGCAGCCGGTCGGCCAACTCGGCCAGCACCGCCCGGGGGGAGAGCCCCACCGCTCCCACCAGCACGCCGGCCGCCATGGCGCCCAGCAGCAGCAACAACAACACCCCCACGGGGAGGGGGGAGAGGCGGCGCAGCGCCCGCGATCTCGTCACGGAGCCGCCGCTCCCAAGGAGACGGCGTCGGCCGCGGCGGCCAGCAGGTCCACCAGGCGCGGCCCCCAGCGGGAGGCCACGTCGTCGTCGAGGGCGAAGACCCTGCCCTGCCTCACCGCACGCAGCACGCTCCATCCGGGGCGGCCCGCCACGGTCTCCGCCGACTGCGCGCAGCACCTGGTATCGGCCAGGAAGATGAGGTCGGGGTCGGCGGCGAGGATGAACTCGGCGCTCAGTTGCGGATAGCCGGTGCCGGCGGCATCGGCCGCATCGGCGATGTTCTGCAGTCCCAAGAGGGCGAAGAGCCCTCCCACGAAGGTCTGCGAGGTCACGCTGTAGAAGGTGGGATCCAACTCGTAGTAGTAGGTCATCGGGTCGCCGGCCGGCGCCCCCGCGGCGGTGAGCCGCTCCACCTCGCCCCCGACCTCAGCCACCAGGATCTCGACCTCCGCCTGAAGGCCGGTGGCGGCGCCCAGCGCCCGCATCTGGGCATAGACGTCCTCCAGCGTCAGCGGCGGCCCGAACAGGAGCGTCGGGATGCCCAGGGCGGCCAGGCCGGCTTGCAGGTCGCCCGGGTCGTAGGAGAGCACGACCA
>VGBK01000097.1 GCA_016870535.1 Actinomycetota bacterium | reverse complement strand
CCGTGGTCATCGGCACCCCCATAGACCTGGCCCGGGTCATCAAGATCGACCGGCCCCACACTCGGGTGTACTACGACCTCGAGGAGATCGGCGCCCCGAACCTCGAAGGTATCCTTGGAGAGTTCCTGGCGAAGCGCGGGCTGAGGTAGGCCCGTCAGGGAGGCCGCCCATGTCCCATCACCTCGACTATCCCGCCGCCGTGCGTCGCGACGGAATCGGCTTGGCCGAGGCGGCCGAGGCCGCCGGGCCCCACGCGCCGGTCTTCGGCTGCCCCGGCTGGGATGTGACCGGACTCGTGCGCCACATCACCTGGGTGCACTACTTCTGGGCGGAGATCGTGGCCCGCGGCTTGCTCGACCCGGGGCAGGTCCCGTCCCCGGTCCTTCCCGACGGCTTCCCGGCCCTGCTGGCCCGGTGCCGCTCCGGGGCGGAGCACCTGGCCGAAGTGCTGGCCGCCGCCGACCCGGACGCTCCGGTCTGGACCTGGGCCCGGCAGAAGGACGCCGGGTTCGTAATCCGCCACCAGGCGCAGGAAACGGCAGTGCACCGCTGGGATGCCGAGCAGGCGGCGGGGCGGGCTTTCGCCATCGACCCCGACCTGGCCGCCGACGCCGTCGACGAGTTCCTGGAGCACACCGCCGCCTTCCGGCGAGAAGGCGCCCTGCCCATTGAAGGCACGGTCCATTTCCACCCCACGGATGCCCCCGGGGAGTGGACGGTGGGTGAGGACGAAGCCGGGGGCCTGGTGGTGACCCGGGAGCATGCCAAGGGCGATGCCGCCATGCGGGGGCCGGCCTCCGACCTGCTGCTGGTCCTCTACCGGCGCCTCGGCCCGGAAGCCCTGGAGACCTTCGGCGACCCCGGCGTGCTGCAACGCTTCCTGGCGCGCCCCTACCTCGGCTGACGCCGCGGCCCCGCTAGCCCACTCAGGGACCGCGCGGATTGGGCGAGCGGAGCGAGCCCCATCCGCCGGACCCCCGCCCGAAGGCGCAGCTTCTTCGGGCGGAACAGACCAGACAGAGGGCGAAGCCCACCGCCTTTCCGCTGGATCCCTCAGGGGGAAAACTCCCCCGCTAGCCCAGGTGGGGGGTGAACTCCCCCGCCTGGATCAGGTTGCCCTCGAAGAAGACTTCGACGCGGACCGGCACGCCGGTCGGGAAGCCTCCGGGGAGGTCGAGAGTGATGTGCAGTTCGGGTTCGTCGGGGACGCCGAAGGCCCACACCTGCGGCTCGGAAGAGAGGACCGGGTCGTCGATCCCGCCCCGGTACGTGCGCCACAGCCAGCGCTGCCCCTCGGCCACCCCGGTGACGGCGAAAGTGGCCACCAGACGGGTCTCGTCCTCCGAGAGGGCGAAGGCGGGCGGGGAGGCGGCCGCCGATACTGGGGTCGGAGTGGTGGTGCCGAAGAACCTCTTGGACACCGCGATCTGGTGATCCAGGCGACGCGCCCGCTCGCCGACCGAGGCCAGGTCGGCGGCGAACTCGGGGAACCGGACGGCGGCCAGATAGAGCACGTGCTCGGCCTGGCCGAAGTTGTAGGTGCGCAGCCAGGTGGGGATGTCCTCGCCGGCGGCGACGGCGGCGATCCGCTCCCACTGCGACTCGAAAGCGGCGCCGTCGTCCTCCAGAGCCAGGAACAGTCCCAGGTTCAAGTTGAAGGTGAGGTCGTCGGGATCGAGCGCCAGGGCGCGCCGCATCGCCGCCCCGGCTCCCGGCAGGTCGTCGAGCCAGAAGCGGGCCGCCCCCAGGTTCCCCCAGGCCACCGCGTCCAGGGGGTTCAGGTCTGCCGCCCGGGCGAAGTCGTCGCGGGCGCCCTCCGACCCCGCCGGCCCTCCCGGCCGCAGCAGGTCGAGGCGAAAGCGGGCCGTCCCCCGCAGCAGGTAGGCGTCGAAGTACGCCGCATTGGCCTCCACCGCCCGGTCGAGAGCCGCCTCGGCCCCGGTCAGCGACTCCCGCACCCGGCCCGGGTCGCTCTCCCAGACCACGGAGTTGAAGGCCACCCGGCCGGCGACGAAGGCGTCGATGGCCGCCGCCGACGGCGACGGCACCGGCCGGGCGGCAACTACCAAACCCCAGACGGCGGCGACGCCGGCCAGGGCGATGCCCGCCCCCACCAGCAGCCCGCCCGAGGCGGCGGCCACCGGCGTTCGGCTCAGGCCCAGAAGGAACAGGGCCACCGCCAGCACGGTGATGATGACTACGTAGTTGCCCCCCTTCGCCCCCCAGCCGCCGCGCTCGGCGGCGTAGGCCTTGGCCCACTCGGCGGCCCGATAGGAGGGAGCCAGCGTGTCCTCCACGAACTGCGACCAGGCGGCCCCCCCGCCGGGCAACTGGTACTCGGGCCGGCCCAGGTCGGTGTAGGGAAGCAGCGCCTCGCGGGAGGCGAAGTAGGCCCGGCCCAGGGCCGCCGCCTCGCCGCCCGCCGCGGTCAAGGAGACCGCCATGACCCCGTCCTCGTACGCCAGCGACCAGATGCGGTTCTCCGCCGAGATCAGGTTCCCGGCCGTGGCCAGCAGGGACATAGCCTCCACCGCCGCGGTGTCGGCCCAGCGCGTTGCCCGTGCCGTTCGGTTGGACGCCGAGGTCTGCAGGAAGGCGAAGACGGCTCCTACCAGGGTGACCGCCATGATCAGCACCGCCACCTGCCGCTGGCGGCGCTCCCCCGGCGGCTCCGGAGGATCGGCGGGCGCCTCCAGGCGCGGCGAGTAGTCCTCGTCGGGATCGATCACAGCGCGTCCACCACGATCAGCAGGATGCCCGCCACCGAAAGCACCGCCACCCCTCCGTACCAGTAGAGCGTCTCCACCCGGGGGTTTCGGGTCACCTCGGCCAGGGTGAGAAAGAGGGCGGCGGCGATGAGGAAGGCGGTCAGGCCCACCAGGCGCTGCGACTTGGATCGCAGGTCGGCGGCCCGGGCCATCTCCGGGGCGGGGTCCAGGTCCTGCACGCCGGCGGCGAGGGCCCACTCCACCTGCCGCTTCGCCTCGAGATCGAGCGCGCCGTCGGGACGGAGGGCGTCGGCATCTATGACGTAGGCGTCGGCGGCCGCCTCCTGCGCCGCCGCCAGCGCCCGCAGACGGGCGGACTCAGCGGCGCCGGCCTCCTCGGCGGCGGAGCGCAGGGCGGCGGCGGACTCCCGCAAGGCCAGGCGGCGGGCGTAGGCGAACTCGATGGAACCCACCACCGTCTCGATGCCGGCCCGCTGCTGCTCGGCGGCGACGGTGTCGGCGAAGGCCCGGCGCTCCGCCCCGGCGGCGGCCCCGGAGGCGGTCGAGGCCCGCCAGGCGCCCACCGCCCCCAGCACCGATGTGCCGGCGATGAGCACCGGGATCAGGATCCGCCGGCGAGCCGACCGGCGGCCGGAGGCCGGTGCCGCCCCCGCCTCTGCTGCGCCGCCGCCCACCCCTGCCTCCTGCTCACCTGCGGGCGCCACGATAATTGCGCCGTCTGCGGTAGGCGCGGCCTACCCGGTGGCGCGGTCGGGGTACACCACCCGGAAGCCGGGGTCGAACTCGACCGGAGCCGGGGTCAGGAAGACCTCCAGGTAGGTCCGGGTGGGATGCCGGGGATCGGCGTAGATCTCGGCAACCACGTCGGGGGGAAGAAGGCGGGCCACCTTGAGCATCTCGCGGCGCGCCTCCAGGGTGTGGCCGACGAAGCGAGCGTGACCGGCGGCGTCGACCCGGTTCACCAGGTAGGCGGCCACCTCGCGGCGCCAGGCCCGCCGCGACCTAGGCTCCGACTCCAAAGGCATCCTCCCCCGCCTCAGCGGGAATCACAACGGTGTGATTGTAGGGGGCCGAGCGCCGCGGCGCGGCCTTTACCGTCGCGCGTTTTCGCCTTCTCCTCACTCCGCCGGGCGGTCCCCCACGAACGCCTTCATACCGGCGGCGACCCCCCGAGCAGCGCCAGCACCCGATCCACCACCTCCGGCACCGCCGCCCGCACCGGGGCGGTCATGCTCCCCCCGACGGTGAAGTAGTCCCCCGCCTCCACCGCCACGATGACCACTTCGGCCGGAACATCCAGCCCCAGCGCCCGGGCCGCGCCGATTGCTTCGAAGATCCCCACATAGTGGGGTGATCCCCCGGCCGGGACACCGGCGAAGTCCTTCTCGTCCATCACCTCCACGGTGCCCGGCGGCGCGGACCCGGTCACCACCGTGTCCACCACGATGAGCCGGCAGGCGCCCACTACCGCCTCCAGCAGGTACATGCCGGTGAGCGCGGTCTCCACCACCTCCACCGTCCCGGCCCGGGGATGGTCGAACGCCCGCACCGTGGCCGCTGGGTCGAAGGCCGGACCCTCCGGCCGCGGCGCACCGAACTCGGCGAGGCGGAGGCAAAGGTGACGCGCCGCCATGGGGCCGAGGGCGTCGTCGGCGATGAGGTCGTTGCCCAGGCAGAGCACCCGCGTCGGAAACCCCGCCTCTGCCGCTGCCGCCGCCGCGCTACTCGCGGTGCAGGCTGCCATCGGAGTCGCGGCGCAGCCGCGACAGGGTCTCGCCGCCCGCCCCCCGCACCTCCACCACCAGCGGCATGCTCCCCGGCAGGGAGTGGGTGGCGCAGGCGTGGCAGGGGTCGTAGGCCCGGAAGGCCATCTCCACCTTGTTCAGGATCCCGTCTGAGACCACACCCTTGGAAATCAGGCCCTTGGCCGCCTTCTCCACGCTCATCGCCATGCGGGCCGAGTTGTTCTGGGTGGCCACGATCAGGTTGGCCTGGGTGACGACGCCGCGGGCATCCGTCTTGTAGTGGTGCAGCAGGGTGCCCCGGGGCGCCTCCACCACCCCGACGCCTTCGGAAGGCGTCTCGGTGGGGATGGTGCGCACGTTGGGGTCGACCAGCTCGGGGTCGCCGGCCAGCTCCTGCAGGCGCTCGGCGGCGTAGAGCAGCTCGACCACACGGGCCCAGTGGTTGGCCAGGGTGTGATGCACCGGCTTGCCCCCGAGGGTGGAGTACATCTCCTCGTAGGCCTCCTGCGCCAGCGGGGTGGCCATGCCGTCGGCGGCGTTCAGCCGGGCCAGCGGAGCCACCGAGTAGATGCCGCTGTCGGCCCCGTCCTTGAAGCCGTTCCAGCCGACCTGCTTCAGGTAGCAGAACTTCACATAGGACCACGGCTCGACGTGCTCGGCCACGTGCTCCAGATAGCCCGCGGCGGGGAACTTGGCCCACTCCCCACCCTCCGGGGCGACCACGCGGATCAGTCCGTCGTAGAAGTTGGGCCGGTTCCGGTCATCCATGAGGCCCATGTAGTAGGTGCGGTGGGTGAAGGCGTCCGAGAGGATCAGGTCGACGTAGGCCTGGTTCTTCAGCACCACGCCGCGGAAGGTGTCCAGGGTGAAGCGGGCGAAGTCCACCGCATCGTCGGCGGTGGCCTTGATCTCCGCCTGCATCTCGGGGGTGACCCGCTTCGCCACCCCGCCGGGGAGGCCCAGCACCGGGTGGATCACCCGGCCGCCCACCGAGGTGATGACCTCCCGAAGGCGGCGGCGCATGGTGATGACCCGCTTGCCCACCTCCGCCCCGACCACGCCGATCACGCCCAGGATGTTGCGCTGCGCCGCCGGAGCCTCGGGCCCCACCACGAAGTCGGGGCCGCCGAGGAAGTAGAAGTGCAGGGCGTGGTCCTCGGCCATGAAGGCCGAGTAGACCAACTCCCGGATCTTCTTGGCCGCCGGGGGCGGGTCGACCCGGAAGACGGCGTCGACCGCCTTGGTGCCCGCCATGTGGTGCGCCGTGGGGCACACCCCGCAAATGCGGGAGGTGATCTGGGGCATGTCCTCGACGGGTCGTCCCTCGGCGAACTTCTCGAAGCCGCGCAGCTCGGGGACCTGGAAGTAGGCGCGCTCCACGTCGCCCGCCTCATCGAGGAAGATGTCGATCTTCCCGTGCCCTTCCAGGCGGGTGATGGGGTCGACGGTGATGCGACGGCGGGCGTAGGCCGCCTGGGCCCCGGCGGAGCCCTGGCGCCACGCCTCCTGGGTGGTCATCTCTTCTGACATGTGGGCTCCTCAGGCGACGGGGGTCATCTTGCGCCGGCGCAGCAGCGAGCCGGCCAGGCCGTAACGGTAGAAGGTGCCGATGGGGTCGGGGATGGTGTCGAGGGCCTTCTGAATGGCCTCCTCGTCCATCGCCGACATGAGCGAAGCGATCGCCGACAGGTACTTGCCGCCGTGGTCGCGCACCTTGCTGGTCGGCCCGAAGCACCCGGAACACGGCATGTTGCCGTTGATGCACAGGTGGCTGCACCCCGACCGGGTGCCGGATCCCATGCACAGCAAGCCCTGGGCCAGCAGGCAGGTGCTCTCATCGGCGAGGATCTCGTAGGGCCGGTAGAACCTCTCGATCGACAGGTCCTGCGGCTTGGTGTCGATACGCGGGCAGTCTTCGCAGAGCGCCTTGTCCGGCGCCAGCACCGTTCCGGCCGGCGGGAGGTCCCCCGACAACAGCGTCTGCACCGCCCCGGCGATGATGTTCGGGGTGGGAGCGCAGCCGGGGATGTAGTAGTCCACGCTGGTGACCTGGTCGAGGGCCCGCACCGTGTCGTAGAACCCGGGCAGGGTCACCACGTCCCCGTTGTGCGGCAGAGCGGTGGCCGGCAGTGTGCCCTCCGGGTTGACCGTTGATGGGCCGGTCAGATAGGAGGACTCGAAGATGGCCTGCCGATCCCAGAGGTTGGCCAGGCCGGGGATGCCTCCCTGGTGGGCGCAGGAGCCGAAGGCCACCAGCACCTTGGCCTTGCGCCGCAGGAGGTGGGCCATCTCCTCCTGCTCGGTGGTGCGGATGGCCCCGTTGACGAAGGCGGCCAGGATGGACCCGTCCTCCATGGCCTCGACGTCGGCCTTCTTGAAGTCCATGGCCACCGGCCAGAAGACGATGTCCGCCGCGGCCACCACGTCGAGGATGCCTTCGGCCAGATCGACCACCGCCTCCTCGCATCCGC
>VGBK01000096.1 GCA_016870535.1 Actinomycetota bacterium | reverse complement strand
TCCAGGGCAACGGCCAGACCGAACTGGTGCGGGCCCTGACCGGCATGCGGGCGCCGCTCTCCGGGTCGATCAAGGTCGGCGGGCGGGAGGTGGCCGGGGCCAACCCGCGGCACATCCACAAGCTCGGCGTGGCTCACGTCCCCGAGGACCGCCTGCGCCACGGGCTGGTGACTTCCTTCACCGTGGCGGAGAACATCATCCTGAACTCGTACTACGACCGCCCCTACTCCCGGGGGATCATCATGGATTGGGGGAAGACCCGGGAGGAGGCGCGGCGCCTGGTAGAGCAGTTCGACGTGCGCACCCCCAGCATCGAACTCAAGGCGGCGAACCTGTCGGGCGGCAACCAGCAGAAGGTGATCGTGGGCCGGGAGTTCGGGCGGGAGGGGGTGGCCCTGGCGGTCGCCTCGCAGCCGACCCGCGGCCTCGACGTCGGGTCGATCGAGTACATCCACAGCCAGATCGTGGCGCAGCGCGACCGCGGGGCGGCCATCCTCATCGTCTCCACGGAACTCGACGAGGTGATGGCCCTCAGCGACCGCCTGCTGGTGATGTACCGGGGGAAGGTGGTGGCCGAACTGGACCCGGCGCAGGTCACCCCGGCCGACGTAGGCCTCTACATGGCAGGAGCGACACCGTGAGCGAGCCCGAGGACCAGGGGACCCCCGAGCCCGCCGCCGCCCCGGCCCCGCGGCCGTCGAAGCGCCTGGGCAGCCGCCTGTTCCGGGAGATCACCGGGGTTGGGGTCGACTGGCGCAGCGCCCTGCTGGTCCCACTGCTGGCCATCCTCACCGCCCTGATCGTCGGGGCCATCATCATCGCCCTCACCGACATCGACGCCCTGCGCAACTGGGGCCGCGACCCGGGCGCGGCGTGGCGGGAGACCGCCGGCACCATCGGCAACGCCTATCTGGCGTTGTTCAAGGGCGCCTTCTGGGGGATGAAACCCTGGTCGGAGACGCTGGTGGCCGCCGGCCCCGTCATCCTGGCCGGCCTGGCAGTGGCCATCGGGTTCCGTGCCGGTCTGTTCAACATCGGCGCCGAAGGGCAGATGCTCATGGGCGGCCTCATCGCCACCATCGTGGGCTTCTACTTCAACCTTCCCTGGCCCATTCACCTCCCCCTGGCCCTCCTCGGCGGCCTCATCGGCGGCGCCCTGTGGGGCGGCATACCGGGCCTGCTGCGGGCCAAGACGGGGGCCCACGAGGTCATCAGCACCATCATGCTCAACTGGATCGCCATCCGGTTCATGGACTGGGTGCTGCGCACCGACTTCATCAAGGCGGTGGGCCGCCAGGACCCCATCTCCAAGGATGTGCTGAGCAGCGCCCGACTGCCGCAGTTCTTCCCCAACGACCCCTTCCTGCGCCTCCACGCCGGGATCGTCATGGCCCTGTTGGCGGCCGCCTTCATCTACTGGCTGCTCTACCGCACCACGGTGGGCTACCAGTTCCGGGCGGTGGGCTACAACCCCGACGGCGCCCACTACGCCGGCATGAGCGTCACCTGGATGTACGTGCTGGTCATGGCCGTGGCCGGGGCCATGGCCGGCCTGGCCGGGGCCAACCAGATCCTCGGGCCGCTGGGGCGGGCCACCCCCGGCTTCTCCGCCGGCATCGGCTTCGACGCCATCGCCCTGGCGCTGCTGGGCCGCTCCCACCCGGCGGGGGTGGTGCTGGCCGGCCTGCTCTTCGGGGCGCTGGAGGCCGGGGGACGCCAGATGCAGGTGGCCACCGATGTCTCTATCGACCTGATCCTGGTGGTCCAGGCGTTGATCGTCGTCTTCATCGCCGCCCCGGCGCTGATCCGGGCCATCTACCGGGTGCGAACCGGCGACGAGGCGGAGCGGATCACCAAGGGGTGGGCGGCATGATCGCCGAGATCGTCCGCTCCCCTCGCGAGATCCGCCGGGCCCGCTACCTGGGCATCACCTACCTGCTGCTCGCCGCCTTCGTGCTGTGGGTCTTCGGCATCGGCAGCATCGGCGAAGGCACGGCCGAGTTCGGGATGGCCCGGCCCATCGACACCTTCAACTGGATCCCCAACCTGCCGGTGCCGGCGGCCGCTTTCGGCATCGGGGTGGCGGTGGCCCTGGCCGCGCTGGGCGGGGTGCAGTTGTTCCGCGGCTTCGGGCGCTGGCAGAACCGGGTCCTGGCCCTCTCCTTCGTCCTCTTCGTGTTCGCCTTCCTGGCGTGGGCGGCGGCGGGCAAGTCGTTCAACCTGGTGGGCATGCTGCGCACCGCGGTGGAGCGCAGCACGCCGATCACCTTCGGGGCGCTGGCCGGCATGCTCGGCGAACGGGTGGCGGTGATCAACATCGCCATCGAAGGCCAGTTGCTCGCCGGGGCTTTCGCCGGGGCCCTGGTCGCCTCGATCACCGGCAACGCCTGGCCGGGGGTGGCCGCGGCCATCGGCATCGGGTTGCTCCTGGGCTGGGTGCTGGCGGTGCTGGCCATCCGCTACCGGGTCGATCAGATCATCATCGGCGTGGTCATCAACATCTTCGTGCTGGGGCTCACCTCGTTCCTCACCATCCGGATCCTGGCGGTCAATCCGCACCTCAACCGGGGCATCAAGCTGAGCTCGTGGCGCATCCCCGGCCTGGGGGACATCCCCGTGATCGGCCCCATCTTCTTCGACCAGACGATCTTCGTGTACGCCTCCCTGATCCTCGTGGCCCTGCTGGCCTACACCCTGTTCCGCACCCGCTGGGGCCTGCAAGCGCGGGCGGTGGGCGAGCACCCGCGCGCCGCCGACACGGTGGGCATCAACGTGTACCGCTACCGGTACTTCAATGTGCTCCTGGGTGGGGCGGTGGCCGGCTTCGGAGGGGCGTACTTCACCATCGGCACCGTGGGCCGCTTCGACGAGAACATGACCACCGGCCGGGGCTTCATCGCCCTGGCGGCCATGATCTTCGGGCGCTGGCATCCGGTAGGGGCGCTGTCGGCGGCTCTCATCTTCGGCTTCGCCGACGCTCTGGCCGGGAAGCTGGGGATCCTGCAGACGGGCATCCCCTCGGAGTTCCTGCTCATGGCGCCCTACATCGCCACCCTGGTGGTGGTGACCGGCATCGTCGGCAAGGCGCGGCCGCCGGCCGCCGACGGCCAGGTGTACGTCAAGGAGTAGGGCCCGGCGAAGGGGGCTACCCTCGCCCGGAATGCCCGCGCGCTCTCCCTTGCCCGTCGCGGTGGCGCTCCTCGCGGCCGCCTACGTCGCGGCGCAGATGCTGGCCGACGTCACCAGCCTCAAGATCACCGAGGTGGCCGGGTTCAGCATGGATGCCGGCACCCTGGTGTACCCCTTCACCTTCACCCTGCGCGACCTGGTGCACCGGGTGGCGGGGAAGGAGGTGGCCCGCGCCCTGATCCTGGCGGCGGCGGTGGTCAACCTCTTCATGGCGGGGCTGTTCTGGCTGGTGGCCCGCCTGCCGGCGGTGGCCGGGGTAGGGCCGCAGACCGACTCCTTCGGCGCGGTGCTGGCCCCGGTCTGGCGCATCGTGGCGGCGTCGATCCTCGCCGAGGTGGTGGCCGAGTTCATCGACACCGACGTCTACTCCCGATGGGAGCGGCGGTTCGGGGAGCGGCACCAGTGGGGCCGGGTGCTGGCGTCCAACGGGGTGGCCATCCCCATCGACTCGGCGCTCTTCGTGGTGGTGGCCTTCGCCGGCGTCATGTCGTGGGGGAATGTGGGCGAGACCCTGGCCGCCAATGTGGCGGTGAAATACCTGGTGACCCTGGTGTCGGTTCCCTGGATCTACCTGGTGCGGCCGGGCGGGGGCCGGCGCCGCCGCCGGCCTGATCAGCCGGTGGTCTCGGGCGAGATCCGGCCGTAGAAGGCGATCTCCTGCAGGGCCAGTTCCCTGAAGGGCTCCTTGCCTTCGTAGGTCTGACCGGGGTGGGCGCTGGTGATGGTGATGGTCACGCTGGAGGTGCGCAGGCTGCGCAACTGCACCCGCTGCGGGTCGTTGTCGTTCTTCAGGTCGGCGATGGTGGCCTGCGGCAGGTCGTCGATGACGATCTCCAGGCCCTGGATGCGGGCGTTGCGCAGGAACCGCTCGGTGTCCTGCAGGTTGTAGAAGATGACTTCGGCGATCTGCACCGGCGGGGCGAAGAGGACGGTGATCACCGTGCCCACCCCCCCTTCTCGGGCGTTCCAGGAGTTGTTGGGGTCGTCGTCGATGAGGGCGGAACACGGGAAGTCGGTGAGCTGCGAAGTGCAGTCGATGCGGATGGGCTGCAGCTTCTCGATGCCGATCTCGGGCCGGGAAGTAGTCGTCGTGGTGGTCGAGAGAGCGGTGCCGTCGCCCTTGCGGAAGAAGGTGACCGCCAGCCAGGAAAGGGCGATGAAGAGCAGCACCCCGGCGAAGACCATCAACGCCCGGGCGCCGGCCGTGGTGCGGAGCATCGGCTGAGGCGCCACCGGGAGGGGGGCCTGCGAGAGACGGGCCCCGCAGGAGTCGCAGTGCCGGTTGAAGGGGGGGTTGGGGGTGCCGCAGGAGGGGCACGGCACCCCGGAGGGCGGGCCGCCCCGGCCTCCTCCGGGGCGCGTTGCCGGGCCCTGCGGGGGACGCGCCGCAGCCCGCCGGGTCTCGCCGGTGGGCGTCTCGTCGAGCTCGAATGGCTCGAAGGGCTCGTCGAAAGGCTCGTCGGGCCTGTCGTTCACGGTCCTCACCTGGGTGGTGTCGCCGGCTCGCAGGGAAGTGCCGGCGCCGTCGAGGTATTGTGCCACGGATGGACGCGTTGGCGGCGCAGGTGCTGGCCCAGATCCGGTCGGCCGAGGGATGGTCGGCGGGGAACGTCCTCGGCGGCCTGCTGCTGGGCGCAGTCGTGCTCGGCCTGCTGGTCTACTGGGTTTCTGTCACCCGGCGCCGGTAGCGTCGCCTTCATGCGCTACCGCTGTGATACCTGCGGCCACGGCAGCCCCAAGTGGATGGGCTTCTGCCCCGCCTGCGGCAGCCCGGCCGCCCTGGCCGAGGCGCCGGAGGCACCGGCGCGGGGCACCCCGGTCCGGGTAGCCCGGGTGGTGCCTCTCCCCGCCGTGGGCGGCGATGCGGTGCCGCGGCGCCCCGTCGGGATCGATGAGGTCGACCGGGTGCTCGGCGGCGGCCTGGTCCCCGGCGCGACCCTGCTGGTGGGGGGCGAACCGGGGGTGGGCAAGTCCACCCTGCTGCTCCAGGTGGCGGGGGCCCTGGCCGGGGCCGGAGGCACGGTGCTGCTGGCCACGGCCGAGGAGTCCACCGCCCAGGTCGCCCTGCGGGCCGGCCGCCTGGGCCTCGCTCATCCCGGAGTGCTGCTGGCCGCCGAGAGCGACGTCGATGCCATCGTGGCCGCCGCCGACCGATTGCGTCCCGACCTGGTGGTGGTCGACTCCGTGCAGACCGTGGCCGCCGCCGAGGTAGACGGCACCCCCGGCGGAGTGGCCCAGGTACGGGAGGCGGCGGCGCGCCTGGTGCACTTCGCCAAGCAGAGCGGGGTCCCGGTGGCCCTGGTCGGGCACGTCACCAAGGATGGCTCCATTGCCGGCCCGCGTCTCCTCGAGCATGCCGTCGACGTGGTGCTGTACCTCGAGGGCGACGTCGAGCGCGGCCTGCGCCTGCTGCGCGGCCTCAAGAACCGTTTCGGGGCCACCCACCAGGTGGGTCTCTTCGAGATGGGTGACTCCGGGCTGCGCGAGGTCCCCGATCCTTCGGGCTTCCTGATGGCCGGTTGGGACGGCGAGGCGCCGGGCAGCGTCGTGTTCCCCTCGGTCGACGGGCGACGGCCGCTGCTCGTCGAGGTGCAGGCCCTGGTCTCCCCGGTGGTGTCGGCCCAGCCGCGCCGCAGCGTGCGGGGCCTCGAGGTCGCCCGGGTGCATCAGGTGCTGGCGGTCCTCGACCGCCACGCCGACTTCCACCTGGCCGATCGGGACGTGTACGTCTCGGTGGTCGGCGGCCTGCAGGTGCGCGACCCCGGGGTGGACCTGCCGGTGGCCGTCGCCCTGGTCTCGTCCTTCCTTAACCGGCCGCTCGGGCCCACCGCCGCCTGGGGAGAGGTGGGCCTCACCGGAGAGGTGCGCGCCGTGGCCTACGGCGACCGCCGGGCCGCCGAGGCGGCCCGGCTGGGGGTGGCGGTGGCGGTGGGGCCTGCCGGCAACGGCGAGGATCGCATCCGGCGCGCCCTCTGCCGCGCCGGGCTGCCGCCGGCTTCCTGAGAGCCGTCCGGATGCCCGCCGCGGCGTTCCGTAGTAGCCTCGCCCGGAATGACCAAGCGCGACGGCGCCCTCGACGTCCTTCGCTCGCTGGCCCCCGGCACACCCCTGCGGCGGGCGGTGGAACTGATACTCAGTCAGGACTCTGGGGCGCTCATCGTGCTCGGCTACGGTTCCGAGATCGAGGCCCTCTGCAGCGGCGGCTTCCACCTCGACGGCGCCGTCTTCAGCCCGGCGCGGCTGGCCGAACTGGCCAAGATGGACGGGGCGGTGATCGTGGACGAGGGAGGCGAGGCCATCCGGCGGGCCAACGTCCACCTGATCCCCGACCCCGCCATCCCCACCTCCGAGGCCGGGACCCGGCATCGCACCGCCGAGCGGGTGGCGGTGCAGACCGGACGGCCGGTGGTGGTGGTGAGCCAGGGCCGGGCCATGGTCACCGTGTACACCCGGCGGGGCAAGCACGAACTGCGCAATCCCACCGCCTTGCTCGAGCAGGCCAACCAGAACCTCCTGACCCTGGAGCGCTTTCGCTGGCGCCTGAACGAGGTGGAGCACCGCCTCACCCAACTGGAAGTCGATGACATCGTCACCTGCCGGGATGTGGTGCGGGTGCTGCAGCGAGCCGCCCTGGTGCGTCACATCGCCCGCGACCTGGAGCACTACACCATCGAACTCGGTGGAGAGGGGCAGCTGACGCGAATCCAGTTGGAGGATCTCATCGTGGGAGTGCAGGAGATCGCCGAGCAGGTCTACGTCGACTACGCCCGCGTCTACCCGCCCCGGC
>VGBK01000095.1 GCA_016870535.1 Actinomycetota bacterium | reverse complement strand
CGAGGCATTGTCCACCACCAGTCGAGTGAGGGGCCGGTAGCCCACCTTGCCCAGGGCGTTCAGGCAGCGCAGGGTGTCGGCCGCCTCGCGGTGGTTCAGGACCACCGCCCACACGGGGAAGCGCCTCATCGCCGCAGGCCTTCCACTACGGCGGGCAGGGAGGCTTCCCAGTGAGGGAGGTCCGGCAGTCCCAGTGGGCCGCGCCGCTCCGACCCCAGCACCGAATAGGCGGGGCGGCGGGCCGGGGTGGGGAAGGCCTCGGTGGTGCAGGGGACCACCCGGCCGGAGTCCAGGCCGGCCAGGGCGACCGCCGCCCGGGCGAAGCGGAACCAGGTAGTGGGGCCGGAGTTGGTCAGGTGGAGCAGGCCGCTCACCCCGGCCTGCAGCGCCGCCCAGGCGGCCGGGGCCAGGTCGTCGGCCATGGTGGGGCATCCCCACTGGTCGTCGACCACGCGGGCCCGTCCGGCGCCGGCCAGGCGGAGCACGGTGGCGAGGAAGTTGGGGTGGGTGGCCGACACCAGCCAGGAGGTGCGCACCACCAGGGCCTCCGGGTAGCTGCCCAGCGCCGCCCGCTCCCCGGCCAGCTTGGAGCGACCGTAGGCGCCCAGAGGGCCGGTGGGGGAGGACTCCAGGTAGGGCGCGGCGGCATCTCCGGGGAACACGTAGTCCGTGGAGAAGGTGAGGAAGGGGATGCCGCGCCCGGCGGCATGGGCCGCCATCACCCCGACGGCGGCGCCGTTCACCGCGGTGGCGCGCTCCTCCTCTTGCTCGGCCCGGTCGACCGCGGTGTAGGCGGCGCAGTTGATGATGGCCTCGGGGCGCCACTCCTCCAGGGCGGCGGCCAGGGCATCGGTCCGGGTCACGTCGAGGTCGGAGGCGTCGGTGAAGTACGCCTTCGGGAGCACCCGGCGGAAAGCGGTGCCCAACTGGCCGTCGCCCCCGGTGACCAGGATCACTAGCCGACGATCTCCGAACGCTCGCCGAGGGTGACCTCGACGAAAGGAGCCGGGGCCGCTCCGTGGAGACGCGCCCCCCGCCCCAGCAGGGAGTTGCGCAGGCGCCACCCGTAGACCTCCGCCCCGTCCATGACGATGGATCCCTCCACCGCCGCGTCCGAGAGGCGGCAGCCGTGGCCGATGGAAGTCTGCGGGCCCAGGCGCACCCGGGTGAGCCGGGCGTCGTCGCCTACGACCACCGGGCCGGTGACCTCGCAGTCCACCAGTTGCGACCCCCGGCCCACGTGGACCGCCCCTTCCAGGCGGCCGCCGGTCACCTCGCCCTCGATGCCGTGGGCCACGAGGGGGATGACCAGTTCCTGGGCGGTGAGCAGGTCCTCTTTGGTGCCGGTGTCCTTCCACCAGCCACTGACGACCGAGGCCCGCACCGTGCGCTGCGTCTCGACGAGGTGCTGGATGGCGTCGGTGATCTCCAGTTCGCCCCGGGCGGAGGGGCGAATGGCGTCGACCGCCTCCGCGATGGACCCGTCGAACAGGTAGACCCCCACCAGGGCCAGGTTGGACGGGGGGACGGTGGGCTTCTCGACGAGGCGGCGGATGCGCCCGTCGGGCTCCAGGTCCGCCACCCCGAAGGAGGAGGGGTTGTCCACCGGGCAGAGGAGGATCTGGCAGTTGGGGCGGTGCTCCTGGAAGTCGGCCACCACGTCGCGCACCCCGTCCTTGACCAGGTTGTCGCCCAGGTACATCAGGCAGTCGTCCCCGCCGACGAAGGGAAGGGCCGTCTTCAGGGCGTGGGCCAGGCCCAGAGGGCGGTCCTGGAGGATGTAGTTGAGACGGAGCCCCAGGCGGGCACCGTCGCCCACGGCCGCCTCCACCTCCCCCCCGGTCTCGGGGGAGACGATGACCCCCACTTCGGTGATCCCCGCCTCCGCGAGGTCCTCGAGGCCGTACTCGATGATGGGCTTGTTGGCCACCGGGATGAGTTGCTTGGCCATCGAGAAGGTGATCGGCCGCAGCCGGCTGCCGGTACCCCCGGCGAGGACCACTCCCTTCACGGCCGTCTCCCTTCTTTCAGCGGCCGCCACCAGTCGGGGCGGCGGCGGTACCAGTCGATGGTGGCCGCCAGGTGCTCCTCGAAGGAGCGGGTTGGGGCCCACCCCAAGCGGCGCAGCTTGGCCGAGTCCACCGCGTAGCGCAGGTCGTGGCCCGGCCGGTCGGGGACGCGCTCGATCATGTCCTCCCCCCGGTCCAGGGCCGCCAGGATGCGGTGGGTCAGTTCGATGTTGGGCAACTGCGCGTCGGCCCCGATGTTGTAGACCTCGCCGGGGGTGCCCTGATCCACGAGCAGGTGGATGGCGGCGCAGTGGTCCTCCACGTGGAGCCAGTCGCGCTCATTGCGCCCCTCCCCGTACAGAGGCACTTTGCGCCCGTCGAGCAGGTTGGTGACGAACAGGGGGATGACCTTCTCCGGGAACTGGTAGGGCCCGTAGTTGTTGGTGCAGCGGGTGACGATGACCGGGTAGCCGAAGGTGGTGCCGTAGGAGGCGGCGAGGAGGTCGCCGGCGGCCTTGGAGGCCGAGTAGGGGGAGGAGGGGCGCAGCGGGGCGTCCTCGGGGGCGAACCCCTCGGCCAGGGAGCCGTAGACCTCGTCGGTGGAGACCTGGACGAAGCGGGGCACGCCGTGGCGGCGGGCGGTGTCGAGCAGCACCCCGGTGCCCACCACATTGGTCTGCAGGAACACCCCCGGGCCGGAGATGGAGCGGTCCACGTGGGTCTCGGCGGCGAAGTTGACCACCACGTCGTGGCCGGGCAGCACGCCGTCGAGCAAGCCGGCGTCGCCGATGTCGCCGTGCAGGAAGGCATGGCGCGGGTCGGCGTCGAGTTCGCGCACCGTCGCCTCCACGCCGGCGTAGGTGAGCAGGTCGAGGTTGGTGACCGCGGCGTCGGGTTCGTGGTCCAGCAGGTAGCGGACGAAGTTGGAGCCGATGAAGCCGGCCCCGCCGGTCACCAGGTAGCGCCGTCCCATCAGGCCTCCTCGGGGAAGTAGTCGGGCAGTTCGGCGAGGGCCGGGTGCCGGCAGTCGCGCGCCGACAGTATCGCCTCCTCCGCCGGGATGGGCCAGGCGATGGCCAGGGCCGGGTCGTCCCAGCGCAGGCCCCGGTCGTGCTCGGCGGAGTAGTAGTCCGTCACCTTGTAGATGACCTCGGTGTCGTCCTCCAGGGTGCAGAAGCCGTGGGCCAGGCCCGCGGGGAGGAGCAACTGGAGGCCGTCGGCGCCGGTCAACTCGAAGGCGGCATGCTCCCCATAGGTGGGGGACGAGCGGCGCAGGTCCACCGCCACGTCGAAGATGCTGCCGGCGACCACCCGCACCAGTTTGGCCTGGGCCCGGGGCGGTACCTGGAAGTGGAGGCCCCGCACCGTGCCCCGCTGCCGGGAGAGGGAGTGGTTGTCCTGCACCCAGTCGGCGGGGAGGCCGCGCTCTTCCATCCAGGACCGTCGGAAGGTCTCGGCGAAGAAGCCGCGCTCGTCGGCAGTACGGGGCGGGTGCAGCAGGAGGAGTCCGGGGATCGCGGTGGTGGTCACCTGCATACTGGGATCACCGCCCCCGTGCCGCCGGGCGAGGAACGGCCGAGGGAGCCCGCCAGTCGTCGGTGCGGATCCCAAAGTCCTTCGCCAGGATGTCATTGTGGGGGAGGTAGTAGGCGGCCAGGTACTCGTAGATACCGGGCTCGGGCGGCTCGTAGCGGTTGACGTTGTGGGGGGTCAGGTCGGCAGACCGGAAGCGGCTGACCCCCAGGAAGTCGGTGACGCGGTCCAGTTGAGCCTGCGGGTCGGCCTGCAGGTCCTCGAGGCGAACCACCAGGACCTGTTCCTTCGGGAAGCGCTCGTAGAGGCGGCGCAACTGCTCGTGGTAGTGGCCGCGGGCGTGGTAGCCGCGCGGGTTGCCCGGCCGGGGCCCGAGCCTCCAGTACGGGGTGTTGAGGTCGGCGACCAGTTCCTCCCAGATGGCGCCGTGGGCCAGCCGGGCGGGGCGGCGGGCCGCCTCGCGTCGCCGGTGCTCGATGTGCGAGATGGCGCGGTCGACCGGGTCGCGCAGCATCAGGATGAGCTGCATGTCGGAGCGGAAGGCGGCGATGGCGGCCGTCGCCTCGGGCACGAAGCAATACGAGGGAGTGGATTCGCCGCGCGCCGCGAATCCCCGCGCCGCGGCGAAGTGCTGCAGGTAGGCGGCCCGGTTTCGCCGGCGGTACTCGGCCTTCTGGTCGAAGTAGTGGAGCTCCTTGTGAGGCCGAGGGGTGACGAAGACCTCGGGATGCTGCCCGAGGTACCAGTGCAGGCTGCTGGTGCCCCCCTTCATCACACCGACGATGAGGAAGGTGGGCCCGGGCTCCTCGCCCTCCGCCCCGATCGGGGCGGAGGAGCGAACCGGCCGGCCGACGCGCCTGGCCGCCAGGCGGCGAGCAACTCTGGATCTCAGCCGGCGCATGACCGAAAGGTTAGAGGTTGCGCCGGAGAGAGGAACCGGGAGGAAGGAGACCGGGCCGGCTCCGCTAGTCGTCTTCCTCTTCCTCCTCGGTCATCCCCAGGTGAGCCAGGTACATGGCGGCTACGGCCTGGGGGTTCCCCACCGCCATCAGGCGGCCGCTCTCCATCCAGGCGAGGCGATGACAGAAGACCCGGAGCCTGCCGAGGCTGTGGGAGACCATGACGATGGTGCCGGCGTCGGCGAGCAACTCCTTCATGGTTTCCGAGCTCTTCTTACGGAAGGCCTGGTCGCCCACGGCGAAGACCTCGTCGAGGAGCAGGATCTGCGGCCGGCGGCGGATGGCGACGGCGAAGGTGAGGCGGGCGAACATCCCCGAGGAGTAGGTGGAGGCCGGGCGATCGATGGCCTCTCCCAGGCCGGAGTACTCGACGATGTCGTCGAACATGGCGTCGATCTGGTCGCGCTGCAGGCCGGCGGCCAGCCCTCCCAGGTAGATATTGCGGCGGCCGGAGAGGTTGCGGTTGAAGCCCGCCCCCAGGGAGAGCATGGTGGGCGGCTCCTCGCTGTAGACCTCCACCGTGCCGGTATCCGAGGGCAAGGTCCCGGCCAGCACCCGGAGCAGGGTGGTCTTCCCCGCACCGTTCGATCCGATGATCCCGAGAGCCTCGCCCCGGTAGATGTTCAGCGACACATCGTCGACGGCGACGATGGGCTTTTCGTGGCGGCGCAGCGCCTCCAGGCCGTGGCGCCGCAGCGAGGGCCGCCGCTCGCTGAAAGGCCGGAACTCGACGGTGAGGTGGCGGGCGACAACGCCGAGCGGGGCATCGGCCGGAGGTAGGGCGTCGGGGTCGGCGGCGGCTTGCCGGGCCTCTTCCTGGGCGGCGGCGAGGCGGGCGGCGCGGCGCTCGGCCGCCCGGGCCGCTTTGCGCTCGGCGCGGCGGGCGGCGATACGGGCCGCCTTGCGTTCCTCCTGCAGGGCGGCGAGGCGAGCGACCCGTCGCTCGTGGCGGCGTCCGGCCCCCTCCCCTTGGGCGCGGCCGGCCTGCTGCGGGGAGGCTTCGCCGGCGGCGCGGCCGGCGCGGCGGCGCTTCGGCGGCCGTCGTCCTGCGTCCGGCGGTGGCGTGTCCGGCGTCACGTCAGGTACCTCGGGAGCTTGTGCTCCATGCGGCGGAAGACGATGACGCCCAGCACCAGAAGGCCCAGCGCCCAGGCAGCCGAGCCCCACCAGTGGTAGGGGAGGCTGGTGCGATCGAGCAGGGCGGTGCGGTACAGCCCGAGGATGCCGGCCATGGGGTTGTACTCGAGCATCCGCGCCAGGGTCTGCGGGGCGTTCGCCAATCGCTCGTCGAGAGGCCAGATGACCGGCGAGAGGTACATCCAGATGCGGGCGATGTGCCCCACGACGTTGCCGATGTCGCGGAAGGGGATCACCAGGCAGGCCACCAGCAGCGAGAGGCCCAGGTTGAACATGGTGTGGAACACGATGGCGGGCAGCAGTACCAGGGTGTGCAGGCCGGGCCAGTCGCCGTTGGAGAACCCGGCGATGAGGAAGAACGGCACGAGGGACACCGAGAAGGCCACCGCCCCCTCGATCACCGCGGAGAGGGGGAGCACCATGCGGGGGAAGCGCTGGGTGGCGATGAGCGAGGCGTTGGAGGACACGGCGTTGGCGCCGCGCATCATGGTGGTGCGGGTGTAGGTGAAGGCGAAGAGGCCCGACAGCAGGAAGCCGATGTAGTTCGGATCGCCGCGGCGCGTGTTCAGGATGACCCCGAACACCAGGAGGAACACCCCACCCAGGATGAGCGGGTCCAGCATCCACCAGAGGAGCCCCAGGGTGGTGGAGGAGTTGCGCGACCGCATTCCGCCCATGGCCATGTGCCAGGCGAAGTGACGCCTTCGCCACAGCGCCACGAGGTAGGTGCCGAGGCCGTCGCGGCTCGACAGAGAAAGGGCAGGGGATGGGTTGGCCACGGGCAAGCAGTTTACCGGCGGGGTCACCGATCCCTCGGGGCGGAGCCGAGGCCGCTGGTCGGGAAGTCACCCCACAGCCGCGAGGCCCCGCGGCTCAGCGGGCGGCGACGGCCTCCATCTCGACGCGGTACCCACCGGGCAGGGCCCCCACCTGGATGGTGGAGCGGGCCGGCGCCGGCGCAGAGAAGTAGCGGGAGTAAACCGCGTTGACCGCACCGAAGTCGGCGATGTCGGCCAGGAAGAGGGTGGTCTTCACCACATCGGCGAACTCCAGGCCCAGGTCGCCGAGGATCAAGCCGAGGTTCTCGAGGAGGCGCTCGGCCTCGGCAACGGCGCCGCCCTCGACTCGCTGCCCCGACGCCGGGTCGATGCCGAGTTGTCCGCTGATGAAGACCAGGCCGGCGGCTTCGGCGGCCACCGAGTAGGGGCCGATGGGCCGGGGAGCGCGGGGGACGGGGGGGGCAGCCTTGGGCATGGGACCTCCTGTGTGTGGGGCCGCCAGGGTAGTTAGGGGCCGCGCGGATTGGGCGAGCGGAGCGAGCCCCATCCGCCGGACCCCCGCCCGAAGGCGCAGCTTCTTCGGGCGGAACAGACCAAACCGCGGGCGAAGCCCACCGCCTAT
>VGBK01000094.1 GCA_016870535.1 Actinomycetota bacterium | reverse complement strand
GCCCTCACCGGCCGCCTCGAAGGCCCCGCCCTGATCCCCGCCGGCGGGGCTGTTGCCGAGGCGGTGGCCTTCTCGCTCGCCGGAGGCGGCATCGGCTGGGTCCTGGGATGGGCCCGGCGGCGTTAGGGTGAAGCCGCCGCCGACCTCCAGGGAGGCCCCCATGCCCGCCGTCCGGCCCAGCCCGGTCGCCTACCGCCACATCCTCAGCCTGAGGGTGGTGCGGTGCTTCCGTCCCGACCCCATCCCCCCGGCGGAACTCGCCGCCATCCTCGAAGCGGGCCGATGGACGGGCAGTTCCAAGAACCGCCAGGGATGGGCCTTCGTGGTGGTGGACGACCCCGCCGGCCTCGAACGCCTGGCCACCGCCGGGCAGTTCACCGGGCCGGTGCGGGCCGCGGCGGCCACCGTCGTCCTGATCCGCCTGCCCGGAGGCAACGACTTCGACATCGGCCGGGCGGCGCAGAACATGATGCTGGCCGCCGCCGCCCGCGGCCTGGGGTCGTGCCCCATCACCCTGCACGAACGGGACCGGGCCCGGGAAGCCCTGGCTCTGCCCGAGGGGCACGAGGCCACCTGGGCGATCGCCCTCGGCTACCCGGACGAGGACGCCGAGGCCGAGCAGCGCCGGAGGGCCGCCGCCGCCGGCTTCACCGGGCGCCGGCCTCTGGAGGAACTGGTCCACCACGGCCGTTTCGGCGGCCCACTCCCCTAAGGGGCCGCGCGGATTGGGCGAGCGGAGCGAGCCCCATCCGCCGGACCCCCGCCTGAAGGCGCAGCTTCTTCGGGCGGAACAGACCAGACAGCGGGCGAAGCCCACCGCCTATCCGCTAGGCCCCTAAGGCCCCCGCTCCTCCACCACCACGCCTTCGCCGGGACCCAGGCGGAGGCGCCCGGCCGCCGTCTCGCCCTGCCGGTCCATGCCGGTGGACAGCGCCACCCGGCCGGCGATCCCCTCGACCTTCCCGGCCGTCGAAGTGAAGTTGAGCGCCACCACGAAGCCGGGCGACCCCGCGGCCCGGCGGCGATAGGCGAAGCATCCCTCAGGGGCGACGGCGAGGGCGCGGTAGTCGCCCCGGTGGAGCGACGGAGAGGCGCGGCGTAGCGCCAGCAGGGCCCGGTAGAGGTTCAGCAGCGACCGGGGATCGGCGAGTTGGGCTTCCACGCCGCGCTCCTCCGCCCCGGGACCGAGGGGGAGCCAGGGCTCCACCCCCGGCGGGCAGAACCCGGCGCTGGGGCCGCGATCCCAGAGCATCGGGGTGCGGCAGCCGTCCCGGCCTCTCCCCGGCACGCGGCGCCCGAAGGGATCCTGCTGCCGTTCCGGCGGGATCGTCGCCTGGGGAAGGCCGAGTTCGTCGCCGTAGTAGAGGGTGGGGGTGCCCCGCAGGGTGAGCAGCAGCATCGCGGCGGCGCGGGCCGCCCCGGCACCCACCCGGGAGGCCAGCCGCGGCTCGTCGTGGTTGCCCAGCACCCAGTTGGGCCAGGCCGGGGCGGGCAGGGCCGCTTCCACGGCCTCCACCCGGCGGCGCACCTCCCCCGCCCCCCAGGCGGCGTGGAGGAGCGAGAAGTTGAAGGGCAGGTGGAGCTCGTCTCCCTCCCCGTAGTAGGAGGCCCACACGCCGAGGTCATCCTCGTGGATCTCCCCGACGGCCAGGCGGGGCGGCGAGTACCCGTCGAGCAAGGAGCGCATCTCGCGGAACACCCCGTGGAGATCGGGGTGAGCCCGGGAGCGCGGCCGCTCCGCCGACTCCGGCGGAAGGTCGTCGCGCCGGGCCGGGTCCTTCATCAGGAAGTCGGCGACGTCGATGCGGAAGCCGTCCACCCCCCGGTCGAGCCAGAAGCGCATCACCCCGTAGACCGCCTCCCGGGCCGCCGGGTTCCGCCAGTTCAGATCGGGCTGCTCGGCCAGGAAGGAGTGGAGGTAGCACTGCCCGGTGGCCTCGTCCCACTCCCAGGCGGACCCCCCGAACACGGACTGCCAGTTGTTCGGCGGCCCCCCGTCCGGGGCGGGGTCGCTCCAGGCGTACCAGTCACGCCGGGGGCTGAGACGCGAGGCCCGGGAGTCGGCGAACCACGGATGGCGGTCGGAGGTGTGGTTGGCCACCAGGTCCACGATGAGGCGCAGGCCCCGGCGGTGGCACTCGGCGAGCAGACGGTCGAAGTCCGCCAGATCCCCAAACAGGGGATCGACCCCGCAGTAGTCGGCCACGTCATACCCGAAGTCCGCCATGGGGGAGGGGTAGAAGGGGGAGAGCCAGACGGCGTCCACCCCCAGCACCTCGGACAGGTAGTCGAGGCGGCTGAGGACCCCCGCCAGGTCGCCGACCCCATCCCCATTCGCGTCCTGGAAGGAGCGGGGGTAGACCTGGTAGACCACCCCTTCCTGCCACCACCGGCTCACCCGGCCGCCGCTCCCCCGGCCCCCAGCCGTCCGCGGCGCGCCGCCACCATCTCGGCGACGATGGCCACCGCCACCTCCTCGGGGTTGGCCGCCCCGATGTCCAGGCCGATGGGGCCGTGGAGGCGGGCCAACTGCTCCGGCGGCCACCCCTCGGCCGCCAGGCGCCGCAACCGGGCGCCGTGGGTACCCCGGCTGCCGAGGACCCCGATGTAGCGGGCCGGGGAGGCCAGCAGCAGAGGGAGCAGCGGCGCCTCGAGGCGCGGGTCGTGGGCCAGCACCACGGCATAGGTGCGCCGGTCGCAGGCCAGGCCCGGGACGATCCGGTCGGGCCAGCCCACCAGCACCGCCGCGGCCGCCGGGTAGCGCTCCGGAAGGGCCAGGCCGGGGCGCGGGTCGCACACCGTCACCCGGAACCCGGCGGCGGCCGCCAGGGGCACCAGGGCCTCGGCGGTGTGCCCCGCCCCGAACAGCAGCAGGCGGGGCGCCGGCGCCAGGATCTCCACAAACACGCGAGAGCCGCCCACGGCCAGCGTCCGGCTCCTCTCGGCATCCACCATGGCGGGCAGGTCGGGCAGCAGGGAAGCGGCCGCGGCTCCGGGCAGATCGCCGGCCACGATGCCTCGCTCCCGGTCGTAGACGCCGTGCGACCCTTCGCCCGGGCCGGCCACCACGGTGGCCAGCGCCCCCACGAACTCCTCGGCGGCGGCGGCGGTCAGCAGCGACTCCAGGCCGGCCCAGGGCTCGATGAAGACCTCGATCTCCCCTCCACAGGAGAGCCCCACCTCGAAAGCCTGCTCGTCGGCGATCCCGTACGCCGCCAGCCGGGACCGGCCGGTGCGCAGCACCTCGGCGGCATGAGCCGCCACATCTCCCTCCACGCAGCCGTTGCTCACCGAGCCCCAGGCTTCCCCGGCCGAAGACACCAGCAGGCGGGCCCCCTCGCGCCGCGGGGCCGACCCCGCCACTGCCACCAGGGTGGCCGCGGCCACCTGCTTGCCCTCCCCCTCCCAGCGGCGACAGACCTCCAGAGCGGCTCGCATCGCCGCCGACTCTAGGGCGGCCGGCGACTCCAGGGTGAGCCGCCCCTCGGATGTGCGGCCGCGCCCCCTAACCTAGAGGCGCCGGCCGGGTGGCGGCCGGACAAGGAGGCGCCTTGGCTCGACTCCGCGGCCGGGGTCTGGACATCTTTCAGGGGACGGGAGGCTACGGCAGACGGCGCGGCGCCGGGGCCGGGGCCAAGGTCCTCGCCGCCGCCGTGGTCCTGGCCCTGCTCGGGGCGGCCGGCTGGGTGCTGTTCCGCCGCCTCAATCCCGACAACGCGGTGCCGCTCCTCATCCTCGGGAGGACGGTGGGGCCGGATGACTCCCTGGCCGCCGGGGCCGTGCCTCTAGGAGATGGGCAGTTCGCCCTCAGGCTCGCCGACGCCGTGGTCACCGGGCCCGACGGCCACACGGCCACCAGCGGCCAAGACGGCAGAGCGTCCCTGGCATTCGAGGCCCCGGCCCAACTGGCGGTAACCGCCCCCGGCTACCAGGACGCTCTCTTCCAGGTCGACGCGCTCCCCCCCGACGGCCCTCTGGGCCTGCAACTCGAGCCCCGGGTGCTCCGGGGCCGGGTCACCGACCCGCGGGGCTCCGGGGTGGCCGAGGTCGCGGTGCAGGTAGGGGAGCAGCAGGCCGTCACCGACGACCTGGGCACCTTCGAGGTGATCGCGGCCGTGCCCGGGCCGGTGCAGGCGCGCAAGGTGGCCTGGAAGGCGGCCGAGGTGGCTTGGGACGGCTCGGCGGAGCGCTTCTCCCTGACCCTGGAGCCGTTCATCGTGAGAGGGGTCCGGGTGCACGGGCCGGTGGCGGGATCCGCCGGCCAGTTCGCCGACCTGATGGACATGATCGACGGCACGGTGATCAACGCCCTCCTCTTCGACACCAAAGAGGAGGGCGGGCACGTCCTCTACGACTCCCAGGTCCCGGGCGCCCGCTCCACGGGGGCCATGATCAACACCTACGACGCGGCGCGCGTCCTGGCGGCAGCCGAGGAGCGCGGCCTGTACACCATCACCCGCATCGTCACCTTCCAGGATCCCTTCTGGGCGCCGGCGAATCCGGACCACGCGGCGCGCCACACGGCCAGCGGCGGGGTCTGGACCAACAGCAAGGGCCTCGCCTGGGCCGACCCCACCGACCGCGCCGCCTGGGAGTACCCCCTCGCCCTGGCGATCGAGGCCTGTCAGATGGGCTTCGACGAGATCCAGTTCGACTACGTGCGCTTCCCCACCGACGGCGACCTCAGCGTCATCGGCTACGACGTACCCGTCGACCAGCAGGTGCGGGTGGAGACCATCGCCGCCTTCCTGAGCGAAGCCCGGAGCCGCCTCCACGCCGAGGGGTGCGCCGTGTCCGCCGACATCTTCGCCATCGTGCTCTCCGTCGGCGACGATCAAGGGATCGGTCAGCGGGTCGAGGAGCTCTCCGCATCGGTGGACGCCTTGAGCCCCATGATCTACCCGAGCCACTACTCCCGCGGGTGGCTGGGCTTCGACGATCCCAATGCCCACCCCGCCGAGGTGGTGGGGCAGGCGCTCGACGCCGGGGTGCCCAAGATGCAGGGAGGCATGATGCGCCCCTGGCTTCAGGCCTTCTACTACAACGCCGCCCAGATCGCCGCCCAGATCGCCCAGGCCGAGCGCCACGGCGCCGGTTGGCTGCTGTGGAACGCCACCAGCGACTACCAGGCCGACTGGTTCCCCAGGGAGTAGCGCCCTCTCGGGTTCAGAGCGGGAAGGACATGCCCGGACACGCCGCCTCGGTGGCCGGGAAGTGCCGGCGAACCTTGGCCAGCAGGCGTTCCAGGCTCTCGTCATCGCGCTCGGGGTCGTGGCTGGTGAGCACCAGCACGGGCACTCCCGCCCGCGCCGCCGCCTCTGCGGCCGCCGCAAAGGAGCTGTGACCCCACCCGGCCCGGGGACCGCGCAGTTCGTCCCGGGTGTACTGGGAGTCGTGGAAGAGGACCCCCGCGCCGGCCGCGAAGGAAGCCAGGGCCGCATCGATGGACTCGTCGCCGGCCTCATGGTCGGTGGCCAGGACGATCGAGGCGGCAGGACCCTCCAGCCGGAAGCCCGAGGCGCCCCCCGGGTGGCGCAGGTCGATGGCGGCCGCTCTCACCGGGCCGACTTCCAGGGGGCCGACCAGGTCGCGGAAACGGCACCGGGCGGGGACCTCGTCGTAGGGCACGGGGAACAGCGGCGCCCGCAAGAGCAGGTGGAGGGCCTCGGCCGCCCCCACGCCGCCGCGCCGGGCCCCGATGAAGTCGAACTGGTTGGCCCGCTCGTACAGGGGGGAGAACACGGGCAGCCCCTGGAGATGATCCAGGTGATAGTGGGTGAACAGGACGGTGAAGCGGAGCGGGGGCGGTCCCAGCCGCTCCTCCAGGGAGCGCAGGCCGGTGCCGCAGTCGATCACCAGGTGATGGCCGGGCTCCACCTCGACGTGGTAACAGGAGGTATCGCCCCCGTAGCGGAAGTAGCGGGCGCCGCTCACCGCCATCGACCCCCTGGCTCCCCAGACGGTGAAGGCGAGGCTCACGGGCGCACCCCGGTCACCGCATAGAGCACGTGCCGACCCGACTTGCCGGGAAGGCCGACCGGCGGCAGGGCGGAGGCGGCCAGGTGCTCACCCGCCACCCGCATCACCGCCTCGCTCACCAGGAGGTGGGTGCCGAAACCCCGGTTCGCCTGCTCGATGCGAGCCGCGGTATTGACCACATCGCCCACCGCGGTGACGATACGCGACTCTCCGTGGCCCAGGGCGCCCACCACCGCCGGCCCGAAGTGCACCCCCACACTCACCTCCAGGCCCCTGCCGTGCAGTGCCACCAGGTAGGGCTTCCAACCGTCCACGGCGTCGATCAGACTGAGGCCGGCCCGCACCGCCCTCAGGGCAGGCTCGCCGACGGCCTCCTCGGCGCCGAACAGCGCCATGAAGCCGTCGCCCAGGTAGGTGGCGATGCGGCCGGCGTGCCGGTCCAGCGACGCCTCGGCCAGCGCGTAGAAGCGGTTGAGCACGTGCACCACGTCGTAGGGCAGCAACGACTCCGAGAAGGCGGTGAAGCCGCGCAGGTCGGCGAAGAGCACCCCCACCATGCGCTCCCGGCCCAGGGGCTCCGGCTCGGCTTTCCAGCGAGTGGTCACCGCCTCATCGTTCTCGTAGATGACCAGTCGCCGTACCGTCACCGGGCCCCGCACCCGGGCGCGGCAGCCGAGGCGCACCGCCGCCTCGGCCCCGAGGGGAGCCAGCACCGCCGCCTCCTCCTCCGGGGGCGGCTCCAGCCCCGCCGGGTCCTCGATGATCAACACCCGGCAGGTGCTGCAGGCAGCCTCGCCCCCGCAAGCCGAGGCGAGAGGCACCCCGGCGCGTCGCGCCGCCTGGAGCAGCGTCTCTCCGGAAACGGCCGCGCTGACGACTTCGTCGGGGAGGAAGCGGACTGCCGGCACCCGGCTACTCGCGCAGGGTGCGGTCGGTCTCGGCCAGGCGCCGGGCCAGTTCGGCCATCATGGCCAGGCCCACCTCCGGGTGAGCCGAGAGCAGGGCGCGCAGGTCCCACTGGGTGATGACCAGGCAACTCGCGTCCTCTACCGCCACCACGTCGGCGGTGCG
>VGBK01000093.1 GCA_016870535.1 Actinomycetota bacterium | reverse complement strand
CCGCCGCGAGACATGAAGTTGTCGAACCGGTAGCGCGCCCGCTGCCGCCAAGAGAACCGGGGCATAGGGGTTCACCTCCCCGTTGCTTGCCCCGACGATACCGCTCGGAAGCGGCCCCGGCGGGCGCCGACCCCAGGACCGGGGTCGGCGGGCCGAGCCGGGGCGCCGCCGTCCGGTATGGCTAGGCGCGCCCCCAGACGATGCGCCCGTCGGTCACCCGGGCTTCGAGGCTGCCGGGTTCTTCGGTCACCAGGGTCTGCAGGAGGAGGCGCTCGATGCTGCGCTGCACGTGGCGCGCCCCGTAGGCCGGGTCGTAGCCGGTGTCGGCCACGAGGTCGACGGCCTCCGCGGACACCTCCAGCCGGTAGCCGCGGCGTTCCAGCGCGGCGGCGACCGCGGCGATCTCCTTCTCGGCGATGGCCCGGATGGCGGCCCGGTCCAGGGGGTAGAAGACGACGGTCTCGTCGAGGCGGTTCACCAGTTCCGGCGGCATCGCCGCCCGGACGGCGCCGACGACCTCGTGGTCGGGGGCGCCCCGGGCCTCCTCACCGAAGCCGATCGACCGCCGCTGGAAGGAACGCCCCCCCAGGTTGGAAGTCATGATCACCACGCAGCCCGAGAAGTCGGCCACGGTGCCCCGGGCGTCGGTGAGCCGGCCGGCGTCGAACACCTGCAGGAAGGCGTTCCACACCGTCGGGTGCGCCTTCTCGATCTCGTCGAGGAGCACCACGCAGTCGGGCTTCTGGTGCACCCGGGTGGTGAGCCAGCTCTCGGGCTCGGTGTACCCCACGTAGCCGGGCTGGGGCCCGATGAGGCGGGCCAGCGCCCATTCCTGGGCGTACTCGCTCATGTCCAGGCGGATGAGCCCCTCCGGGTCGCCCAGGACCTCCTGGGTGATGGCCAGCGCCAGTGCGGTCTTGCCCACGCCGGTGGGGCCGACGAAAAGGAACACCCCGTCGGGCCGGCCGGGCTGCAGGTCGAGCTTCGCCCGGGTCAGGGCCAGCCGGCGGGCGACCGGGATGATCGCCTGGTCCTGCCCGAGGACGTGCCGCCCCAACCGGGCGGCCAGGTCGTCCGCATCGAGGACGGCGGCAGTCTGACCCTGCTCGCCCAGGTCCAGGTCGCGCTTGACCACCTGGCGGGTGGGGCGCATGGCGGCCCGGGCGCAGGCGGCGTCGAGCCGCTCGAGCATGATGGCCGGGTGGGAGCGGTCGGAGTTGGCGCGCAGCGGGGCCGCGGCCAGCTCCACGATGGCTTCGGGCAGGTCCACCGAGTGGTACTCGGAGAACTGGCCGGCACGGGTCTTGGCGATGTCCAGCAGCGTGTTCTGGTCGAGCGGCGGCACCTCCACCGTGCTCAGCTGCCGCACCAGCTCCCCGTCGTAGACCGCCAACCGAGGCAGGTACTGCTTCCCGATGATCAGCAGCACGGGGATGCGTTCGTTCCCCACCAGGGCGCGGATGACGCCCAGCATGTCGCGGTCGGCGGTGTCGCCGCCCAGGGCGGCGATCACCTCGAGGTCGTCGATGGCCACGATCGGCATCTCGGCGGCAGGACGCTGCTGCAAGCCGGCGACCAGTTCGCGCAGCGTGGCCGAGCGCCGGGCCGCCACGATGGCCTCGGCACAGACCCGGAAGATCTCGCGGCCGGTCAGCGGCCCGGTGTACCCCTCCTGATTCAGGCGGGCGGCGAGGGCGCCGAGCACCGCGGTACGGCCCGCCCCGGGCGTGCCGACGAGTACCGGCACCGCCGGCCGGCGCCGGCCCAGCAGCCCGATCAGTTCGTCGACGACGCCTTCCCGGCCGACGATGCCGGCGTCGGGCTGCACCTTCTGGGCGTACTGCGCCAGTTGGCCGGGCAGCCCGGTCCGCAAGGCGGCGGCGGTGAACCCGGGCTCGACTGCCTGCGCTGCGGCGGCCGGGGCGGCGGCGGAGGCCGCCACGGGACCGGCTTCGGGGGCGCTCTCCAGGACGGGACGGAGCCGATCGAGCAGCAGGCGCAACGGGTCGCTCTCGCCGACGGCTGCTTCGAGGAGTTGCAGGGTCTCGGGGGCATCCTGCACGACGCCGTAGGTCGGAGAGATGGCGCCGAGCAGGCGGCCGAGGCGCGCGTCGATGTCGGGGAACTCGGCCTCGCACATCGCCGCGTTCTGCCGTCGCAGGGCGGCGGCCAGATGAGCCGGGGTGGCCGCCGGGTGACCGAGGCGCTTGGCCTCGGCTCGGGCCTTGTCCAGCAAGATGGCGAGGGCGGACGGGAGGGTCACCCCCGCTCAGTCCTCGTAGAAGGTGCGGCCGCCGAAGCGCTGGCGCACTTCGGTGTCGATCTCATCGGCCGTCCCGGAGAGAAGAATGGCGGCGATGACGAGCTCGTCGGGGTCGAGGGTGTCGCCGAGCAATGAGTGTTTGAAGGCGATGTTCACCCCGGCATCCTTCTCGAAAGCCACGAGGCTGCCGAAGGTGTAGGCGTTGTTCGTGGCGACGTAGTGGAACAACTCGGGGCTGGCCGGGACGTCGTTGTTGGTCGGGGCCCACATGGCCACGACGGTCTTGTCCGGCCCCAGTTCGCTGACCCGGATGAACACGCGGGCGCTGCCCCGGCGGAAGGTGAAGTCGCCGTCCTTGTCGATCTCGACGCTGCCGAAAGCGTCGGTCAGGTAGCGCTGCACCTTCTCCCGCACAGCGAGTACTCGATCGGAGGTCATCTCCACCGCCCTTCGATTGGGGTTGCTCGGGTTCTCTGAAGCCTAGGTACTCCCGCCCGGACTTGCCGGTGGGGACGCGGCCGCCCCTGCCCCGCCGGGCGGCGACTCCCCGGTCCAGCCGGGTCAGCCGCCGAAGCGCTTGTCCAGGCCGGCTACGTCGATGCCGAAGAACGTGGCCAGGGCGCTGAGGGCGGTGAGCTCTTCTGGCGACACGCCCTGGGAGGCCCGGGCTACGCCCATAGCGTCGATGAAGACGCTGCCGAGGTAGTTCTGGTACTCGTCGGGGGTGAGGGCCTTCTGCAGGACGGAGCGCACCTTCTCGGGCCCCGCGGTGTTCGCCCGCTTGAGCAGTTGGTCGATGGTGACCGGGGTCGAGAAGAACTGGGCGGCGACTTCGCGGTGCAGCGGGTCCTTGTATCCCAGCGCCCCGCCCTGCATGCGCCGCTGGAGCTCCGCCGCTTCGGCGGCATCGATGTTGCCGTCGGCCCCCGCCGTCATCCCGAAGAAGAGGAAGGGCACCGCCATGACCAGATCCCAATCCTCGGAGGAGAAGCGCGACTTGAAAGGCTTGCTTGCTGCGGACTTCTTGAACACGACCACCTCCTTCGGGGAACTCTACTCCTCGGGGGAACCGGGATGCCGGGCCGCGGGCGGCGCGCAAGGACATCGGCCCGCGACCCTCGGCGAAGGGGCCGCCGGCCTACTCGTCCGGGGCGACGACGCCGTCTTCGAGGTCGCGGTAGATGTCCTCGGCCTCGGGCTCGAGGAACACCACGCTGGCCTCACCCACCGTCCCCACCCGCCCGGGAAGCACCAGATTGACGACCTTCTCCGGATCCAGTTCATAGGTCCCGGCGGCCAGGGTGAGCAGATCGGCGGTAGACAGGTCGGTCCAGGTGTACGCGGAGAGGAGCTTGAGGAGACCGGGCAGGTCGAGGAGGCTGCGCGTCTGCACCGCGTTCAGCCCTCCGGTGATGACCATCCCCTGGTGGAAGGAGCGGGTGAAGTCGCCCCCGTTGATGGAGCGGTTGCGGGAGAAGGCCAGGGCGTTCTGCCCCCAGAGGATCTGCTCCCCGGCCACCAGGAAGGCGCTCGACTTGGGATCGTTCATGGCAAACGGGACGTTCACCACCACGCCGCCGAAGGCGTCGATCATGCGGCGGAAGCTCTGAAAGCCGGTGACGAGGTAGCCCTCGACGGGGAGGCCGGTGATGTCGCGCACCACCTGTACCAAAGTCTCGGAGTCGGCGGTGGCGTTGACGTGGGTCAACTTGTCCCGGCCGTAGGGGGCTTGCACCCAGGCGTCGCGCGGGAACCCGATGATGGCCCCGGCGCCCTCGGCGATGTTGGAGGTCAGCAGGTGAAGGCTGTCGCCGCGGAAGACGCGCTCGATGTAGCCGGGTCGGGCGTCGGTCCCGATGATCATGATGAAGCGCACCGTCGGCCCGTACCACGGCTCGAGGCCCAGGCTGCTCAGTTTGGCGCCGACCACCACCCAGCCGGTCCCCTCGTCGACGATGAGCAGTACGTCGTCGCCGGCGGTCACCACTGCCACCCGGCTCTCGTCGGCGAGGGCCTCTCGGGCGAACTCGCCGGTCAGGTCGAGATCCTCCTCGAAACGGACGCCCTCCAGGAAGGCGGCCAGGCCCTCGGCCATGGGCGGGCGTTCAAAGGTGTCGGGGTCCCCGAGCCAGGCGTAGAAGGCCATGGCGGCGGTCTGCAGCGTGCCGGTCCCGGGCAGGGTGAGGGTGACCACCCGGCCGGGGTCCGGGATCGTGGTGGTAGTGGTGCTGCTGGTGGTGGTGAGGGCCGCGGTGGTGCCCGGGGCCTGGGTCGTGGTGGCGGCCGCGGTGATGGAGGTCGCGGTGCCGTCGCCGGACCCTCCGAAGAGCAGCAGGGTGCCCACGGAAGCAGTGATGAGGGTGGCGGCGATGCCCCCGGCGATGGCGATGGTGCGTTTCGGCACGGTTGCCGACTCTAGCCCGCAGGGGGGTTTGTGCTTCCTGCCGCCGACCGGTGCGGCGCGGCCGAGGGGAGGAGACGGAGGAGCAGGAAGCCCATCACGCCGGCCAGCACCGACCCGGTGAAGATGCCCAGCCGCGCCCGGTCGGCCAGCGCCGGGTCGGAGAAGGCGAGGCCGGTGATGAAGAGGGCCACGGTGAAGCCTATGCCGGCGACGGCCGCCACCCCGAGCACGTGGCCCCAGCCGGTGCCCCGGGGCAGCCGTCCCCAGCCGAGGCGCACCGCCAGCCAGGCGAAGCCGGAGATGCCCGCCAGCTTCCCGATCACCAGGCCCAGCGCCGTCCCCAGCGCCACGGGGTGAACGGCTGCCGCCGGGAAGTCCAGGTCGCCGAAGCGGATGCCGGAGTTGGCCAGGGCGAAGAGCGGCACTACCACGAAGGAGCTCCAGGGGTGCAGGACGCGTTGCAGGCGGTCGAGGGGCGCCACGGACTCCCGGGCCACCGCCGCCAGGGTCAGCGCGTTGTCGTCGGAGTACGCCGCCCCGTTCTCGCCCGACGCGGCCGGGTGGTCGGCCAGGATGTGCTCGGCCCGGCGCCGGTACTCCTCGTCGGTGTAGAAAGCCGCTGCCGGGGTGAGCAGGGCCAGGGCCACGCCGCTGAGGGTGGGATGCACCCCGGACTCGAAAAGGCACAGCCAGCAGGCGCCGCCGGCGATCAGGTAGAAGACCGTGGTGCGCACCCCGGCGCGGCCCGCCCCCCAGACCAGGGCCAGGATCCCTAGGGCGGCAATGAGCCACCAGAGGCCGACTCCCTCCGTGTAGGCCCCGGCGATCACCACGATGCCGCCGATGTCGTCGGCGATGGCCAGAGTCAGCAGGAACAGGCGCGCCCCCACCGGGACGCGTGACCCGAGCAGCGAGAGCACCCCTAAGGAGAAGGCGATGTCGGTGGCCACGGGGATACCCCAGCCTCGGCCGGTGGCCGGCCCGGCGGCAAACGCCAGGTAGATCAACGCCGGGCCGGCCATGCCGCCCAGCGCGGCGAACACCGGCAGCGCGGCGGTCCGCCGGTCGCGCAGTTCACCGCGAACCATCTCTCGCTTGATCTCCAGGCCCACCACGAAGAAGAAGAGGGTCATGAGCCCGTCGCTGACCAGGCCGCGCAGCGTCTCGTGGAGGGTGAGCGGGCCCAGGCGCAGGTCCACCGACGTCTCCCAGAAGCGGTGGTAGTAGCCGCCGTCCGGCAGGTTGTCCCACACCAGGGCGGCGGCGAAGGCGGCCAGCAGCACCAGGCCTCCCGCCGTTTCGATGCGGGTGAAACGGAGCACCGGACGGAGGAAGCGCGCCGGCAGGAAGCGGTCGGAGTGCAGCCAGGTGCGGTGCAGGTTCTCCTCGGCCACGCCCCCAGGCTATACCGCCGGGCCCGGCCCTCATCGCGGCGGGCGGCCTCGTCCCTACAATCGCTGCCGGGTTATGCGCGTGGTGATCGCCGGCAGCGGCCGGGTAGGTCGGGAGGTGGCGCAGGTGCTGAGCGCCCTGGGCGACGACGTCTCGCTGCTCGACGAGTCCGAGGAGTCCTTCGAGTTGCTGGGGCGTACCTTCGACGGGACGTTCCACGTGGGGGTCACCTACGACGTCGACGCGCTGCGGACCGCGGGCATCGAGGAGGCCGACGTGTTCCTGGCGCTCACCCCCAGCGACAACGCCAACCTCATGGCGGTGCAACTGGCCGAGCGGGTGTTCGGGGTGCCGCGGGCCATCGCCCGCCTGGACGATCCCGCCCGGGAGGCGGCCTACCGGGCCCTGGCCGTGGATTTCGTCCCCACCGCCCGCCTGGTGGCCCGGGTGCTGGTGGAGCGGGTGCACGAACCGGAGTTCACCTATCACCTGGAGTTCCCCGACGGCGACGTCCAGGTGGTGGAGATGGTGCTGGGCGCCGGCGCCGCCGGGCACACGGTGGCGGACCTCGAGGTGGCCGGGGAGTTGCGGGTGGCGGCGGTGCGGCGGGAGGGCACCGTGGTGATCCCGGGCTCCGCCGACCTGCTCCAACCGGGCGACCTGGTGGCGGCTGCCGTCCGGCGCGGGGTGGCCTCCCGGGTGCGCCGCTTCCTGGCTGGGGAAGGCGGGGAAGGGGCGTGAGGGTCGTCATCATCGGGGCGGGCAAGATCGGCCGGCACCTCGCCGGTGAGTTGGCCGAGGCCGGCCACGCGGTGACCGTGGCGGAGAGCGACGGCGAGGTGGCCCGCCGCCTGGCCGAGTCGGTGGACGCCCTGGTGCTGGAGGGCGACGGCACCAGCATGAGCCTCCTCAAGTCGGCGGAGGTGTCGCGGGCCGACTGGCTGCTGGCGGTGACCGGGCACGACGAGGTGAACCTCACCGCCTGCGAACTGGCCGAGACTCTCGGGG
>VGBK01000092.1 GCA_016870535.1 Actinomycetota bacterium | reverse complement strand
GGCGATTCCGCCCACCGACACCGGCATGTTCCAGGGCGTGTCGGTGCCCCCGGCCATCGTGACGCCGGCGTCGAGCAGATCACGCCAGCGCCCCGCCCAGCCGATCCGCTCGGGGCCCAGGGCGGCAGGGAAGCCTCCCCAGTGGGGATCGCCGATCCAGTCCGAGTGGAACCAGGTGGTCTGGATGGAGGCGATGATGCCCAGCGCGCGCAGCCTTTCGATCTGATCGTCCCGGATCACCGCGGCGTGCTCCACCCGGTGACGCAGTTCGTTGGGCCCGCCGTCCAGGGCGGCGGCGTAGGCGTCGAGGATCATGTCGAGGGCCCCGTCCCCACCGGTGTGAACGGCGATCTGCCAGCCCGCCGCATCGAGGGCGGCGACCACCGCATCCAGTTCCTCCTGGGCCCAGACCACCTCGCCCCGATAGCCGGGACGACCGGCGTGGGGCTCCGACAGGAACATGCCGGCCGGGTCGGTGGGGTCCATGAAGAGCTTGGCCCCGCCCACCCGCACGTGGGGCGAGAGCACCTCCCCGGGCGTGTAGTCGCCGAACCACATCCCGTAGTCGCGGGTGAGGAAGTTGAAGGGGAAGTAGACGCTCACCCGCACCGGGAGCTGACCGGCCCGGTCGAGGGCGAGCAGTTCGGCGAGGTCGTCGGGCCGCACGAAGGTGTCGTATATCGTGGTGATGCCGCTGGCGGCGGCGAACCGGGCCGAGGCGCCGGCCTCGCCGGCGGCGAACCCCATCAGGTGGTCGTCGCTGATCCAATGGCCGTGGCCGTCGATCAGCCCCGGGAGCACCGCCCGGCCCTCCAGGTCGACCACCACGGTGTCGGGGCCGATCCAGGGCGCGACCTCCGCCTCGGTCCCCACGGCCACAATCCGCTCTCCGTCGACGGCGATCGCCCCGGCCACCTGGGATCCCGGCACCATGGTGTGGATCGGGCCGCCACGCAGCACGAGTGCGGCGGGGTCCGGAGACCGGGTGGTGGCCGTGGTGGTAGTCGGGGCGGTCGTCGTCGCGGTCGCGGCGGGCGCCGAGGTGGAGGTAGTGGTCGAGGCGAGCGAGGTGGTCGGAGGAAGCGAGGCCGTCGTCGGGGTCGTCATGGGCACGGTGGTGGCGTCACCGGCCGGGCCGGTGCCGGAGCATCCGGCCGCCACGACGGCCAGGGCGATCAGTACACCCCGTCCCCGGCCCGCCGGCGACTGCCGAACCACGCCCCGCGGTGAATCCATCCCGCGATTCTCGCGTGCTGCCTGCCCGGCGCCGGGAACGAGCCTCCCCGGACGGCTACGCCCGAACCCGGGCCCGCGGCGCCGATCGCCGACCCTTCCCTGTGGGATAGGGGTGGAGGGGGACACGGCGGTGGTCCCCACACCCCAGGGCAGCCTGAGCTCATTAGCGAGGCGGCAGCCCGAGAACATCCCCGACCAAGCCGAACCTTGGTAGCGTGAAGGCATGCCCAAGCTCCGGCGGGATTCCTTCCTGACCCTGCCCACCTACTCACTCACCGAGGCGTCGCGGCTCCTCAGAGTCGCCCCATCGACTCTGAGGTGGTGGCTGGAGGGCGCGGAGAGAGATGGCACCACCTACCAGCCCGTCCTCAGACCCTCCGCCACGGGCTCGTCGGACCTGACATGGGGTGAGTTCGTGGAAGCTGGTTACCTTCGTGAGTATCGTCACGACCTGCCGCTTCAACGCCTCCGCCCGCTCATCGAAGCCCTCCGCGCCGAACTCGGCACTCCCTACCCTCTGGCGACCGCGGAACCCATGGTCAGCGGCAGGGAGCTCGTGTGGAATCTCCAAGAGCAGCTCCAGACCCCCGAGGAACTCTGGATTGTGGTAGGCGGGAAACAGCTGGTACTCGGTGGAGCAGCATCGGCGTTCTTCAAGCGAGTTCGGTTCGACCCCCTCACAGACGAGGTCGAGAGCTACGTGGTGATGGACGCCGATCCCCCAGTCACGGTCGCTCCTCGCGTCTCCTTCGGCATACCGACCGTGAGACGGGTTCGCACCGAGATCATGGCTGAACTCGTCACCGCCGGCGAGGGCGTTGACGTGGTCGTCGGCATCTATCGGGACTATGGCATCACGCCCGCCGATGTTGGGATTGCCGTGACCTTTGAGCGCGAGTACATGCATCTCGCCGCGTGACCGCGAAGCAACTCCCGGTTCGTGTCCGAGTGTCCAATGACCCGATCCGGTTCTTCTTCGACGAGAGTGCCCTCGGTATCGGGCAGGTAGTCGCTGCAGCGCGGTCGGACAGCATCTACCCAGGGCATCCCAGAAGCCCGATCCACCCCGGGGACCTGGACCCCACCTGGGTCCCGATCGTGGCCAGGAATCGTTGGGTGGTCGTCATGCGCGACAGGAAGCTGCGCAGCCGCCCTGCGGAGAAGCGAGCTCTCATCGAGCACCCTCTCCGGGCGCTCATTCTGACCAGCGCTGGTCAGCTTGAGGTCTGGGACCAACTTCGCATTCTCCTGCGCCTCTGGGATCCAATCGAGAAGCTGATCGAGCGAGAGCCAGGTCCTTGGTGGTACACCATCACCCGCAACGGGCTTCGGCAGGGCGCCTATCCAGCGAAGGACGCCTGACAGGGCGGCGGCGAGCAGCGGTGGCCGCCTGCCGATGAAAGGGTGTACTTGGCGAGCAGCACCCCAGGGGCGGGCCGGTGTCACGAAGTGTCACCTGAGCCGGGTCTTGCGGAGTCGCGTCGCTCTGAGACTCAGCCCCCGGGCCGTACACTCGCCGCATGGCAGGCACCTTCGTTCCCGCCACCTTCGAGGTACCCGGCTCGTTCGACGGCCCCGGGTTCCGGCTGGAGCCTCTGGGCCCGGAACACAACGAACGGGATCACGAGGCGTGGATGTCGAGCATCCCGCACATAAGGTCGACGCCCGGGTTCCCGGACGGATCCTGGCCGGCGCCGATGTCGCCGGAACGCAACCGCCAGGACCTGGTGAGGCACGCCCGGGACTTCGAGGGGCGCCGCGGGTTCACCTACACGATCCTCGATGGTCAGGAGGTCATCGGCTGCGTGTACCTCTACCCAAGTGATCGAGCCGGCTACGACGCCGAAGTGAGCTCCTGGGTCAGGGCGAGCCGGGCGGAGATGGACACCGTCGTCTGGAAGGCTCTGACGCGGTGGATCGGGGAAGCCTGGGCCTTCACCCACCCCTACTACGCCGCGCGCCGGTGACACCCGCCACCCTGGGGTGGCGCGCCGCAATGTCCTCTCTCCAAGAGGGAGGGTGCCGCCATTGAACCGCCTGCTGGGATGCTGTATGTTGTGATGTATGTCAGCGACGCGGACCCAGATCTACCTCACCAAGGAACAGCGGCGGCGAATCGACGCTCTCGCGGAGGTTGAGGGCGTCACCATGGCCGAGATCGTCCGGAGAGCCCTCGACGCCTACCTCGAGGACGAGCACCCGGATCCCCACCCTGCCCTGGCCGCGACCTATGGTGCCGATCCCGCACTTGTTCCGCCGAGCAGAGACGAGTGGGACCGTGGCTGATCTGCTCCTCGACACGGACGTCTTCGTCGATCATCTCCGGGGTGCCCGTCCCCTCGACCCTCGCCATCACCGGCTCCACTACTCGGTCATCACCCGTGCCGAACTCCTCGCCGGCACGACGGCGAGCGCCTCGGTCAACACCCTCCTTGGCCCCTTCCGCGAGATCCCCGTCGACCGCGGAGTTGCTGAGCGTGCCGGGCGCATCCGACGCGAGACGGGTGTTCGGCTCCCCGATGCGTTGATCGCCGCTACGGCCATCGAAGGTGGCCTCGGACTGGTGACCCATAATCGGAGCGCCTTCGAACGGATACGGGGGCTTCGCCTTCGCGCTCTGTGACCCCCGACCATCGCCACCCCCGGGGGAGCCGGCCCTCGCAGCCGGCATCGGCGGAATCGACGGTTAGAGTCCCTGCCTCGAGGGAATGGCGAGAGCCGGCTCCTTCTCGGGACAGGCTCACCCCACCACCAGCGCCCCGTCCTTGATCAGCGCCCACACCAGGTCGCTCCCCGGGCGGTAGGGCAGGTGCCGGTACGACGGAGCCTCGAGCACCGCCAGGTCGGCCACCGCCCCCTCCACCACCCAGCCCTTGTCGGCCTCGTCCAGCGCCAGGGCCCCGCCCCGAGTGGCGGCCCACAGCGCCTCCTCCGGGGTGAGGCCCATCTGCAGGCAGGCCAGGGCGATCACGAACGGCATCGACTCGACGTAAGAGGTGCCCGGGTTGCAGTCGGTGGCCAGGGCCACCGTCACCCCGGCGTCCCACAGCAGGCGGGCCGGCGCCTGGGGCGCCCGCATCGAGAAGGCGGCCGCCGGCAGCAGCACCGCCACCACCCCGGCCTGCCGCAGCAGGGCGGCGTCCTCCGCGGTGGCGTGTTCGAGGTGGTCGGCCGAGGCCGCGCCCAACTCGGCGGCGAGCGCGGCCGCACCGGTGTGAGCCAACTGCTCGGCGTGGATGCGGGGGCGCAGTCCCCGTTCCCTGCCGGCGCGCAGCACCCGGCGCGCCTCGTCCACGGTGAAGGCGCCCCGGTCGCAGAAGACGTCGCAGTAGCGCGCCAGTGGGGCACAGGCTGCCAGCATCTCCCCGCTGACCAGCCGCAGGTAGTCCTCCCGACCCATGCCGCGGGCCGTCACATGGGCCCCCAGGAAGGTGGGCACCACGTCGAGGGGCACCCGTTCCCCCACCGCCCGGGCCGCCTCGAGGATCTTCACCTCGCTGTCCACATCGAGGCCGTAGCCCGACTTCACCTCGACCGTCGTAGTGCCCTGGCGCAGCAGCCGCCAGGCGCGAGCGGCCCCCGCCTCGGCCAGGTCGTCGAACGAGGCCGCCCGGGTGGCCGCCACCGTGGCATGGATGCCGCCCCCGGAAGCCAGGATGTCCTCGTAGGCCTCCCCGCGCAGGCGCCGGCAGAACTCGTCCGACCGGTCGCCGGCGAAGACCAGGTGGGTGTGGGCGTCGACGAAGCCGGGGACCACCGCCCGCCCGTCCACATCGAAGCGCGGCAGGTCCTCGAAGCCGTCGGGCAGGTCGGCCTGCGCCCCGGCCCACGCCACCCGCCCCGCCCGAATGGCGACCGCCGCCTCCCGTACCACGCCCACCAGGTCGGGCGACCGCGGGGCGTTGGTGGCCAACTCCCCGATCCCGGTGACCAGGAGGTCGCGGCTCATGTCCCCAGCATGGGGAGGCGCACCCCCCGCTCCCGGGCCACCTCGACGGCCAGGTCGTAGCCGGCGTCGGCGTGGCGCATCACCCCGGTGCCGGGGTCATTGGTTAGCACCCGCTCCAGACGGAGGGCGCCGTCGGCGGTGCCGTCGGCCACCACCTGCGCCCCGGCGTGGATCGACTTGCCCATGCCCACCCCGCCGCCGTGGTGCACCGCCACCCAGGCGGCCCCCGAGGCGGTGTTGAGCAGGGCGTTGAGGATGGGCCAGTCGGCGATGGCATCCGACCCGTCGGCCATGGCCTCGGTCTCCCGGTAGGGCGAGGCCACCGACCCCGAATCGAGGTGGTCCCGTCCGATGACGATGGGGCAGGAGATCTCGCCGGAGCGCACCAGGTCGTTGAAGGCCAGGCCCGCCCGATGACGTTCGCCGTAGCCCAGCCAGCAGATGCGGGCCGGCAGGCCCTGGAAAGCGACTCGCTCGGAGGCCATCTGCAGCCAACGCTGCAGCGGGCGATCGTCGGGGAAGAGGGCGGCCACCGCCCGATCGGTGGCGGCGATGTCGGCGGGGTCGCCGGAGAGCGCCACCCAGCGGAAGGGGCCCTTCCCTTCGCAGAAGAGGGGCCGCAGGTAGGCGGGGACGAACCCCGGGTAGGCGAAGGCGTCGGCGAACCCGCCCCGCACCGCCTCGCCGCGCAGGTTGTTGCCGTAGTCGAAGACCTCTGCGCCGGCCTTCTGGAAACCCACCATGGCCTCGCAGTGCCGGGCCATGGAGGCGCGGGCGGCGGCCACGTAGCCGTCGCGGTCCCGGGCCCGCAATGCGGCGGCGGCCTCCAGCGAGTACCCCGCCGGGATGTAGCCGTTGAGCGGATCGTGGGCCGAGGTCTGGTCGGTGACGATGTCGATGGGCACCCCCCGCCGCAGCAGTTCGGGGAAGGCTTCGGCGGCGTTGGCCGCCACGCCAATGGATAGGGCCCGCCCCTCGGCCTTCGCCGCCAGGGCCAGGGCCACCGCCTCGTCGAGGCTGCCGGCGACGGCGTCGAGGTATCGGGTCTCCAGGCGGCGGCGAATGCGAGCCGGGTCCACTTCCACGATCAGCGCCACACCCTCATTCATGGTCACGGCGAGGGGTTGCGCCCCGCCCATGCCCCCCAGGCCGGCGGTCAGGGTCAAGGTGCCTTTGAGGCTGCCGCCGAAGCGCTGCTCCGCCACCGCGGCGAAGGTCTGGTAGGTGCCCTGGAGGATCCCCTGGGTGCCGATGTAGATCCACGACCCGGCGGTCATCTGCCCGTACATGGTGAGGCCCGCCGCCTCCAGGTCCCAGAAGTGCTCCCAGTCGGCCCAGTCGGGAACCAGCAGGCTGTTGGCGATCAGCACCCGGGGAGCCAGGGGATGGGTGCGGAACACCCCCACCGGCTTCCCCGACTGCACCAGCAGGGTCTCGTCGTCCCCGAGGGCTTCCAGCGAGCGCACCAGGCCGTCGAACGCCTCCCAGTTGCGCGCCGCCTTGCCCCGCCCGCCGTACACCACCAGGTCGTCGGGACGCTCGGCCACCTCGGGGTCGAGGTTGTTCATCAGGCAGCGCAGCGCCGCCTCCTGCAGCCAGCCGCGGGTGCGCAACCGGGGGCCTCGCGGCGCCCGCACCACTCGTGGACCGCTCACCGCGCCACCTCTCTCGCGCCTGGCGCCAGGGTACTCCGGACGGGGCCGGGCCGACCGTCCCGGGTACCATCCAATGCCGCAAGGCCGATCCGCCGTGGGAAGGGAGTGCCCGTGAACGAGACCACGATCGCCTACCGCCGCAACGAGCAGCCGCGCCGGGGCCTGGCCCTGGCCGGGGCGGTGTTCCTCCTGAAGGCCGTCCTGCTCATACCCCACCTGATCATCATCGGGGTGCTGCAGTACCTCGCCTTCGCCG
>VGBK01000091.1 GCA_016870535.1 Actinomycetota bacterium | reverse complement strand
AGCGGACGCGGCTCCTCACCGGAGTCGGCGAAGTAGAAGTACTCCAGTTCGGGGCCGACGTAGAAGGTGTAGCCCAGGTCGGCGGCCCGCGACAGGTTGCGCTGCAGCACCGAACGGGGGTCGCCTTCGAACGGTTCGCCGTCGGGCATCACGATGTTGCAGAACATCCGAGCCACGCTCTCCGACCCGCGCCAGGGCAGGATCTGGAAGGTGGTCGGGTCGGGACGAGCCAGCATGTCGGACTCCTGCACCCGCGAGAAGCCTTCGATGGCGGAGCCGTCGAAGTCCATACCCTCGTCGAAGGCAACCTCCAGTTCCGCCGGGGTAATGGCGAACGACTTCAGGAACCCCAGCACGTCGGTGAACCAGAGGCGGATGAAGCGGATCCCCCGCTCCTCCACCGTCCGCAGCACATACTCCTCTTGCTTCGCCGTGGGCAATGTGGACCTCCCTCGGGGCCATGGTACGGCCCCTCGCGGGGTGGGGAGCACATCGACTAGCGTCGGCCCTCAGCACCGACCGTCGGAAGGAGAGCCGTGGACGACCAAGCCCGCCGCGAGGCCGCGGTGAAGCGACTCAAGGCCAAGCGGGAGTTCTGGCAGCACCTGGTGATCTACCTGCTGGTGAACCTCCTGCTGGTGGTGATCTGGTGGGTGACCAGTCGCCCCGGCCACTTCTGGCCCCTGTGGCCCCTGCTGGGCTGGGGGATCGGCCTCGGCATGCACGCCTGGGACACCTTCCAGAAGCCGATGAGCGAGGAGGCCATCCGCAAGGAGATGGAGAAGGGCTGAAGGGGAGAGCGGCCCGGGTCGGAGAGAGGTGATCCTCCAGGCCGCCTCGTACGGCGGGAAGCTCCCGGCTGCGGGTCTATCCGCGGCCCGCGGCCAAGTAGCCCCGCGCCGTGTGGAAGAGCGCCTTGTCGAAGAAGAACACCATGCGGTCGGCGAGCTCCATGACCCGGTAGACGTCCGTCAGGCTCGACAACACCTGGCGCTGGCGGGCGAACGTCCAGATCTCCTTGCGCAGCAGCGTCAGAGCGCTGATCACCTCCCACAGACCAAAGCCCTGGTCGGCCCGGCGCCGGCCCACCCCGGCGTAGAAGGCCTCGACCTCCTGATCCCGCCCCGACTCCGTCATCCAGGCGCGGAACTGGGAGAGCGCCTGCCGGCCTGCCCTCCTGATCTCGGCGAAATCGGACCGGCGGTACGACGGGGTAGTGCGACTGGAGCGGACCACCTCCATCCAGCGGTCGCAGATCTCGTCGGCATGCTCCTCGACGAGCACCACCAGAGCGTCCGACAACATGCCCGCGCTGCCGTCGGAATACAGCCGGATGAAGGAGTCCTGAATCGCCCACGGCTCCCGATAGAGGGCCTCGCAGACCCGAACTGCCTCGGTGTGGGCATCGAAGGCGAGCGGGGGAAGCTCCGAGAGCGGGCGGTAGGCGATCGTCTCGGCGTCATCGCCGGGCACCTCGTTGCCTCCGGCCTTCTCCACCTCGAAACAGACGAACAGAAGATCACCGTAGTAGTCGTCCGCTAACGAGCGGGCGGTGAGGAGACGATGCACCCGACCCTCGACCCCGGTCTCCTCGCGCAGTTCCCGCAGGGCCGCTTCCTCGATGGTCTCATCGATCTCGGCAAAACCGGTCGGCAGGCACCACTCGCCCGAATGCGGTTCGTTGCGCCGTCGGACCAGCAGGACCTCCCGGCGATCGTTCAGGACGACCGCCGCCGCCACCGGAAGGGGATTGTGGTACCTAACCCTGCCGCACTCCCCGCATACACCCCGCGGTCGGCCCCCCAACTCCATGGTCACCAGCTTCGCCCCGCAACGCTCGCAGTAGGCGTGGTTCACGAGCGACGAGGCTCCGTAGCGATGAAGACGGCGTCATCCTTCTCGATCGAGACGCAGCCTGCGCGGGCCAGCAACTCGCGGGCCCAGGCGAGCAGGGCCTCCGGTCGTCCCAGCGCGGGGTCGCCGGCAGGGAGTAGGGACGGCAGCTTGAACCGCACAAGCGCCAGGTAGTCCTCGAGATCCTCGGCTCGAAAGACCAGCGTGTTGGGATAGGGCCGGCTCTCGACGGCTCCGAAATGCTCGGCGAGCCTGGTCGCCCCGTTCTCCGCCGAGAACCTCGACAGCAATGAGTGCATTGCCGACTGCCGGGGAGAGACCCCCATCGCCGCCAGCATGCCTTGGAAGTTCGATTCGCTGTGGGTGAGGCTCACCAGAACTCCATCCGGCTTCAGGACCCGTGCCAGTTCCGGGATGAGCCGGGGGAAGAAGTACAGCGAGTACGCGGCGATGACGGCGTCGAAGTACTGGTCTGGGAAGTCCAAGCGCGAATCGAGTCTCCGGCAGATGAACCGGGCCGAACCGGTGATGGCCCTGGCCCTGGCGACGAAGACCTCCTCGTCGCTGCAGTAGATGTCGACGCCGATCACCTCGACGCCGGGTCGGATCCTTCCAGCGAGTGCCTCGACCATGGCCCCATACCCGCAACCGACGTCCAGCAGTCGGGTCGCGCCGCTGAGATCGATCCCCCTCAGGGCTTCTTGGCGAATGTCGGCGGGGTTGGTGGAGTGGCGCCGGATGATGCGCGCGATCGCCTCGTGGCCGTCGGCCTCATAGGCACCGACCAGGTGGGTGTCCATGGGGCCTGATTATGGTGCCCGCCACCAGACGGCGCGCCCTCCGGCCGGGGGATTGCCTGCTGAGGGACGAAGGATCCCGGACCAGCGGCGGCTGACGTCGGCGCTCATCGGAGGGGGCGCGTCCCGGCGGCGAGCAGCCGGGGCTGCTGGGGAGGACCTGGCGTGCCCTTCGGGGTGAACAGCCGGGGTTCAGGGGGTGCTCGCAGTTGTTACCATCCCAACCGTCCGCAGCCGTCAAGGCGAGGGTGATTCCGGGTGGGGGATGCGGGCGTTGCCACCCGGGAGGCACCACATGACCGGCGGCGCCGGGGCTCTCTGCGAGGCGTCGGTTGCTGATCCGGCGTCCGGCGCCGGGAGGCACGGCGCCTGCCAGGCCGACGAGCCGCCCCGGCCCATCCTCGAGCCCGTTCCGGCCCAGGCGTAGGAGGCTCGCGTGTGACAGACCGTGTGACAGACAACGATAGACCTGACCCCTACGGTTCGCTGTTGGCACGAGTGGCCGAGATCTGGGCCGGGCTGGCCGAGGCAGATCCGGAGCGGCTCGCCGCCGACACGCTCTCCTCATACGCCCCGGCGGCGGGGAACTCCGGGGAGTTCCGGCTTGTGGTCTGGGGGCGTGAGACGCTGGTCACCTTCCCGGGATTCGCCGCGACCTGGGTCGACGACGCTACGACGGTCGATCCGTTCACTGCGGCCCTGCTCGCCTACTACTTCGCGACGTGCGACGGGACACCCGAGGCAGGGCGCTGGATCGCCTTCAGCGAGCTGCGAGCCGGCACCTTCTACGCCCAGGCGTTCCAGGGCTACACCGGCAACGAGCTGGCCAGGACATTCGGCAATGACACGGCTGCCTTCACGTCGGCCGCCGTCGGCCTCAGCGGACTGCCTGAGACGCTGGCGGATCGGGCCTTCTCCTTCCGCGCCCTGCCCCTCGTCTCGGTGGCGGTGGCCTGCTGGCTGGGTGACGAGGATCTCGGCCCTTCCTACCGGGTCCTCTTCGATGCCGCCGTCGGGCACCACCTCCCTACCGACGTATGCGCCATAGTGGGCAGCAGCCTCACCCGCCGCCTGATCGCCGCTCACGGCCGGAGGTCCGGGGCCGGGTAGGCTCGCTGAAACTCAGAGCCGGCGCGGGGCTCCGAGAACGGGCTCGCAGAGGGGACGGGTCTTCAGGACGACCCTGTTCATGCGCCGTCCCCGCCCTGAGGGTTGCCTGGACTAGTACCTCGTCCTCCTGAGGCCTCCCGCCTGTCAGAGGCGCCGGCCTGAGTGCCCGGGGTAGCGGGAGTCCGGGGGGAGGCACCTAGACTACGGCCGTTCCCGGGCCGGGAGTTCTGGTGGCAACTGCGACCGACGCGAGCCAGGGCGACATTGCCGTCCCAATCGGGGCGGTGATGGTCGTTGGGGGTGGCATCGCAGGCATGCAAGCCTCGTTGGACCTCGCCGACCAAGGTTTCAAGGTGTATCTGGTCGAGAAGGAGTCCGCCATCGGCGGGAAGATGGCGCAACTCGACAAGACCTTCCCGACCAACGACTGCGCCATGTGCACCATCTCCCCGAAGCTGGTGGAGACGGGGCGACACCCCAACATCGAACTGCTGACCGACACCGAGGTCCTGGACGTCGCCGGTGAGGTAGGGAACTTCCGGGTCAAGGTCCGCCACCATCCCCGCTACGTGAACGCCAGCCTGTGCATCGGCTGCGGGGACTGCGTGCGGGTGTGCCCGGTGCTGGTGCCGGATGCGTTCAACGAGGGACTGAACAGTCGGAGGGCCGCCTACAAGCTCTACCCGCAGGCCGTGCCCAACACCTTCGCCATCCAGAAGCTCGGGATCGCCCCCTGCCGGGACGCCTGCCCCACCGGGCAACGGGCGCAGGGTTACATCGCCCTGATTCGGGAAGGCCGGTGGGACGATGCCATGCGGGTCATCAAGATGGACAACCCCTTCCCGGGCATCTGCGGGCGCATCTGCAACCATCGCTGCGAGACCGCCTGCAACCGCGGCGTGGTGGACGAGCCCGTCAACATCCGCGCCCTCAAGCGCTTCGTGGCCGACAAGGTCTACGCCCAACCCCGCTGCCCGGTGCAGGCCGTGGTGCCCACCCACGAAGAGCGGGTGGCCGTCATCGGTGCGGGCCCGTGCGGCCTGACCGCCGCCCAGGACCTCGCCCTGGCCGGGTACGGGGTCACCGTGTACGAGGCTCTTCCCTTCGCCGGTGGAATGCTCCGCTTCGGGGTTCCCGAGTTCCGCCTGCCTTCGGAGGTGATCGAGCGCGAGGTCCAGGACATCGTCGACCTGGGCATCGATCTGCGGCTCAACCACCGGGTCGGGAACCTCGACGACGTCTTCGCCGAAGGGCATTCTGCCGTGCTGATCGCCGTTGGGGCCCATGAGGGAGTTCGTCTGCCCCTTCCCGGAAGCGACCTCGACGGCGTTCTGATCAACACCCACTTCTTGCGCGACGTGCGGCTGGGCCGGTACGACGCCGACGCAGACGGCCAGGCTCCGCCCCTCGGCCGGCGGGTGCTGGTCCTCGGCGGCGGAAACGTGGCGATCGACGTCGCCCGCAGCGCGGTACGCCTGGGGCGGGAGGTGCATCTGGCCTGTCTCGAGGGACGCGACGAGATGCCGGCCCACGCCTGGGAGGTCGCGGCCGCCGAGGCCGAGGGCGTCACCGTGCACGCCGGCCGGAGCTTCGAGCGGATCATCGGCGAGGGCGGGCGGGCAGCCGGAGTGGAATGCCTGGAGGTGGAGTCGTTCCGGTTCGACGAAACCGGCCGCCTCCACGTGACGACGGTGCCGGGTTCCTCCCACGTCATCCCCGGCGACACGGTGATCTTCTCGGTGGGGCAGCGAGCCGGCCTGGCCTTCATTCCCGGCGACGCCGGCGTGGGGGTCACCCCGCAGCAGACGATCGCCACCAACCCGAACACCCTGGCGGCCACTCGCGAGGGTGTGTTCGCCGCCGGAGACAGCGTCTCCGGGACGTCGTTCGTCATCGAGGCCGTCCAGAGCGGCCACATCGCCGCCCGTTCGATCATCCGCTACCTGCGGGGCGAGCACCTCGAGCCGCCCCGCAAGCCCGTCCTGCCCGTCGTGCGGCATACCGCGGCGGACGTGCAAGGAATCGCGCGACAGCCCCGGGTCCCGCTCCCCGAGCTGGCTGTCGCCGACCGCGTGGGTGGCTTCGCCGAGGTCGAGCGGGGCTACGACGATGAGTCCGCCCAGGCCGAAGCCGCCCGCTGCCTGGCCTGCGGCATCTGCTCGGAGTGCATGAGCTGCGCCTTTGCCTGCGGGGTCAACGCCATCGATCACGACATGGTGGCCCGCACCGAAGAGCTGAGCGTGGGGGCGTTGATCCTGGCGCCCGGCTACCAGACCTATCGCCCCGAGCTATCGACGGAATACGGGCTGGGGCGGTACCCCAACGTGGTCACCTCTATGCAGTTCGAGAGGATCCTGTCCGCCTCCGGCCCCTGCTCGGGCCACGTCGAGCGGCCCTCCGACCACGCCACGCCCAGGCGCATCGCCTTCCTGCAGTGCGTGGGGTCGCGGGACCAGAACCACGACTACTGCTCGTCGGTGTGCTGCATGGCCGCCACCAAGGAAGCGGTCATGGCCAAGGAGCACGAGCCCGGCCTGGACATCCAGGTGTTCATGATGGACATGCGGGCCTTCTCCAAGGGCTACTGGAGCTACTTCGAGCGGGCCCGGGACCGCTACGGCGTCCGGTTCACGCGGTGCCGCATCAGCGGCCTGCGCGAGGATCCCGCCACCCGCGACCTGCTGGTGCGCTACCAGGACGAGGGCGGCACCCTCCACGAGGACCGTTTCGACCTGGTCGTGCTCTCGGTGGGCATGGAGATGTCCCAGTCCGTCAAGGACCTCGGACGCCGGCTCGGGATCGAGTTGGACGAGTACGGCTTCTGCCACACGACGCTCTTCAACCCGCTGGAGTCCAGCCGGGCCGGCATCTACGCCGTCGGCCCGTTCCGCAGCCCCAAGGACATCCCCGAATCGGTCGTGGAGGCCGGCGGCGCGGCTGCGGCGGCCGCTGCCAGGCTGAGCAAGGCCCGTTTCTCGCTCACCTCGACCCCCGAGTTCCCTGCGGAGCGCGACGTCGCCGCCGAGGCCCCCCGGATCGGGGTGTTCGTCTGCCACTGCGGATCGAACATCGGGGGCTACCTCGACGTGCCCGGCGTCGCCGACTACGCCGCGGGATTGCAGGGGGTGGCCCACGCCGAGGACAACCTCTATTCCTGCTCCCAGGACAGCGTGAAGCACATCGCCGAGCAGGTCCGAGAACGCGGCCTCAACCGGGTTGTGGTCGCCAGCTGCACCCCGCTGACCCACGGGCCGCTCTTTCGCGACATGCTGCGCAGCTCGGGGCTCAACCCGTACCTGTTCGAGATGGCCAACATCCGCAATCAGTGCTCCTGGGTCCATTCGGCCGACAACCCGGCGGCAACGGCCAAAGCCAAAGACCTGGTGCGGATGGCCGTCGCCCGGGCCGCCCTCCTGGAGCCGCAACACACTGTGGACGTGCCGGTGCACCAGACTGCCCTGGTCGTCGGCGGGGGAGTCGCCGGAATGACCGCCGCGCTGTCCCTGGCCGATCAGGGCTTCCCCGTCCACCTGGTGGAGCGGGAGGACGCCCTCGGGGGGAACCTGCGCCACGTGTTCACCTCCCTCACCGAGACCCACCCCCGTGAGGTCATGGAAGACCTGATCGCGCGGACCCGGGCCCACTCTCTCATCGACCTACACCTCGAAACCAGGGTGGTGACCTCGTCGGGGTTCG
>VGBK01000090.1 GCA_016870535.1 Actinomycetota bacterium | reverse complement strand
CAGGGCCCGGGGTCGGCAGACCCGACACAATGTCATCCCCCGAACAGGGAAGACAGGGGAGGTGAGAGCCAAACCCCGGGCCCTACTCCCACCCCACACACTGACACAAAGGGGAGGTGGCTCCGAGTCTTCGAGGAGCCGGAGGGGGTTGCTGCACACGTAAGCCTCCGCCGCGCTCTTCGCGACCCTTCCCCCAGCCCCCTCCCGCTGGAGCGGGAGGGGGAGGCTCTTTCCCTCCCCCGTGGGGACGGGGGAGGTGGCTCCGAGTCTTCGAGGAGCCGGAGGGGGTTGCTGTACCCGCAGACCTGAGCCGCGCTCTTCGCGACCCTTCCCCCAGCCCCCTCCCGCTGGAGCGGGAGGGGGAGGCGCGCGTCTTGCCACTCGGGTCGGTCTAGATTCGACACGCGATGCGCCTGGAGACCCCCCGCCAGCGCCGTCGCCGCAAGGCGCGCGAGGCCCCGTTCCCGCCGGCCTGGCGGGCGCTGCTGAGCGGGAGCGTGGTCCAGTGGCGGTACCTCGACGCCGCCGAGCGCGCCCGCCTGGAGGACCTGATCAAGGTCTTTCTGGTGGACAAGGAGTTCGAAGGCGCGGGCGGCATGAGGGTCACCGACGAGGTGAGGGTGAACATCGCCGCCCAGGCTTGCCTGCTGGTGCTGGGCCTGGATGATCCCCGCTACTACTACCGGGACGTCCACAGCATCATCGTCTACCCCTCCTCGGTTCGGCCCACCGGGCCGCAGCCGTCGCCGCTGCTGGACGGGGCGGTCACCGCGGCCCCGGCCCCGCTGGCCGGCCAGGCGCGGCTGCACGGCCCCATGGTGATCGTGTGGGACCAGGCGGCGGCCCAGGCCCGCTTCCCGGGTACGGGCCGCAACGTGGTGCATCACGAGTTCGCCCACAAGATCGACATGGCCGACGGCGCCGTCGACGGCTCCCCGCGGCATCGCGACCTGTCGGCGGGGCGCCATCTGGATGAGGTGCTGGCCCGGGAGTTCGCCCGGCTGCGTCGGCGATCCGAAGAGGGGGAGCCGACCCTGCTGGACTCCTACGGGGGACAGAGCGCCGTGGAGTTCTTCGCCGTGGCCACGGAGGCCTTCTTCGATGTGCCGGTGCCGCTGCAGGAGCAGTGCCCGGAGCTGTACGGGGCTCTGGCCGGGTTCTATGGCCAGGACCCGGCGGCACGGGTGCGAAGAGGTGCGGCGGAGGGTTGACTCCAATACATACGATGGAGCATACTTATATGCATGCGAACGACTCTGAATCTGGACGATGACCTTGTCGCCCGGGCGCGGCGCCTCACCGGCATCCAGGAGAAGACGGCCCTGGTACACGCCGGCCTCGAAGCCCTGATCGCCCGCGAGAGCGCCCGCCGCCTGGCGGCGCTCGGCGGCAGTCAGCCGGGGCTGAAGGCTCCCCGCCGCCGCCGGCCGGTGAGTTGATGCTGGTCGACACCGCGGTCTGGGTGGACCACCTGGCGCGGGGAAACGCCCGGCTGGCCGCCCTGCTCGAGGAGGGAGCGGTGGAGACCCATCCCTTCGTGATCGGCGAACTGATGCTGGCGGGTCTGCGGTGGCGGGAGGCGACGCTGGCGCATCTGCAGGCGCTCCCCGGCGTCGCTATGGCCGAGCACGACGAAGTGCTCTATCTGGTGGAGCGACACGGCTTGGGCGGTGTCGGCATCGGCTGGGTGGATGCCCATCTCCTGGCCGGGGCGCTGGTCGCGGGGACGACGATCTGGACTCTCGATCGGCCCCTGGCGGCGGCGGCCGCCCGCCTGGGTGTCGGCGTCGGGAAGCCTGTTGCCCTTCCCTCCGCAGGGGGTAAGATGGCGGCTACGACGCGGGGTGGAGCAGTCAGGTAGCTCGTCGGGCTCATAACCCGAAGGTCGGAGGTTCAAATCCTCCCCCCGCTACGAAGGAACCCCCTGATGGCAGGGGGTTCCTCTGTACAGGGAGGCGGGGGTCGGCCTGATCCTGGCTGCGAAGACGGTCGATGCGATCTCGCGGAGGTGTGCATGGAGGGATCCGACGGCATCACCGAGCTGCCGGCCGAGATGGAGTGGCTGCTGGCCCGGGAGGAGATCGCCGCTCTCCTCCACCGGTACGCGTGGCACTTCGATCGCAATGAGCCCGAGCAGATCGCAGAGCTGTTCGCCGAAGATGCGATCATCGACTACGGACCCGAGTTCCCCCCGATAAGGGGGCGGAGTCGTATAGCGGGCGCGATTCGGCCGGGGTTGCAGGAGCGTTTCGCGGCGACCAGCCACCACATCTCGAACCTGCTGGTGGTCCCCGCCGGATCCCATCGAGCCACCGGCACGGCTTACGTGTACGCCTGGCACCGCTATCGGGACGGGTCGCCCGACGGGTACCTGTGGGGTCAGTATCGGTGCGGCTTCGTCAGGGATGTCGAAGGTTGGCGTATCCAGGAGATGGTGCTGGCCGTCGCCGGCACCGTGGATTTCCACCGCGCGGCGATGCATCCGATAGGCCGGCGTGAGTAGAGAGTTCCGGCGGCGGCCGGTGCCGGCGGTCCCCGCCTTTTGGGACTGCGGGTAGAGTCACCGCCGTGGCGATATCCGAGCAGAATGCCTTGGCAGGCGACGAAGCGGACGACCGGGTCGATACCGGTTCCGACCCGGTCAGGGAATCGATACTGAGAGTGACCCTGGGGCTTCTCGAAGAGCGCGGATGCCTCGATGTGACCACCGAGGCAATTGCGGCCGCCGCTCGAGTCAGCAAGGCAACGATCTACCGGTACTGGCGCAGCAAGCAGCAGATCATCGTCGATGCCACCCGCCTGCGCTTCGGGCCCATCGAGCCTCCTGACATGGGCTCTTTCGAGGAAGAGATCTGCTGGATACTGAAGCAGAGGCTGCGGGACTATCGGTGGCCGGGCACCATCCGATTGGTGGCGGGCATCATCGGCGCGTCCACCACCGACCCGGAGTTGCGCGCCGTCTTCGATGAGTGGATCGAGTACCTGAGCCGAGCGATCCGGCTGGCCGCCCAGCGCGGCATAGCTCGCGGGGATGTGCGTTCCGATATCGACATCTTCTCCCTCGAGACCCTGGTGGCAGGTGTGGTGTCGCGAGTGGTCGTGCTGGGGAGGAGCCCCTCGGATGTCACCATCGAGCACATCGCCGCCCTGGTGGGGGCCGCAGTCGAGCCTCGGCAGGGCTAGCGGCCGGCCGCGGAGGGGAGGAGACCCCGTCTCAGTACCCAGCAGTATCGGGAGGGGGTCTCGGTTGCCCTGGGCGACGAGGTGATATAGTCCGGGATAAGTCCGCCTAGGGAGCAGCAGCCTGGTGCCTCAGTTGGTCGCTGTGGGTACTGAGCAGTACGGAAAGGCAGGCGGTGGGTCACACCCGCCGGTCGCTCTCTCCTCTGCCGAGCACCAGGCCCTCGGGCAGTCGGTCGCCGCGAGTGACGAAACGCGCTCGTGTCCGGTCGGGGGCAACGGGCGGGCGTGGTCGCCGGTGGAGTCGGGGCCATGAGCACCATCCTTGTGTCGGGGGTCGGGGTGTTCGGCGGCTGGGTCCTCGAGTTCCTGGCTCGGACGCCGGCGGTCGATCGGATTGTGGCCGTCGACCGGGCGGCGCGGGTGGGCCCGTCGCGTCTCACCATGGCCATGGTGGGGTCGGTCTTCCAGGGCTGTACCAAGCGGTTCGAATACCACCAGGTCGACCTGGCGGAGACCGACGGCGTGGCGCGACTGCTGGCGCAGATACGACCCGACGCCATCGTCCACACCGCCACCATCCAGTCGCCGCGACGGTTCATGAACGCCAACATCGACGATGCCCGCCGGGCCGCCATCCGGAGGGCCACCTTCGGGCTGTGGCTGCCGTGGCACCTCCTTCCGGCGGCCTTGCTCACCGAAGCGGTGGGGCGTTCGGGAATCGACACGAATGTGATCAATGTGGCCTTTCCGGATGTGGTGAACGTCGCGCTGTGGAAGCGCTTCGGCTTTGGTCCCAGGGCGGGGGCCGGCAACGTCGAGGTCTGCGCCGCCTGGGTACTGCGGTACGCGATGGAGGCCACCGGAGTGCCGGCCGATGGCATAGAGGTCTCGCTGGTCGGCTCGCATGCCCTGCTGGCGAAAGGGGCGGAGGTTCCCCACCACTTCCGGCTCACCGTCGAAGGGCGTGACGTCACCGCCGAGCACGACCTCGATCGAATCCTCAGGACCTGGCCGGAGCCAACCGACTGGGGCCGCGCCGACGTGTTCTCGCTGTTCGCCGCGTCGGCCGTCAAGAACGCCGTGGCGCTCACCGGGGAAACGATGCTCGACTCCCACGTCACCGCCCCCGACGGGCTTCCGGGAGGCTACCCCGCCCGGATAGGTGATGGGGAGATACGGCTCCGGCTCCCAGAGGGCCTCGACCGGAGAGAAGCCATCGCCATCAATGAGGCGGCTGCTCGCTGGGATGGAGTTGATCGCATAGAGTCCGACGGCACCATCGTCTACACCGAGGCGGCGCAAGGGGCCATGGCCGACATCGGCTATGGGTGCGAGGCCGTCACCTTCGACGACCTCGAAGCCTCTGCCGAGCGACTTCTTGGGTTCTACGAGCGTCTCACCGCGTAGTCAAGACAACGAAGGAAGGAAGACATGCCCACATTCACCCGCAAACCCCTCGAGGGCCTCTTTCCCCTGATCCCTCTGAGCCTCGATGACAACGAGGAGATCGACCTCGAAGGCGTGCGCCACAGCATTCGCCTGGTCGCTGCCGGTACGGCACCGGGATGCATCGTGTTCGGCTCGATGGGCCAGATGACCAACGTGAGCGAGAGAGAGTTCGACGCGGTGACCGAGGCGGCGATCGATGAAGGCCACCAGGCCGGGATCGCGGTGGTGGTCGGCAGCACGGCCGCCTACCAGCGCGAGGCGATCCGGCGGGCCCGCTACGCCGAGCGGCTTGGCGCCGACGGCTCGATGCTGGCCGCCCCCTATGCGTTGCCGGTGACCCCGGCCTGGGCGCTGGACTTCTTCAGAGAGGTTGCCACCGCCCTCGACGGGGACATGGCCCTGATGGTCTACAACTACTCACCCCTCGCCGGGCTCAATATCACCCCCGAGATGTGGGAGAGCCTCCTCGACGTCGAGAACATCAAGGCCATCAAGGAGTCGAACTTCGCGCTCCCGCACTTCGACCAGATCCTGTTGACGATCGCCGACCGGGTGAACGTGTTCTCGGGCAACGACCCCGCGTTCTTCCATGCTTCCAAGCTCGGGGCCGTCGGGGCAACCGGCATCTTCTCCTGGGCGGGGTTGAAGACCGGCACCCGGTTCGTCGACGAGTGCCGCCGAGGTAACGAGGACGACCCGTGGGTGCGCCGGGCGTTCGAGGCGCTGCAGCAGATGTCGGCCGCCATCCGGCGCCCGGGGATGCCCCTGATGCTCTCCCACGAGCACGGCTACCTGAACGCGATCTCGGAGTTGGGCGGAGCGTCTCCCGGGTCGCCGCGCAAGCCCTACCGACGGATCCCCGAGGCGGCGGCGGAAGCAGTCCGCGCCTCGGCGGTTGCGCTGCAGGCACTCGAGGCCGAGCTGTGAGCCCCGCCGATCGCCGGGCCGGGGAGATCCTCGTCGTCTCGCGCGAGGAAGTCGCCGGGCTGTTGACCCCGGCGGCCTGCTTGGAAAGGTGCCTGGAGACCTTCGGCTGGGTCGGCGACGGCAGCGTGGTGCAAACCAATCCGGTGAACCTCTACGTGCACGATCGCTCCCAGCCGGAGCCTCCCTTCGGCCACGGGGTGGTTCAGGCCTTTCCGGCCATGATCCGGCCCCTGGAGCGGGCTGTGGTGAAGTGGCTGGGGAGCTACCGGCAGAATCCCCGGCGCAACCTGCCCGCCATCTCCGCGATCGACCTGGTCACGGATACCGAGACCGGCATGCCGTTGGCCCTGATCGACGGGACCTCGGTGACCAACCTGCGCACGGGTGGCCATGCCGGCGTGGGGGCCAAGTACCTGGCCCGGCCCGACTCGGAAGTGGTGGCGATCATCGGCTGCGGCAACGAGGGGCGCACTCACCTGGCCATGATGCGGGAGTTGTTCCCCCTCTCCCGGGTTATCGCCTTCGACATCGCTCCCGAGCAGGTGGAGCGTTTCGCGACGGAGGTCGAGGCGTCGATGGGGCTTCCGGTGGAGGCTGCTTCGAGCGTCGAGGCGGCTGCTGCGGAGGCCGACATCGTCTGTGCCGTCACCACGGCGCCGCAGCCGGTCCTGTTCTCCTCGTGGACTCGCCCCGGCACCCACGTGTGCGCCGCGACGGGTTTCCGGGACGTGGACAAGGCCTGCGCTCGGGAGTTCGACAAGTGGGTCGTCGGCTGGTACGGGCGCGATCTGGAGTGGATCGAGGGGCCCGAGGTAGGCAAGATCGGCGGGCTGCAGGCAGGGGACCTGAGCCGAGCGGACATCTACGCCGACATTGCCACCGAGATCATGCCGGGAGTGAAGCCGGGACGAGAGAGCGCCGCGGAGCGAACCATCATGACGCACATGGGCATGCCGGCGCTGGACTGCGCCGTGGCGTCACTGGTCTACGATCTGGCGCTCCAGGCGGGAGCGGGAACCTGGATCTCGGTGTTCTGAAGCGGAACTGCCCTGCCGCGGTGCGCCCATCCCGACCAAGCAGAGGCCCCCGGGTCCGAAGACTGGGGGCCTCTACCGATCCGGGACTGGGTGGCATCCAGAATCAGGGGATGATGTCTTCGGGGTCCAACTCCCAGATCAGCTCGGAGTAGAGGTCGCCCCCGGGCACCCAGTGACGTCGCGAGTACCGGATGTTGGGATTGAAGGCGTGGGCGATGTACTCGTCGAGGTCGCAGTAGTTGGAAGAGAACTCGACGTCCGGCGCGTTGTCGCGGAGGAAGTCCCCGATCGGGCAGTTGAGCCGCAGCACGAACTTGACCAGGTTGTCGTTCTCGTCGTAGTAGCGCTCGGTGTCGAACTTGGGCGACCACTGGAAGTAGGCCCAGAAGACCTCGAAGAAGTACTGCAGGGATAGGGGCTTGCCCGCAGCCCGGACCTCTTCCGCCATCTTCTTGCCCATCTCCTCGCCCTGCCGGCGGCGAATCCGGTCTACGGCGGCGCGTCCTTGGGCTTGGCCCATCTCGGCCTCGAAGCCCTTGGCGAGGACGGTGAAGATCTTCGTCTTGGCATGGAACTCCGGCTCGTTGGCGTTCCATCCGATCTGGATAGGATCGGAGGCGGCGGCGCGGTGGTACGCCTCCATGTACCTGCGCTGGCCTTCGAGGTCGGTGCCCACCGTTCCGTGCGCGTAGCGATCGGTGGGCCGGTCCTTCACGGCGTCGGCGAGGGCCTTGAGTTCGGGATGAGCGATCTCGACTCTGTGGTACTTGACCATCTGTGCTGCACCTCCGGCGATCGGCTTCGCCCACGTTGAGAGTACCCGAGCGTACCGGGTGACATCATAGCCTCTGCCGTCCGGCGCTGAGG
>VGBK01000089.1 GCA_016870535.1 Actinomycetota bacterium | reverse complement strand
ACCGCCCGGCTGAAGAACGAGACCGGGCTCGCCACTCTGTTCCGCTTCGGCATCGTGCCCCTGTTCCTGTTCTCGGGCACCTTCTTCCCCATCACCCAGTTGCCCGACTGGATCGAGTGGGCCGCCTACGGCACCCCCCTGTTCCATGGGGTGAGCCTGTGCCGGGGCCTCGCCCTCGAAGCGGTGGCCTTCGAGGTCTCGCCGCTGGTGAGCGTCGCCTACCTGCTGGCCTGGGTGGCGGCCGGTGCCTGGCTGGCACTGCGCCTGATGCGGCGGAGGCTGGTGGTATGAGCGGGTCGGTGGCCCTGAACACCCGGGTGCTCCCCCAGGTTCGGGCGGGGCGCAACGCCGGCCGCCTGCTGGAGCGCAACTTCCTGGTGTACCGGCGCGCCTGGATGATCATCTTCTCCGGCTTCTTCGAGCCGCTCTTCTACCTGTTCTCTATCGGGGTGGGCCTGGGCGCCCTGGTGGGCGAGGTGGTGGGGCCCGGCGGCACCCCGGTGAAGTACGCCGCCTTCGTGGCCCCGGCGCTGCTGGGCTCCTCGGCCATGAACGGGGCCATCTACGAATCGACTTTCAACATCTTCTTCAAGCTGAAGTACGGGAAGATCTACGACGCCGTCCTCTCCACCCCCATGCAGCCGGCCGACATCGCCGTCGGTGAGATCGCCTGGTCGCTGATCCGGGGGGCCATCTATGCCGCCGGCTTCCTGGTGGTGATGGCGGCCATGGGCCTCATGCCGTCCTGGTGGGGCCTCCTGGCGCTGCCCGCCGCCACCCTCATCGGCTTCGCCTTCGGGGCCTGCGGCATGGCGGCGACCACCTTCATGCGCTCCTGGCAGGACTTCGACCTGGTCGGCCTGGTAGTGCTGCCCCTGTTCCTCTTCTCGGGCACCTTCTACCCGCTGAGCGTGTACCCCGAGGCCTTCCAGGTGCTAACCCGGTTCTCGCCCCTGTACCACAGCGTGGAGATCATCCGCGCCCTGACCCTGGGGGCCTTCGACTGGAGCCTCGCCGGGCACGTCGCCTTCCTGCTGGGCATGGGGGCCGTCGGGGTCACCATCGCCTCCCGGCGCCTGGGCCGCCTGCTGCTGAAGTAGGTGGCGTTCTCCCCGGCAGCCCGGCGGGCCACCCGGTAGCCTTCCGCCGTCCGCTGGAGGGAGGGGACCGTGCCCGTTGCCGGCTACGCCGGGGTGAGCGACGCCGAGTACCGGCGTCGCATCCGCGCCTGGACCATGTACGACTGGGCGAACTCGGCGTTCGCCACCACCATCCTGGCGGCCGTCCTCCCCATCTACTACAGCCGCGTCGCCGGGGAGACCCTGCCGTCGGAGGCGGTGGCCACCCAGTACTGGACCATCTCGCTGTCCATCGCCCTGTTCCTGGTGGCCATCGTCTCCCCCGTCCTGGGCACCATCTCCGACCTGCGCCGGGGGAAGAAGCCGATGCTGGCGGTCTCGGCCGGGGTGGGGATCGTGGCCGTGGGATGCCTGGCCCTGGTGGGCTCGGGCGACTGGCTGCTGGCCTCGGTCTTCTTCGTGGTGGGCCGCATCGGCTTCGGGGCCTCGCTGATCTTCTACGACGCCCTGCTCCCCCACGTCGCCCGCCGGGAGGACCAGGACCGGGTCAGCAGCCTGGGCTACGCCATGGGGTATGTGGGTGGCGGGATCCTGCTGGCCATCAACGCCGCCATGATCATCTTCCTGGGGGAGATCCCCGGGTCGCGCTGGTCTTTCCTGAGCGTGGCCGTTTGGTGGGCGGTCTTCTCGATCCCGGTGCTGCGCCGGGTGCCAGAGCCCCCGGCGGCCACGGCGGGCGGGCCGCAGGTGAAGGTGGTGCGCGCCTCATTCCGCCGCCTGGGCCAAACCCTCCGGGAGATCCGCCGCTACCGCCAGTTGTTCCGCTTCCTGATCGCCTTCCTCATCTACGCCGACGGCATAGGCACGATCATCGGGGTCGCCGCCATCTACGGCGCCGAACTGGGCTTCGGGGCCACCGAACTGATCCTGGCCCTGCTGCTGGTGCAGTTCGTGGGCATCCCCTTCACCCTGATGTTCGGCAGCATCCCCGGCGATGCCGGAGGCCGGGAACGGCGGCGCTCGGCCTTCGTGGCCTTCGTAGTGTTCAACCTGGTCGCCCTGCCGGTGGTGGGAATGGTGGGCGGGCGCGTCCTGGCCGCCGACCTGGTGGGCCGCTCCCGGCCCGACTTCGCCCCCACCTCTACTGCGGTGGGCCAGGGCAAGTACGGGGTGACCGACGCCGGAGTAACGCTCGACGGCGCCTGGGGGGTGATGACCGAGGCCGACCTGGGACGCGGGGCGAAGTCCGGCTACGCCCTCAGCTCCGGGCCCGGCGATGAGTTGCGGCTCCCCTTCAACGGCCGGGAGGTGAAGATCACCTACGCCCGGGGCCCCGGCTTCGGCGTGCTGGCGGTGCTGATCGACGGCGCCCCGGTGCTCGAGGACGGGAAGCCGCTGACCATCGACGGCTACAACGCCGCCCTCCGCTACGAGGAGAGGCTGGTGGTGGCCGCCGGGGCCGACGGGGAGCACCTGCTGACGCTTCGGGTCACCGCCGACCGGGACCCGGCCTCCAGCGGTTCCCTGGCGGGCATCGGCGGCCTGGAGGTGCTGCCCCCGGTGCGGGAGTCCAACCTGGGCGCCATCCTGGGCATGCTGCTGGTGGTGGAGGCCGTCGGGGCCTTGTTCGCCCTGGCCTTCGGGCGGCTGCTGTTCGGCCGGCTGGCGGCGTCGCTGGACACCAAGCGCACCTTGCTGCTGGCCCTTTGCGTGTACGTGGTGATCGCAGTGTGGGGCTTCGTGCTGGACGCGGTCATGGAGTTCTGGTTCCTGGCCTGGATGGTGGCCATCGTCCAGGGCGCCAGCCAGGCGCTGAGCCGCAGCCTCTACGCCGGCATGTGCCCGGCGCCGCTGTCGGGCGAGTTCTTCGGGTTCTTCTCCATCATGGAGAAGTTCTCCTCGTTCTTCGGGCCGCTGCTCTTCGCCGCCGCGGTGATGATCTTCGGCTCCAGCCGCCCGGCGGTGCTGAGCGTGATCCTGTTCTTCCTGGTCGGCGGCTGGCTGCTGACCCGGGTGAATGTGGAGGAAGGAAACCGGGTGGCCCGGGAAGCCGAGCAGGCCGTGGCCGGGGAGGTGGAGGGGTAGCCCTACCTCACGGCTCGGGCTTCCACCACACCACCTTGCGCCCCTCGAACAGCTCGATGAGCGCCTCGTTCACCTCCGCGGGGCGCTCCAAGGGACAGAGGTGGCCCGCCCCCGGCACGATGACGGTGCGGGCCCCCGGTATCGCCTGCGCCAGGGCCCGCATCTGGGCGGGCGGCGAACCGGCATCCTGCTCCCCGCCCACGACCAGTGTCGGCACGCTGATCGTCGGCAGCAGGTGGGTGCGGTCGACGCGGTCCCGCATGCCCTGGAGCGCGGCCACGATGGTCTCGTAGCGGGTCCCCTCCACCATCGAGCGCACCCGGGCCTGCACCGGGGCGCTGGGGCCCGGGGCCAGCAGGGAGCGGATCGCCTCCGCGGCCAGCACCCCCCGGCCCTGGTCGAGCACCAGATCGATGGTGGCCTGCCGCTTCTGCCGCGCCTCGGGCCCGTCGGCGGCCGCCCGGGTGTCGGCCAGGGTCAGCGTGCGCACCAGCGCCGGGCGCAACTCCCACAGCGCCAGCGCCACGTACCCTCCCATCGATAGGCCCACGACGTCGGCCTGGTTCGACCCCAGGGCCTCGATCAACTCGGCGACGTCGTCGGCCAGCATCTCCATCGAGAGGGCGGGTTCCACCACCGGGTCGGAGCGTCCGAACCCGCGCAGGTCCACGGCCACGCAGCGGCGCACGTGAGCCAGGCCGGCCAACTGGTCCAGCCACATGCTGTGGTCCAGCGGGAAGCCGTGGATGAACAGGGCGAGGTGCCCCTCACCGGCCTCCCGGTAGTAGAGCATGGTCCCGTTGACCCGGGCGTAGGGCACTCGTCCACCTCTCTCGGCGATCCTCGGACCGCATCGGCGCGGCGCGCCCGGTCCTTGACCGCCGGGGTGCTTTCTAGCACCCTCCCGGCGGGGCGAACCCGTCCGCCCGCTGCGCGTCGCCGGCGCGCCGTATCCTGACGGCATGCTCCGGCCTCTCGCCCCCCTCGTGCTGCTCGCGCTGTCGGCCCCGGCGTGCTCCCCCACCGGCACCGGCCCGGTGGCGACCAACACGGCGCCGGCGGCGGCCTCCGTCACCTCGGCGGCGGAGGCGGAGACCGGCGCCGTGACTCTCCTCCGCGTGGTCGACGGCGACAGCTTCCTGGCCTCCCTCGACGGGGTCGAGAGTGAGGTCCGCCTGCTGGGGATCAACGCGCCGGAGCAGGACGAGTGCTTCGGCGACCGGGCCCGGGAAGCGCTCGGCGCTCGGCTGGAAGCCGGCCCGCTGCAACTGGAAGCCGAAGCGGAGCCCGACCAGTTCGGCCGCCTCCTGGCCTACGCCTACGCTGGGGAGACCCTGGTCAACCTCGCCCTGCTCGAGAACGGCTTCGCCCTGGCCCTGCAGAGCGACCACCCTCGCCTGGCCGAGTTCCTCCGGGCCGACGACCGGGCGTACTCGAACGGGATCGGCCTGTGGGCCGCGGACGCCTGCGGCGCCCCGTCCATGGACCCGGTCACCCTCATCGCTCTGGAGCCCGATCCCCCCGGGCGCGACGAGGACGACCTCAACGGGGAGTGGGTGCTGCTGGCCAACCGCGGCGAGCAGGATGCCTACCTCACCGGGTGGGTGCTGCGCGACGAGTCCTCCGAGCACCGCTACCACTTCGCCGCCGGCACCGTCCTGCGCCCCGGCGAACAGGTGCGGGTGCACACCGGCTCCGGAGCGGACGGGGAGGGCAGCCTCTACTGGGGCAAGGACCGCCCGGTGTGGAACAACGGCGGCGACACCGCTCTCCTCCTAGACCCGCGCGGCAACGTCGCCGGGCGCCTGCGCTACTCGGGATAGGAGCCTCGGGCGCGGGCGCCGCCGGCAGCCGCCCGCGCCCCAACCCGCCGCCCGCCCGAGGGCTCACCCCCGCGTCGCCGCCCACTCCCACAGGAAGGTGTTCCCCCAGGTGATGGAGTTGGCCGTCTCCTTGGTCGAGGAGTAGGTGTTGGCGTCCCCCTCGAACCACGGGTCGTGGCTGCCCGCCCGGAAGAGGGCGGCGGCCGCCGCCAGGTAGCGGCCGCTCCCGCCCAGGTGATGGGCGTAGGCCAGGACGTCGGCGCCCAGCAGCAGCCAGTTGGTGACGTCGGGGGCGGCGTTGGCCGCCCGGCCGTCGAGCCACCACTCGTAGGGGAAGGCCGCCCTCGGGCCGGAACGCAGAGGCGGGAGCGGGATGAGGGCGTGGTCCACCAGCCACCCGGCGTAGGCCAGGTAGGAGGCCCGGGCCCCGGCCCGGTCGGGAAGGCCGAACTCCCCCAGCACCTCCAGGTAGTCGGCCAGAGCCCGCAGGTACAGCCCCAGCGCCCACGGCTTCACGAAGCGGTCGGTGCCGTCGGGGCCGCTCAGGTAGGGCTGGGCCTCCGCCGCCCCCCAAGCCACCAGGGCGTCGGCCACCTCCAGGTAGCGGCTCTCCCCCGTCGCTCGGTAGGCCTCCACCACTATGGCCAGGGCGTTGCCCGCCGGGCGCTCCCCGTTGGAATGGATGCCCTCTTCCAGCGCCCAGCCCTCCCCGCTGCATTGCGACAGGTACGGGCAGAGGTGAAGGTCGTTCCGCAAGCGGTGCTCGATGCAGTCGGCGACTTCGAGGGCAGCACGGCGGGCGGGTTCGTACCCGGTGAGGTAGTAGGTGAGCAGGAGGCCCTTGGGGCCGAAAGCCGTGTCGGGGTGGGTGCCGCCGTAGTTGCGGTGCGGGTTCTCGAATCCGGTCTCGTCGTGGTAGGAGTGACCGAAGGCGATGCCGTCCGACCAATGTCGCGGGCGGTGGAGGGTGTGCAGCACGTCGGCGTCGGCGAAGTGCCGGTTCCCCGCCTCGGCCAGTTCCCGCCAGCGCGGGTCGCCGCTCCGCATCCACTGGATCCAGGCCCCCCAGCCGGCGTCGTACTTGAGGTTCAGCGGAGCCACCCCGTAGCCCTCGTAGTCGATGGGCCAGTCGCCGTAGTCGAAGATGCCGTAGAAATCGGTCTGCTCCACCGCCTCGGGCAGGTCCCCATACCAGCCCATCCAGGGCCGATAGCGCCGGCCCGGGTCGAGTTGCGCCGCCAGGTAGGTCTCGTGCTCCCCCCAGCCGGCGCCGGGCAGGGCGGTGCGGCCGACGGCCCCGCTGCCCACGTACCAGGCCGCCGGCGCCGTCGCCGCCAGAGCCTGCCCCCGGGGAGGCGCTCCCTCGGCGCCGCGGCGAAGCCACACCTCGTGGGTCTTCTGCTCTCCGGCCCGCAGCACGTAGGCGAAGCCCCGCGGCCCGTACTCCCCAGGGAAGAGGCCGATCTCCATGGTCCCGTCACGGCGGGCCCGGAGCGACTTGGGGAACTGCTCCCAGAAATCGGCGACCTGAACTCCCCACCATCCGGTATCTCCCCCTACGGCCAGCGTGCCCGGGGCGTGGTCGCCGGCGCCGATCCGGACGCCCCCCAGGGTGGCCCGGTAGCCGCGTCGGGCGGCGTAGGCCTGCAGCCGGGGCCGGGCGTCGAGAGGCGAGCCGTCCCAGTCGGCCAGCGTGGCGTAGTGGTCCCACGACCCGGTCCCGCTGGATCCCTGGTGCAGCAGCAGGCGCCCATCGAGCCGCCCCGTGAGGGCCCGGCCCTGCCCTCCCAGCAGGTAGCGCGGGTTCCCTCCCGGGGCCGCGGGCAGCACCAGCGAGAGGTCGGCAAAGGACCGGCTTCCCGCCGAGCCGACGGCATGGCAGGAGATCTGGGCGTCGGCCCCCAGCGGGCACGGGGTCCGGTTCTCGACGGTGAAGAAGAGCCGCACCTCGGACCGGCCGGCGTAGAACCAGTATTGGGCGGTGTAGCCGAGGATGCGCCTCCCATCCTCTGTGCGCAGCCAGCCCGACACTTCCACCACCGCCCGCATCGGCCCGCCGGCCTTCACCGCGACATCCACCGGGCCTCGCATGCCGGCCGTCGTTCCGTCGCCGAAGGTGAGGAGCGCATCGACCGGAGCCCTCAGCCCGGGACCGCCCAGACGGCCGTCGGCCCGCGAGATGCTGAAGCGGGCGGCGCCCGTCTCCACCACCACCGCCCCGGGCAGGTCTCGCACTTCCAGAGGTGCGGCGGCGGGCGCCGGGCCCCCGGCGTTCACCAGGCGGAAGGCGGCGCGCCCGCCGGCGGGAACGTCGGCCTGGAAGTCGACCAGCAGCCAGCGGATGACCGCCGACGGGTCGTCGGGGCCGCCGCCCCAGCGGGCCAGGGGGGTGAACTGGGCGGGCACCCGCCTTCCCGACGCATCCAGGAGGCGCAGGCGAGCCGTATCGGTGAGACCGACCACCCGCGGTATGGGAACCCCCGAGGTGACCGGAGCCGCGGAACGCGCCACCCCTGAGGGTTCTGCCACGACCAGCGGCACATCGAGCACCCCGGGCGCCGCCGGCCGCCCGCACCCCACCCCGGCGGGGCAGGGCGGGGCCACCGGAACGCCGCAGGCCGCCCGCCGCTCGGTGCGGCAGGAATCCAGACCGGGGCCGCCGTCACCCCGGTCGCGGCCCGGCCCGCCGTACAGCCGGTCGGCACCTCCGCCGCCGAAGAGACGGTCGTCGCCGGGGCCGCCGTACAAGGTGTCCGCGTCCCTCCCGCCGT
>VGBK01000088.1 GCA_016870535.1 Actinomycetota bacterium | reverse complement strand
CCGCTCAGCAGGGGGACGGCCACCATGCCCAGGCCCAGCAGGGTGACCCGGCCCAGGTCTCCGGAAGGAATCGCCCGGTCGATGAGGTCCCGCATCAACAACGGGGGCAGCAGGCCCACCAGGGTGATCAGCACGATGGTGCCCAGCACCAGCCACAGCAGCCGCCGGTAGGGCCGGGCGTGCCCCAGGACGCGCCGCAGGAGGCGCCGGTCGACTACCGGGCGATCCTGCTCCTCGTCGTACTGCAGGTACGACCACCAGCCCCCGCTGTGGCCGCCACCGTGGCCTCCCCCGGGGAAGATCTCTGCCTCCTGGGTCGAAACCAGGCTATCGGCCGGGGTGCCCTAGCCCACTCGTCGCCGGGCTCACCCGCTGCCTGCGGCCGGAAGGTAGGAGAGCAACTGCAAGGACATGAGCGAGTCGGCCATGGCGAAGCACGACTCCTCGCTGATCCCGCGGCGGCAGAACATCTGGTAGACGTAATCCCCCGAGACCCAGGCCAGTTCCCGGCCGTCGGCGGCCTGGAAAGTGGAGATGCCCCCCGGGTCCTGGCCCGGCAGGGCCGAGCGCCGGCCGATCCGGAGCACCACCAGCTGCCCTTCGGGGCGCGGCACGGTGTACGGCTCGGCCGTCCACAGCCCGAACGCCGCTGCCGTCCCGGCGTCCAACGCGCCGCTCAGTGGGTCGAAGACCAGTTGGCTGGAGATGTGGGTCACCTTCTCGGGCACCAGGCGGGGGAAGCCGATCCCGGGCAGGGCCGCGGCGATCTCGCTGCGCCCCGCCTGCACGTAGGGGTTCACCCCGTCGCTCCGCTGCCAGACCCGATAGGCCACCTCCAGCGCCGAAACCCCGGGCGCCGCCCGCCACTCGTCGTTCACCCACACGATGTCCCCGGAGATCCCCGTGAGCCCCATCCCCCCGCCGGGTCGGGGCAGGGTGGTGGTGGTGCTGCTCGTGGTCGACCCGCCGTGGACGACATCGCGCGACAGGTCGCCGACCCCGCCCAGCAGGTCCCCACATCCCGCCGCCAGGATGGCCAGGGTGAGGATCGGGATGAGGCGGTGCCGATGCATCTCGCGGGCGGAAGGCAGGAGCCCGCCCCGATTATCGTCTCCCGCACCGCCAAGCCGCGCCGGGCGGCGCCCGAAACCCATGGCGGGACCCGCATGGGTACCCGTTAGCCTGCCGCCGACATGACCCGCCGCGTCGTGCACCTGCACCGGGAGGGGTTCCCCGGCCGTCCCGACTTCGACGCCGCGGTGTCGCGCTCCCTGCTCGAGGCTGCCGCCGCGGCCGGCGGGCCCGGGAGCTTCCGCCTGTTCGTTCCGGGACGGGTGGTCGCCTTCGCCGTGGGCGACACCGCCCGGCCCGGTTACCCGGCGGCCGTCGCCGCCGCCCGCCGGGAGGGCTTCACCCCCATGGAGCGCCTCGCCGGGGGCCGCGCCGCCGTCTTCCACGAGCAGACCCTGGCCTTCGCCTGGGCGATCCCCGACCCCGAGCCGCGGGGCTCCATCCACCTGCGATTCCGCGAACTGGCCGCCGTGGTGGTCGAAGCCCTGGCCTCACTCGGAGTCGAGGCCCGGGTGGGCGAGGTGCCGGGCGAGTACTGCCCCGGCGAGTACAGCGTCGCCGTCGGCGGACGCAAGGTCATGGGGGTAGGGCAGCGCCTCTCCGCCCGAGCCTCGCACCTGGGCGGGGTGGTGGTGGTCGACCGCCCCGACCTGGTGAACCGGGCCCTGACGCCGGTGTACACCGCCCTCGGCTATGCCTGGGACCCGAGAGCCACCGGCAGTGTCGCCGACGCCGTCGCGGCGCCGGTGGACCGGGTGGCCGACGCCCTGGTGGCCGCCCTGGCCCGCCGCGCCCACCTGGAGGAGGCTCCCCTGCCGCCCTCCATCCTGGAACGGGCCGAAGCGCTGGCCGCCCTCACCCCGCCCCGATAGCCTGGGGCCATGCGGGTCCTCATCGTGCACGGCCCCAACCTGAACCTGCTCGGGATGCGCCGCCCCGAGGTGTACGGCACCGCCACCCTCGCCGAGTTGGAGGAGGCCTGCCGGGAGTGGGGCACCGCCCTGGGCCTCGAGGTGGACACCTTCCAGTCGAACCACGAGGGGGCGATCATCGACCGCCTCCACCAGGCGCTGGGGCGCTGCGACGGGGTGGTGCTCAACCCGGGAGCGCTCGCCCACTACTCCTACGCCCTCCACGACGCGGTGGAGGCCATCGCCCTGCCGGTGGTGGAAGTGCACCTGTCCGACATCGCCGCCCGCGAGGAGTGGCGGGCCCGTTCGGTCGTCTCCGCCGCCTGCGCCACCACCATCAGCGGGCACGGCTGCGACGGCTACCGGCAGGCTCTCGAGTTCCTGGCCGCCCGGGGTCAGGCCCCCGCCAGGTAGGCCGCCACCCGCCCGAGGCCATTCCGCAGGTCGGCGTCGGCCAGGGCGAACGAGAAGCGCAGGTGGCCCGGGGCACCGAAGGCTTCCCCGGGCACGACGGCGGCCTTGGCCCGGTCCAGCAAGAGGGCCGCCAACTCGGTGTCGGTGGCGGCCCGGTCCCCGCCTCCCAGGTCCCGCCCCAGCAAACCGGTCACGTCGGGAAAGGCGTAGAAGGCCCCCTCCGGCTCGGCTACCCGCACCCCGGGAAGAGCCGACAGCAGGCGGTGCATCTCGCGGCGGCGGCGGTCGAAGACGGCCCGCATCTCCTCCATGGCCGCCATCGGCCCTTCGAGGGCGGCCACGGTCGCCGCCTGGCTGACATTGGCCACATTCGACGAGGCGTGCGACTGGAAGCGGATCGCCGCCTGAGTCACCGCCGCCGGGGCGATCATCCACCCCACCCGCCACCCGGTCATGGCGTAGGTCTTGGACGGGCCGTTGACCACGACGCAGCGCCCCGCCGCCTCGGGGGCCACCACCGGCAGCGAGCAGAACCGGGCCGAGTCGTAGACCAGGTGCTCGTAGATCTCGTCGGTGAGCACCCAGATGCCGTGCTCCGCCGCCCACCGGCCGATGGCGGCGACCTCGTCGGGCGGGTAGACCGCCCCGGTCGGGTTCGAGGGGGAGACGAAGATCAGCATCTTGGTGCTCGGGGTGCGCGCCGCCTCCAGTTGCTCGACGGTGGCCCGGAAGCCCCCCGCCAGCGTGGTGGGGATCGGCCGGGTCACGCCCCCGGCCAGGGCCACCGCCTCCGGGTAGGTCACCCAGTAGGGAGCGGGCAGCAGCACCTCGTCGCCGGGATCGAGCAGGGCCTGGCAGGCGGTGTAGATCGCCCCCTTGGCCCCGTTCGTCACCAGCACCTGGGCCGGTTCGACGGCGTATCCCGAGTCCCGCCGGGTCTTGGCGGCCACCGCCCGGCGCAGTTCGGGCAGGCCGGCAGTGGGGGTGTAGCGGTGATGTCGATACTCCCGCGCCGCCGCGGCCGCCGCCTCGACGATGTAGGCCGGCGTGGGGAAGTCCGGTTCTCCGACACCGAAGTCGGCCACCTCCTCGCCCCGGGCGCTCATCTCCTTGGCCCGGGCGGCGATGGCCAGGGTGGCCGACTCCACGATGGCTTCCAGGCGCCGCGCCACCCCGCTGCTCATGCCGATTCCTCCCTGCCGGTCCCGGAGCCGATAGGTTAGGGCCCGTGGCGCCCCTGATCCCGGCCATCACGCGGAGGACCCCATGACCCCGGCCTATGTGCTCGCCGCCCTGACCGTGCCCTTCGTGGGCCTGTTGCTGCTCGGGGAGAAGCGCGACGCCCCTTGGCGGGGATGGGCCAAGGGCGCCGCCTCCACCGGCTTCATCGCCACCGCAGTGGCCGCCGGAGCCGCCGACACCACCTACGGCGCCTGGGTCCTGGCGGCCCTCTGCCTCGGCTGGGCCGGCGACATCGCCCTCGTCTCGGCGCAGCGCAGATGGTTCCTGCTGGGCCTGGGCTCCTTCCTGCTCTCCCACCTCACCTACATCGGCGCCTTCGCCACCGTCCGTCCTGAGGCCCTGGTGGCGGTGCTGGTGGCGGCGGGCCTGCTCGTCCCCGCCGCGCTGGTGGGCCGCTGGCTCTGGCCCCATCTGGGCGCCGACATGCGCGGGCCGGTGGTGGCCTACATCGCGGTCATCACGGCGATGGTCGCCGCCGCCGCCGGGGCCGTCGCCGGGGCCGGTCCTTCCGCCCCCGCCGTCGCCGCCCTGACTTCGGGCACGCCCTTCCCCGGCTGGCTCTGGCCGACGGCGGTGATGACCGCCGCGGTGGCGTTCTACCTCTCGGATGTCTCGGTGGCCCGGGACCGCTTCGTCGCCCCGGGCTTCGGCAATCGCATCTGGGGCCTTCCCCTCTACTACGCCGCCCAGTTGCTCTTCGCCCTTTCGACGGGATGGCTGTGAAGGAACTCGTCCTCCTCCGTCACGCCAAGTCCGACTGGGCGGCGGCCTTCACCGACGACGCCGACCGGCCGCTCAACGCGCGGGGCCGCGAGGCCGCAGGCGTCATGGGCCGCGTGCTGTCCCGCGCCGGCAAGGCGCCCGACCTGGTGCTCACCTCCCCGGCCCGGCGCTCCCGGGAGACGGTCGAACTGGCCGGGGCCGCCGGCGCCTGGGCAGCCCCCGTGGTGGTGGATTCCCGGCTGAGCCCGGGCTCTCCCGGAGCCGTCATCGCCGCCGTGCGCGACCGGGCCGGCGACGCCGGCCGGGTGCTCGTCGTCGGCCACGAGCCGGCCTGGTCCCAGACGGTGGCGGCCCTGACCGGCGGCGGACGGGTGAAGATGGCCACCGCCGCCGCCGCCTGCCTCGAGGTGGCCTCGTGGGCCGACCTGGAGCCGGGCAGGGCGGTTCTCCTCTGGATGCTCGTCCCGCGCCTCTTCACCGACGGCGCGGTGCCGCCGGCATGATCGACGGCGCGGGCCCGGCAGGTCTCCCCGGCCGCCGCTCGCTGCGGGCCTCCCTGGCCTACCTGATCGCCGCCCGCCTCGTGCTCAGCACGGCCCACCGGTTCGCCTACCCCTTCTTGCCGGCCATCAGCCGCGGCCTGGGCATCACCCTCGAGCAAGGGGGGCTGCTGATGTCGGTGCGGGCCGTGGCCGGCCTGGCCACCCCCCTGGTGGTGGCCACCGCCGGGCGCGGCGAGCGGCGGCGGCGCACCGTGGCGGTGGGCCTGGCCCTCTTCGTGCTCGGCGCCGCCATCACCGCCGCCTCCGGCGTCTACGCCGGCGCCATCACCGGCTTTGCCCTGTTCGGCCTGGCCAAGCCGCTCTTCGACATCTCCGGCCAGGCCTTCATCGCCGACCGGGTCCCGTACCGCCGGCGGGGACGCTACATCGCCCTCTTCGAAACCACGTGGGCGCTGGCTCTCCTCGTCGGGGCCCCGGCGGCGGGGTGGCTGATCACCCGCCTCGGCTGGCGGGCGCCGTTCTGGGTGGTGGCCGGCCTGGCCCTGGCCGCCCTGGCCGCGCTGCCCTGGATGATGGACCGCGACGCCCCGCTCACCGGAAGAGGGAAGGCACCTCGGCTGCGCCTCACCCGGCCCGCGGCACTGATCCTCACTGCGGTCTTCGCCCTCATGTTCGCCGCCGAGGTCTCGTTCCTCGTGTTCGGCGCCTGGCTCGAGGACCGCTTCGGCCTATCCCTGGTCGCTCTGGGCGGTGCCGCTACTGCCATCGCCGTCGCCGAACTGGCCGGCGAGGGGGCGTCGTTCGCCCTCACCGACCGCCTCGGGCCGCGCCGCAGCGTCCTGCTGGGCCTGGCCGTCTGCATCGCCGCCTTCGCCGCCCTCGGCCCGGCCTCGGGGAGCCTCAGCGCAGGCCTGAGCGTCATGGTCCTGGCCTTCTTCGGTTTCGAGTTCGCCGTCGTCTCGGCTCTGCCTCTGGCCACCGAGGTGGCGCCCGAGGCCCGGGCCCGCTTCCTGGCACTCCTGGTCGTGGCTCTCTCCGCCTCCCGCGCCCTGGCCGGGCTGGCGGGACCGGCCCTCTTCGCCTGGGGCGGCTTCGCCGCCAACTCCACGGCATCGGCCGCCGCCGGGGCCCTCGCCATGGCTCTGCTGCTCGGGGTGCGCGAGCCGGCCGACGGCCCCCCGCAGCAGACCGTCCCCCGATAGAGTCCCCCTCCCCATCGAGGAGTCCGCCCCATGCCCCAGATCACCGAGTACTCCCCCGGCTCCTTCTGCTGGGTCGACCAGGGGACCACCGACCTGGAGAAGGCCGAGGCCTACTACGCCGCCCTCTTCGGGTGGGACTACACCACCGTCGACGAGAGCGGGTACACCATGTGCCTGCGGGAGGGGATGCCGGTGGCCGGCCTCTACACCTACGACCGGAACATGCTCGACATGGGCGCCCGGCCGTGCTGGACCTCGTATGTGGCCGTGGCCGATGCCGATGCCACCATGGCGGCGGCAGTGGCAGCCGGGGCCCGGCCCATGGGACCGGTGTTCGACGTCCCGCGGCACGGCCGGGGCGGCGCCTTCTCCGACCCCACGGGGGCCATGTGCGGCATCTGGCAGGCCGGCGGGCACCGGGGGTCGGGCCGGTTCGACGAGCCCGGCACCATGGTCTGGCACGAGCTGCAGACCGGTGACCCGGGGGCGGCGGGAGCCTTCTACTCGTCGGTGTTCGGCTGGGCCCGGGAGACGATGCCCCTGCCCGACGCGCCCTACTACCTGTTCAAGGACGGCGAGCACCAGCGCGGCGGCATGATGGCGATCACCCCCGAAATGGGCGAGGCCCCCTCCCATTGGGAGGTCTACTTCCAGGTCGACGATGCCGACGCCGTGGCAGCCAAGGCGGCAGCCGCCGGCGGCGCCGTCGTGGTGCCGGCCGTGGACGTCCCTGGAGTGGGGCGCTTCGCCGTCCTGCGCAGCGCCGACGGGGCCTACTTCTCGGTTCTCCAGCCGGCGCCGATGGCCTAGAGGCGGGCGATCCGCTCGATCAGCAAGTCGAAGAACGCCTCGGAGTCGAGGCGGCGGATCACCGTGCAGTTGGGCGCCAGCCCCGTCATCCCCCACCAGTCGACCACGGTCATGCCCATGGTCAGTTCGCTGGTCGTCTCGATGCGCACGTTGCAGCGCCGCCCGCCGAAGATCTCGGGGCGCAGCAGGTAGGCGATCACACAGGGGTCGTGGAGCGGGCCGCCCTCCATGCCGTACTTCTCCACGTCGTAACGCTCGAAGAACTCCAGCCACCCGGCCACCGCGTGCCCCACCCTGGTGCCGAGGGCGCGCAGGCGCTCCAGGTGGCGCCGCTTGATCAGGGCCTGGTGAGTGGCGTCGAGGGGCAGCATGGTGAGCGGCACCCCGCTGGAGAACACGAGGTCGGCGGCCTGGGGGTCGACGTAGATGTTGAACTCGGCGGCCGGGGTGGTGTTGCCCCCTTCCGAGAAGCCGCCTCCCATAAGCACGATCTCCCGGATCCGCCCGGCGATGTCGGGAGCCCGCTGCAGGGCCAGGGCCACGTTGGTCAGGGGCCCCAGCGGGCACAGGGTGATGGTCCCCGCCGGGCTCTCCCGCAGCACCCGCACGAGGAAGTCGGCGGCGTGCTCCGCCTGCAGCGGCATGGTGGGCTCCGGGAGGTCGGCGCCGTCGAGGCCGGTGCGCCCGTGAACGTACTCGGCGGTGATCAGGGGTCGCACCAGCGGGCGGTCGGCCCCGGCAAAGACCGGCACGTCGGGGCGCCCGGCCAGTTCGCAGACGATGCGGGCGTTGCGCGTCGTCAGCGGCAGCGGGACGTTCCCCGCCACGGCCGTGACGCCGACGACCTCGAGTTCGGGAGAGGCCAGCGCCAGCAGCAAGGCGACGGCGTCGTCCTGCCCGGGGTCGGTGTCGATGACGATCGCCCGGGGGGTCATTC
>VGBK01000087.1 GCA_016870535.1 Actinomycetota bacterium | reverse complement strand
GCCGGGGACGGGCAAGACGACCCTTGCCTATCTGGTGGCGACCGAGACCAGCGCCGTCTTCGAAGCCCTGTCGGCCACCACCGCCGGGGTCAAGGAAGTGCGCGAGGTGCTCGCCGCCGCCCGCCGCCGGTTGGAAGAGGAGAGCCGCCGCACCGTTCTGTTCCTCGACGAGATCCACCGCTTCTCCAAGGCACAACAGGATGCCCTGCTGCCGGGGGTGGAGCACGGCATCGTCACCCTGATCGGGGCCACCACCGAGAACCCTTTCTTCGAGGTGAACTCGCCCCTCATCAGCCGGGCGACCCTCTTTCGACTGGAGCCGCTGGCCCCGGCGGAGGTCGAGGTGCTGATCGACCGGGCCGTGGCCGACGCGGCGCGGGGCCTCGGGGGGATCGTCTCCGGCATCGACCGGGACGCCCGGGGCGTCCTCGCCGAGCGGGCCGGCGGCGACGCGCGCCTGGCCCTCAATGCTCTGGAGGTGGCGGCGCTGCTCGCCTCCGGGAGCGGCCGGGAGGTGATCGCCGCCGCCGACGTGGAGGAGGCCCTGCAGCGCCGGGTGGTGCGCTACGACAAGGGGGGCGACCGGCACCACGACGTGATCTCCGCCTTCATCAAGAGCCTGCGCGGGTCGGATCCCGACGCCGCGCTCTACTGGCTGGAAACCATGCTGGCCGGCGGGGAGGACCCGGAGTTCATCGCCCGGCGCATGGTGGTGCTGGCCTCCGAGGACGTGGGCCTGGCCGACCCGGCGGCCCTGGGGGTGGCGGTGGCCGCCGCTCACGCCCTGGCCTTCGTCGGCCTTCCCGAGGCGGCCTACGCCCTCCACGAGGCGGCCCTGTACCTGGCGACGGCGCCCAAGTCGAACTCGGTGAAGCGGGCTATGGAGGCGGCGCGCGGGGCGGTGGAGGAGACCCCCGGGGCGGCGGTGCCGCCGCACCTGCGGGGCACGGGGTACCGCGGGGCGGCGAGCCTGGGCCACGGGGTCGGCTACCGGTATCCCCACGACTTCCCGGGCGGGGTGGTGGCCCAGCAGTACCTGCCCGACGCCGCCGCCGGCGCCGTCCTGTACCGGCCGGGGCGGGAGGGCGACGAGGCGGCCCGGGCGGAACGCCTGGCGGCCCTCGACCGCCTTGTCGGGCGTCCGCCCAGGGAGTGAGTACCCTTCGGCCCGTGCCGGCCGCTCAGCCACGCTCGACACCCGCCGCCTGCGGCGCCTGCCTCCGGGGGACCGCTTGAGCCCCCCGCGGAGCGGCGCCGAGATCCGGCGCGCCTTCCTCGACTTCTTCCGCCGGCGCGAGCACACCGTCGTCCCCAGCGCCCCGCTCATCCCCGTCGATCCCACCCTGCTGCTCACCAACGCTGGGATGGTCCCCTTCAAGCCCTACTTCCTGGGGGAGCAGCGCCCGCCCTACCGGCGGGCCGTCTCGGTGCAGAAGTGCCTGCGCACCATCGACATCGACATCGTCGGCACCACCTCGCGCCACGCCACCTTCTTCGAGATGCTGGGCAACTTCTCCTTCGGGGACTACTTCAAGGAGAAGGCGATTCCCTGGGCCTACGAGTTCGTCACCGCGCACCTGGGCCTCGACCCCGAGACCCTGTGGTTCACCATCTTCGAGGACGACGACGAGGCCGCCGCCATCTGGATCGACGGGGTGGGGGTGCGGCCGGAGCGGCTGCAGCGAGGCAGCGCGGCGCAAGGCACCTTCTGGCAGATGGGCGTGCCCGGGCCCTGCGGGCCGTCCTCGGAGATCTTCGTGGACCGGGGCCCGGCTTTCGGCCCCGGGGGCGGGCCCATCGGCGGGGGCGAGGCGGCGGAGCACCGCTACATCGAGATCTGGAATCTGGTGTTCATGCAGCACATCCAGGATGAGCCCTACCACGTGGTGGGCGACCTGCCGGCGCGCAACATCGACACCGGCATGGGCCTCGAGCGGGCGGCCATGGTCCTGCAGGGGGTTCCCACCATTTTCGATACGGATCTCGTGCGCCCGGTGCTCGCCGCCGCCGAGGGGCTCACCGGGGCCCGTTTCGGCGTCGACGACCGCGCCGACGTGGCGCTGCGACTGCTGGCCGACCACGGGCGCGCCCTCACCTTCCTGATCGCCGACGGGGTGGCCCCGTCGAACGAAGGGCGGGGCTACGTCCTGCGCCGCCTGGTGCGGCGGGCGGTGCGCCACGCCTGGGGCCTGGGGGCGGAGGGCCTGGTGACTCCGGGCCTGGCGGCCGCCACGGTGGAGGTCATGGGGGAGGCCTACCCGGCGGTGGCGGAGGCGGCGGCGGGGATCGCCGAGACCGCCGAGCGCGAGGAAGTCCGCTTCCGGCGCACTCTGGAGGCGGGCTACGCCTTGTTGGAGCGGGAACTCGACGGACTGGCCGCCGGGACGGAAGTGCCGGGGGCAACGGCGTTCCGCCTGCACGACACCTACGGCTTCCCCGTCGAACTGACCGCCGAGATCGCCGCAGAGCGGGGGTTCGGCCTCGACCGTGGCGGGTACGACGCCGAGATGCAGGAGCAGCGGCGGCGGGCGCGAGCCGCCTGGAAGGGGGGGCCCGGGGAGGAAGCTTCGCCGCGCCATCGGGGGATTCTCGATCGCTTCGGCCCCACCGATTTCGTGGGCTACGAGCGGCTGGAGGCGCCGGGCCGCATCCTGCGCATCCTCCGCGACGGGGAGGCCGTGGAGGAGACGGCCGCCGGGGACCAGGCCGAGATCTACCTCGATCGCACCCCCTTCTACGCCGAGTCGGGGGGCCAGGTGGGCGACTCGGGGACCCTCGACACGCCCACCGGGTCGGGGCGGGTGGCCGACACCCGGTTCCCCCTCCCGGGGTTGCACGGCCATCGGGTGCAGGTCGCCTCGGGCGTGCTGCGGGTGGGGCAGGACGCCGTCCTCCGGGTGGATGCCGATCGGCGGGAGCGGATCCGGCGTTCTCACACCGGCACCCACGTGCTGCATTGGGCCCTGCGGGAAGTGCTGGGGCCTCACGTGCAGCAGGCGGGGTCGCTGGTGGAGCCGGGGCGCTTCCGCTTCGACTTCTCCCACTACGCCGCGGTGGCGGCGGAGGAACTGGGGGTGGTGGAGGCCGCGGCCAACGAGCGGGTGATCGAGAACGCCCGGGTCCGAGCCTTCGAGGTCTCCCGCCGGGAGGCGGAGGAGTTGGGGGCGCTGGCCTTCTTCGGGGAGAAGTACGGCGAGGAGGTGCGGGTGGTGGAAGCCGGCGCCTTCTCGCGAGAGTTGTGCGGCGGTACCCATGTGGATGCCACCGGCCAGATCGGCCCGGTGGTGGTGGTGCAGGAGTCCTCGATCGGCTCCAACGTGCGGCGGGTGGAGGCCTACACCGGCTCCCACGCCTACCGCCACCTCAGCGACCTGCGGGCCGAGTTGCTGGGGGTGGCCCAACGCCTGCGGGTCCGCCCCGATGGGGCGGAGGAGGCGGTGGGGGCGCTGGTCGCCCGGAACCGCGACCTGGAGAAGCGCCTGGAGGCCTACGAAGCCCAGACCCGCACCGGCCTGGCCGCCGCGCTGGCCGAAGAGGCCGAGTCCGTGGGGAGAGCCCGGCTGGTGGTCGCCGCCCGCCCCGGTCTCCTGCCCGACGAGCTGCGGGCTCTCGCGGTGCAGGTGCGCGACCGGCTGGGGCGCGGCCTGGTGGTCCTCGGGGCCGAGCGCGACGGCAAGGCGAGCCTGGTGGCGGCGGTGGGCCGCGACCTGGTCGGCGGAAGGATCTCGGCCGCCGCCGTCCTCGGCCCAGCGGCGCGACTGCTCGGCGGGGGGTCGAGCCGCGACCCGGAACTGGCACAAGCCGGGGGGCCTCACGGCGAGCGGCTGGGGGAAGCCCTGGAGGCGGCCCGCCGGGCGGGCCGGGAGGCGCTGGAGGAGGCATGAGCCGGGGACGTGTCCTCGCCCTGGACCCCGGGGAGCGCCGGGTGGGGGTGGCGGTCAGCGACCCGCTGGGGATCACCGCCCAGCCGCACGACGTGCTGAACGCCACCGACCCCGGACTGCTCGGCCGGATCGAGCGGCTGGCGGCCGACCTCGGGGTGACGCGGATCGTAGTGGGCCTGCCGGTCGGCTTGAGCGGCGTCGAAGGACCGGCCGCGGTTGCGGCTCGCTCCTTCGGGGCCGGGGTGGGGGAAGCGACCGGGCTGCCGGTGGAGTTCTACGACGAGCGTTTCACCACTGTCAGCGCCGAGCGGGTGCTGGTGGCCGCCGGGCTCTCGGGGAGGCGCCGCCGCGCCGTGCGCGACCGGGTGGCGGCGGCGGTACTCCTCCAGGCGTACTTGGATGGGGGGAGATGAGCCGCCTGCGCCGCCCCGGGCCGCCGGATGAGGAGGATTCGAGCCGCTGGGCCAAGACCAGCCTGAAGGTGCTGGGGGCCATCGCCCTGGTGGTGATCCTGTTCGGCGGCGCCTATGCCGGGGTGAAGGTGCTTGCCGGGATGGTGAACCGGGCCCTGGGCGGCGGCGGCAGCGGCATCGTCTCGGGGGAACCGGTGGAGGTGGAGGTGGCCGCCGGCTCCTCGGCAGCGCAGATCGCCCGCCTGCTGGCCGAGGCGGGGGTCATCGAGTCGGCCCCCGAGTTCGAGCGGGCGGTGCGGCTGCAGCAGGTGAGCGACCGCCTGCAGGCGGGCACCTACCGGTTGGAGACGGGGATGACCGTCGACGCGGTGATCGCCGCCCTGGTGCAGGGGCCCGGCGGGGGCGTGGTGCGCATCACCCTGATCGAAGGGCTCACCGCCGCCGAGATGCTGGCCTCGCTGGCCGACCAGGCCGGCTTCAGCGCGGCGGCTCTCGAGGAGGCGCTGCTCGACGGGTCGGTGACATCCGACCTGCTCCCCGCCGCGCCGACCACCCTGGCCGACTGGGAGGGTCTCCTCTTCCCCGACACGTACGAGATCTTCGCCAACGACCCGCCGGCGCGGGTGCTCCAGTTGCTGGCCGACACCGCGGAACGGCGAGTGGCCTCGGTCGACTGGTCCTACCTGGAAGAGCGCGGCCTCACCCCCTACCAGGGGGTGATCATCGCCTCCTTGATCGAGCGGGAGGCGAAGGTCGACGAGGAGCGGCCCATCGTCGCCAGCGTGGTCTTCAACCGCCTTGACATCGACATGCTGTTGCAGATCGACGCCACCGTGGTGTACGCCCTGGGGGGGCTTCCCCCCGGCGGGCTCAGCCGCGACGACCTGCAGGTGGACTCGCCCTACAACACCTATCGCTACCAGGGCTTGCCGCCCACCCCCATCTCCGGGACCCGCCTCGCCTCGCTCCGGGCGGCGGCCGCCCCGGCGGAGACCGAGTACCTGTATTACGTGCTCATCGACGCCGACGGTCGCCACGCCTTCACCGACGATTTCGACGAGTTCCTGCAACTGCAGCAGCAAGCCCGGGAAGCGGGCCTGATTCCGTGAGGCTGGTGCTCCTGGGCGACCCGGTAGCGCACTCGCGGTCGCCGGCCATCCACCGCGCCGCACTGGCGGCGGTGGGCTTGGAGGGGAGCTACGAGGCGCGCCGGGTGGACGCGGCCGGGGTGTACCGGGCGTGCGCCGAGATCCGGGCAGGAACCCTGGCCGGGGCCAACGTGACCATGCCGCACAAGCGGGTGGCGGCGGCGGCGGCCGACCGGTTGGACCCGGCGGCAGCCGCCTGCGGCGCGGTCAACACCCTGGCGGGCGACGAGGGCGAGGTGTGGGGCTACAACACCGACGTGGGGGGGCTGCGGCTGGCCCGCGAGTGGGCCGGGATACCTCCGGGGGGTCCGGTGCTGGTGTTGGGCGGCGGCGGCGCGGCGGCGGCCGCTCTGGTGGCCTTCGCCGGGGTGCCGCTGGCCGTGGCCACGCGGTGCCCGGGAGCGGGTGGCGCCCTGGCGGCGGCGCGGGGGATTCGGGCCGCCGAGGTGGCCTGGGGGCAGCCGGCGCCGGGCGCCCTGCTGGTGAATGCCACCACTCTGGGGATGCACGGTGAGCCGCTTCCTCTGGTCCTGGTGGAGGAGGCCGCCGGGCTCATCGATCTTCCCTACGGGGAGGCCGCCACCCCGGCGGTTCGGCAGGCCCGGGAGAGGGGCCTGCCCGTCGCCGACGGCCTGGAGGTGCTGGTGGCCCAGGCGGCGCTGTCGTTTCGCATATGGACCGGATGCGAAGCTCCGGTGGCGGTGATGCGTCGCGCGGCGCGAGGGGCCTGAGGCCGGCCGCCGACCCGCCGGAGCGGGGCCGCCAAGCGGCTCAAGGGGTGAACGGCGGGTGCCGACATTCGCGAGGTAGTCGGCACCACCGGAGGTCTTCCCCGTGTCCGCGGACTCGGAGCACATTGCGACGCTGCTGCTGGAAGAGGGCCTGGTTACCCGGCGCGACCTGGAACGGGCGTCGGCGGTGCAGGCCGAGTCCGGTCTGCCTCTGACCCGCGTCCTGGTGGAAGAGCACATCGTCACCGAGGGCGACATGGTGCGAATGCTGGCCCGGCACTCCGGCCTGGCGTACGTGAACCTGGCAGAGATTACCATCGACCCGGCGGCGGCGGCCCTGCTCCCCGAGTCGCTGGCACGCCGGTACACCGTCGTCCCCATCGGCTTCGAGGACGGCCGCGTGGTGGTGGCCATGGCCGACCCGGGGAACGTCCTGGTAGTGGACGACCTGAGAGCCGTCACCGGGATGGGGGTCTCCCCGCGCCTCGCCGCCCGCGCCGACATCCTCGATGCCATCCGGCGCATGGCGCGCTACGACGACTCGGTGGCCGACCTCGCCGACATGGTGGGGGAGGGGGAGGTGGTCGAGGATCTCTCCAAGATAGAGATAGCGGTGGAAGAGGCCCCGGTGGTCAAGCTGATCAACACCCTGATCACCCGGGCGGTCAACGAGCGCGCCTCCGACCTGCACCTGGAGCCGGGGGAGAAGGACCTCCGGGTGCGCTTCCGCATCGACGGCGTGCTGCATGAGGTGATGACCACACCGCGTACGGTCTCCGGGGCGGTGATCAGCCGGGTGAAGATCATGGCCGACCTCGACATCGCGGAACGGCGGGTGCCTCAGGACGGCCGGGTCGGCTTGCGGGTGGCCGGCCGGGCTGTCGACTTGCGGGTGGCCACCCTGCCCTCGATCTACGGCGAGAAGGTGGTCATCCGGGTCCTCGACAAGGACGACTCCGTGCTCCAGCTGTCCGACCTGGGCTTCCAGGCGTACTCCCTCGATCGGTTCTCGGCGGCCCTGTCCAAGCCGTACGGCGCCATCCTCGTGACCGGGCCCACCGGCTCGGGCAAGACCACCACGCTCTACGCTGCCCTCGGCGTCCTCAACAAGCCCGACCGCAACATCATCACGGTCGAGGACCCGGTGGAGTACCGCCTCGCCGGGATCACCCAGGTCCAGGTGAATCGGAAAGCCGGCCTGCTGTTCGCCACCGCCCTGAAGTCGATCCTCCGCTCCGACCCCGACATCGTGCTGGTGGGAGAGGTGCGCGACCCCGAGACCGCCAAGACGGCGGTAGAGGCGGCCCTCACCGGACACCTGGTGCTGACCACCCTGCACACCAACGACGCCGCTTCCTCGATCAACCGCCTGGTGGATATGGGGGTCGAGGCTTACCTGGTCAGTTCGGCACTCGACTGCATCGTGGCCCAGCGCCTGGCCCGCAAGCTGTGCGTACGCTGCCGGCGGGCGCACGAGGCGCCCCCGGAGGTCAGGGTGCAGTTGGGCCTGCCCCCGGAGGGCGAGCCGGTGACCATCTACGAGGCGAACGGGTGCAAGGTATGCGCCGGCACGGGCTACCGCGGCCGCCTCTGTGTCAACGAGGTCCTCACCATCAGCGAAGAGATACAGCGGATGGCAGTGGAGCGGCGTCCCTCCGACGAGATCAAGAAGGTGGCGGTGGAGCAAGGCATGCTAACCCTGCGCCGGGACGGCCAGGAGAAGGTGCTCCTCGGCCAGACCACGCTGGAAGAGATACTGAGGGTGGTGGTGTGATCGTGTCCGAAGCCAAGGCGGTGC
>VGBK01000086.1 GCA_016870535.1 Actinomycetota bacterium | reverse complement strand
CGTGGTAGATCCCGGTTCGCGCGCGGCGGTGGAGTTCGGGGTGTACGGCATTCCCGAGACTTTCTTCGTCGACCGTGCCGGCCGCATCGTGGACAAGGCCGCCGGGCCGGTGAGCCCGGCGAGGCTGACGGCGATCATCGAGCCGATGCTGGCGGAGGCCGCGGGCTGACCCGGCAGCGCCGGCGTGCCCGGCCGGGGCTCGCCCCGGCGCCCTTTGCCTTGCGTCGCCGAGGAGGGCGGGACGGCGCGCCGGACCTTTCACCGGCGGTGCACTGATGCCCCTGGCGACGCCCGCACCCTTCGGGGGGCCGGGACCGTACACTCGGCCGGTGCCCGCCGCGGTCATCGATCTCCGCTCTGTGGGGGTGCGCCTCGGCGACACCCCCATCCTGCGGGATCTCGATCTGCGGGTGGAGGCGGGTGAGGCCGTCGGCCTCATCGGCGCCAACGGATCGGGCAAGACCACCTTGCTGCGGCTGCTGGCGACCCTGCTCGCCCCTACCGACGGCGAGGGCGCCGTACTGGGCGCGTCGTTGAGTTCCCCCGAGCGCTTCGCGGTGCGTCCCCGCATCGGGCTGATCGGCCACACCCCCGGCCTCTACCCGCAGCTCACCCTGGAGGAGAACCTGGCGTTCGTGGCGCGGATCGCCGGGATCCCGGGGGAGGCCGTGGGCGAGGTGCTCGACCGGGTGGGCCTCGGCCTGGCCCGGCACCGCCGCGCCGCCGCCTGCTCCCACGGCATGCAGCGACGGGGGGAGTTCGCCCGGGTGATGCTCACCCGGCCCGATCTGCTGCTGCTCGATGAGGCGCACGCCGGGCTCGACTCGCAGGCCGCCGACCTGGTGGCCCATCTGGTCGAGGGCGTCCGCCGCCGGGGTGGGGCGGCGGTGGTGGTCTCCCACGAGCCGGGGCGCATCGCCCCGCTGGTGGGCCGCTTCGTCGAACTGCAGGCGGGGGCCGTCGCCGACCCGGGGACGGCAGCATCATGACCGGGCTCTGGCGCCAGGCGTGGGAGATCGCCCGCAAGGACCTGCGCACCGAGTTCCGCACGGGCGAGGTGCTGCTGATCACCGTGCCCTTCGGGGCGGCCGCCCTGATGCTGATCCCACTGGCCATCGGGGTGGATGCCCCTCTGCTGGAGCGGGTGGGCCCGGGCATGTACTGGAGCGTGGTGCTGCTCTTCGGGGTCCTGGTGACGGTGCGGCAGAGCGCCGCCGACGGCCCGGCGCAGATGGACGTGCTCACCCTGCTCGGCCTCGATCCCGCCGCCCGCTTCGCCGGGAGGGCCGGGGCCTCGGCGCTGCTCCTGCTGGTGTTCGAGGCGGTGCTGGCCCCCCTCGCCCTGGCGCTGTACGGGAGCGACCCGCGCGGGTGGTGGTGGGTGCTGGCGGTGCTCCCCCTGGTGGCCGTGGGCTTGGGCCTGCTGGGGACGCTGGCCGCGGCCATCGCCGCCGGCGTGGCTTCGACCACCCTGGTGCCGCTCATCGTGGTGCCGCTCTCGGTGCCCATGCTGCTGGCGGCCTCCCAGGTCACCGAAGGTATCCGCGTGGGGGCCACTATCTTCGGCTGGCTGCTGCTGCTGGTGGTCATGGATCTCCTGCTGGCGGTGGCCGGAGTGCTGAGTGCCCGTCCTCTGCAGGAGGCAGCGCGCTGATGCGGCGGAAGGTCTGGCTGGATGCGGCGGCCGGGGCCCTGCTGGTGGCCACCCTGGCGGCGGCTCTCGCCGTGCCCCCGGAACGCACCATGGGCGACCTGGCGCGCCTCATGTTCGTCCACGTGCCCGCCGCTTGGCTGGCCTACCTGGCCTTCGGGGTCACCCTGGTGGGAAGCGCCGGCTACCTGGCGACCCGGCGCATGAAGTGGGATCGCCTGGCGGCGGGGTCGGCCGAGGTCGGGGTCTGCTTCAACGGCCTGACCATCGCGCTGGGCATGATCTGGGGCAAGTCCACCTGGGGGGTGTGGTGGACCTGGGACGCCCGCCTGGTGCTCACCGCCATCATGTTCTTCGTCTACCTGGGCTACCTGGGCCTGCGCCGCGGCATCGCCGACCCGGTGGCCCGGGCTCGCCGCTCCGCCTGGCTGGGGGTGCTGGGAGCGGTGCAGATCCCCATCGTGCACTTCTCGGTGGTGTGGTGGCGGGGCCTGCATCAGCCTCCCTCCGTCATTCGGCCGGGCGGCGTCCAGATGGACGACGAGTTCCGCATCGCCCTGGCCGTCGCCGTGCTGGCCTTCACCGCCGTCTACGCCGCCCTGCTGCGACGCCACATGGAGAACGCGCGGGCCGAAGAGGCACTGGCGGCGCGTCTGGCCTCCGAGGAGGTCGAGGTCGCCGGGGCGGCCATCACCGCCCCGCGCTACGGGGAGGTGGACTGAGTGTCCGCGTGGGCCTGGGTGGCTTTCGGCTACGGGGTGACCTTCGTCACCATCGCCGGCTACGCCCTGCTCCTGGGCCGGCGCCTGCGGCGCACCCGGCGCCGCCTGGAGGGCCGGGCGTGAAGCGGTATCTGTGGTTCATCATCCCGGCGCTGGGCCTGGCCGGTGTCGTCCTCGGGTACCTGCTCTTCAGCCTGAGCGACACCCTCGTCTACTACCGCACCCCCACCGAGGTGCGCCGGGAGGAGGCCGTCGACTCCCGGGCGCGGCTTCGTCTCGGGGGGCAAGTGCAGGTGGGGTCCCTGGAGGCCGGCGACGGCCGGGTGGCCTTCGTGATCGCCGACGAAACCGCCGCGATCCCCGTGGAGCACACCGGGACGCCGCCGCAGCTGTTCCAGGAGGGCGGCGGGGTGGTGGTCGAGGGCACCTGGGACGGCGCGGTGTTCCGCTCCGACTTGATGATCATCAAGCACGACGAGCAGTACCGCACCGAGGACGGCGAGATCTACACCCCGCCCGCCGACGCCCCTCAGGGGGCTGGCCGATAGGCGGTGGGCTTCGCCCGCGGGTTTGGCCTGTTCCCCCCGAATAGGCTGCGCCTTCGGGCGGGGGTTCGGCGGATGGGGCTCGCTCCGTTCGCCCAATCCGCGCCTCCGCGCGGGGGCCCGGCCGCAACGCGCCTCAGCCCGGCGACGCCAGGTGCGCCTCCACGGCAGCCAGGGCGGCGGCCTCCAGGTCGCGCGCCCGGGCTTCCAGTTCTGCTCCCCGCTCCAGGTAGCGGCGCCGGGCGGCGTCGTCGGCCAGGGTGGCGGCGTTGATGCGCACGTTGAGGTGCGCTCCCCGGACCGCCGCACCGGCCAGCAGGGCGCCTACTCCCGCGTCGGATGCCGAGGAGGCCAGGCCCTCTTCCGCCATGGCCCGGGTGACGGCCAGGGCTTCCAGGGCCGCCGCCATGACGGCGAGAGGGATCTCGATGGCGTCCCGGGTGGCGGCGGCGATGGCCGCGCCCCGGCCCTCGTGGTCCTGCGGCAGGCGGAAGGCGGCGAGCAGGGCGTCGAAGGCCCGGGTGTCGTCGTCCACCAGGCGCAGTAGTGCTTCGTGGCAGTTCTTGCCCCGCACCGCCCAGGCGGAGAACTCCTCCCAGCGGTGGTCCCAGCCCCGCTTGTGGGAGGACAGGTTGGCCACCATGGTGCCCAGGGCCGCGCCGAGGGCCCCGGCCAGGGCGGCCACCGAACCGCCCCCGGGGGCCGGGGAGTCCGAGGCCACCCGGTGCACGAACCCGGCCACCGGGGCGTCGATCAGGCCGGGGGCGGCTCCGCCCCGCAGGCGCCACTCGATGATCTTCTGGTGCGGATCGAAGGGCTTGAGGTCGTCGAGGCCCAGCGAGCGCACCGCGATCCGCACCGTCTCTTCGTCGGGCACCCCCAGCGAACGCTGCTGCTTGGTGAGGAAGTGCCGACCCGCCTCGAGCATGGCCCGCAACGGCACCAGGCCCACGACCTCGGACCCGGTGACCCGCATCCCCCGGGCGGCGGCCTTCTCGCAGACCGCCTCGAAGGCCAGGTGGATGGGGGTCACCGAGATGTCGGTGAGGTTCATCGAAACCTGGGCGATGCCGAACTCCTCCAGGTACCACCCGATGGCCTTCACCGCGGCCAGAGTGCCCGGCTCCCACATGGGGTTGCCGCCGGCGTCGCGAACCACCTCGCCGGTGAGGGGATCTCCGCGGCGGACCACCCGGCCCCGCTCCCGCACGTCGAAGGCGACGGCGTTGGCCCGGCGAGAGGAGGTGGTGTTCAGGTTCACGTTGTAGGCCACCAGGAAGTCGCGCGCTCCCACGGCGGTGGCCCCGGAACGCGGGTTGAAGGCGGCGGGGCCGAAGTCGGGGGCCCAGGCCGGGTCGGTGAGGCGGGTGGCGAGGCCCTCGTACTCGCCGGCCCGCACCGCGGCCAGGTCGCGGCGCTCGGGCCGGAGGGCGGCCCGGCCGTAGCAGTAGACGGTGAGGCCCACCTCGTCGCCCAGCCGGCGGGCGAGCCGATGGGCGTGGACCACCGCCTCGTCCATGGTGATGCCGGCGACGGGCACCAGGGGGCAGACGTCCATGGCCCCGAAACGGGGGTGCTCCCCGCGGTGGCGCCGCATGTCGATGGCTTCGGCCGCTGCCCGCCCGGCCCGCACCGCCGCCTCGACCACGGCGTCGGGCGGCCCGACGAAGGTGATCACGGTGCGGTTGGTGCCGCGGCCGGGGTCGACATCGAGCACCGACACCTCGTCCACCGACGCGATGACCTCGGTCAGGCGGCCGATGACCGCCGGGTCGCGGCCTTCGGAGAAGTTCGGGACGCACTCGAGCAGGGGAGACTCACCCATGTCCGCCAGGTTATCGGCATCTCCCGGCCGGGGCTGAGCGCGGCGGGGGCGCAGCAACCGTCAGTGTGAAGCCGTCACCACTTCTGCCCCTGGGTAGGCACGGCCCAGCCGGGCGTCGGTGGTGATGAGGGTTGCGTGCAGCCTCTCGGCCAGTGCCGCATAGAGGGCATCGGGAAGGCTCAGGCGGTGGCGTTTCTGCCACGCGCCCAAGACGAGTGGCGCCAGCAGGTGGCGCTCGATTGGTGCCCGTCTCAGCCACTCGAGGCGTGTGGTCACGTGGCGCGCCGACAGCCGATCCTTGCGGTGGAGCCGACCGAGGCCGGAGAGCACCTCCAGGTCCAGGCTTGCCGGCGCGTGCAGGGCTCCTTCCTCCAGTCTGCGACCCACCTCTGCTCCGAGAGGGGTGTCGGCAAGGAACTCCACGAGGGCCGAGGCGTCTACCACGAGCACCTCAGGCATCGTCGCCCCACAACTCGGCGCGCGCTTCGTCAAGAGCGGCGAGCACGTCCTCGTGGGTGATGCCGGTCGGGGGAAGCCGGCGGACGGCCTCGAGCCAGTCCGACACCCGTCGCGCTGCGAGTTCGGCGCGTAGAGCCTCCTGAGCCACCCGGGAGATGTTCAGGCCGGCAGCCTTGGCCTCTCGGGCTAGATCCTCGGGCAGGTAGATGTTGACGCGCGCCATGCGCATAGGGTACACACCGACGGGTGCTCGCATACCTCCGAGTATGTCGCGCGGGGGTGACCGATTCCGCCTGCCCCTCTTACCAGTAGTGGTGCACCAGCGGCTTCACCCGCCGCTCGTAGAGGTCCGCCACCGCCGCCATCGTCTCCGGCGGCAGCGGCGCCAGGTCGGCGGCCGCGGCGTTGGCCCGGGCCTGGGCGGCGTTCTTGGCTCCGGGGATGACCGTGCTCACCGCGTCGAACATCAAGATCCAGCGCAGGGCGAACTGCGCCATGGTGGCCCCCTCGGGGACCAGGGGCCGCAGGTCCTCCACCAGTTCCAGGCCGGTCTCGTAGGGGATGCCGGAGAAGGTCTCGCCGCGGTCGAAGGCCTCCCCGTGCCGGTTGAAGGCCCGGTGGTCCGTCTCGTCGAAGCGCGTCTCTCGGGTCATCTTGCCGGTGAGCAGGCCGCTGGCCAGCGGCACCCGGGCGAGGATGCCCACGTCGCGGGCCTCGGCCTCACGGAAGAACAGGCCGGCGGGACGGTGGCGGAAGGCGTTGAAGATGATCTGCACCGTCTTCACACCGGGGAACTCGATGGCTTTCAGGGCTTCCTCGATCCGCTCGACACTCACCCCGTAGTGGCGGATCTTGCCCTCGGCCACCAGGCGGTCGAGCGCGGCGAACACCTCGGGCTCGTAGTAGAGGGCGACGGGCGGGCAGTGCAGTTGCAGGAGGTCCAGGCAGTCGGTCTCCAGGTTGCGCCGGCTGCGGTCCACCCAGGAGCGGAGGTTGGCCTCGGAGTACCCCTCCACCGTCTGGGCGGGCAGCCGCCGCCCCGCCTTCGTGGCCACGGTGAAGGGCTCGCCGGGGCGCTCCCGGCGCAGGCGGGCGAGGAGCTTCTCGCTGCGGCCGTCGCCGTAGACGTCGGCGGTGTCGAAGAAGTCGACGCCGGCGTCCAGGGAGGCATGGAGGGCTTCCATGGCATCCTTCTCGGAGACCTCTCCCCAGGTGCCGCCGATGGGCCAGGCCCCGAAGCCGATCTCCGACACCTGATACCCGGTGCCGCCCAGCCTGCGCTTGTGCATCTGCTGCCTCCGTTTGAGTGACGGGGAAGGCTACCGCCGCGGTGCGGGGCGCTCCAGCCTGACCACCGGGCGGTTCCCCACTCGGGCCACCTCTATGAAGCCGGCGGCGAGGAAGGCGGGGAGGTAGCCCACGAACAGATTGGCCGGGCTCGGCTTCGTCTCGGCCGGGTCGATGGGGTAGGCCTCGATGCGCTCGGCTCCGTGGGCGAAGGCGTAGTCGACGGCGGCGCCGAGCAGGGCGGCGGCCAGTCCGCGCCGCCGGGCCGTCCGGGCGATGAAGAAGCAGTTGATCACCCACGACGGCCGGTCGTCCAGAGGTCGGAAGGTCCTCGAACGGGGGGACATCATCCGGGCGTAGCGCTCCCGGGGGCCCACCGCGCACCAGCCGGCAGGTTCGCCGTCCAGGTAGGCCAGCAGGCCCGGCTCGACGCCGTCGGCCACCAGGCGATGGAGGATCTCCCGGCGGTCGGCGGGGGCGGTTCCGTCGAACTGCTTGCTGGGGAGGATCCACCAGGTGCACCAGCAGCCCCAGTACGCCCCGCCGGGGCCGAAGAGGCGCTCCAGGTCGTCCCAACGGTCGGCGGTGACGGGATGGATCTCGAGGCGGGCCACGGTCGAACGGTACCCGCCGAAGGCCCACCTATGCTGAGTCTCCCGACCGGGACCGATGCTGCGCGCCGAATCCGAGATCGTGAGTTCCCGCCCCTACCGCGACGACGCCGACTTCCGGCGCATCCGGCAGCTGTGCCTGGACACCTACCCCATCACTCCGGTGGGCTGGAACTGGGAGATACGCCGCTGGGAGGGGCAGCGCTTCCACGACGCCGATCCGGCCCCCAACCCGCACTGGCCGGTGTGGATTCGGCTCTGGGAGACCGGAGGCGGCCGCCTGGTGGGGGCGGCCCACCCCGAAGGCCGTCCGGGGGAGGCGTTCCTGCAACTCCACCCCGACTTCCGCCACCTGGAAGCGGAGATGGTGGCCTGGTGCGAGCAGAACCTGGGGGCGCCGGGGCCGGAGGGCGGCTCCCGGCTGCGCCTGTACGTCCACGACTACGACACGCCCCGGCGGCGCCTGCTCAGCGAGCGGGGCTGGACGGAATCCGCCGGGTGGGGGATGGTCCGCCGCCGGCGCTTCGGAGCGCGGCCGGTGGCGGTGCCGGAGATCGCTGCCGGCTACACGCTGCGGGAGACCCGGCCCGATCCGGCCGACGACCAGGCGGTGGCCGACATCCTCAATGCCGCGTTCGAGCGCGACATCCACACCGCCGCCGAGTTCCACGGGTTCACCGCCCATGCTCCCTCGTACCGGCGCGATCTGGACCTGGTGGCCGAGGCCCCGGGCGGCGGTTTCGGTGCCTACGTCGGCATCACCTGGGACCCGGCCAACCGGCGGGGGATCTTCGAGCCGGTCTGCACCCACCCGGCCCATCGCCGCCGCGGCCTGGCCCTCACCCTGATGCGGGAGGGCCTCCGCCGCCTGCGAGCCCTCGGG